>URHP01000028.1 GCA_900547645.1 uncultured Eubacteriales bacterium
GCTTGTCGCCCTCGTACGCGCCGCCCTCGATCTGATAGGCGGCGGTCGCCACGCCCCACACGAAATCTTTTGCAAAACTCATCGAATATTCCCTCCAAGATCAATCATTTTAAGCCGTTTTTAAAGGTTTTCCGCCTGTTCCAGCCACAGAGCCGCCGACGCGTCCGACGGCATACGCCAATCGCCGCGCGGCGAAAGGGACACCGAACCCACCTTTACGCCGTCGGGCACGCAATTGCGCTTGAACTGCTGCGAAAAGAACCGGCGGTAGAAATTCACCAGCCACTTTTTCAGCGTTGCCCTGTCATATTTCCCCGCAAAGGCGCGCTCCGCCAGAAAGAGCGTCTTGGCGGGCGGATCGCCGCGGCGCAGGAAATGATACAGGTAGAAGTCGTGCAGCTCGTACGGACCGATAATATCTTCCGTCTTCTGCGCGATGTTCCCCGCGGCATCTGGCGGGAGCAGCTCCGGAGAAATTTCCGTGGCGAGAATGTCGCTTAAAATCTTCTCCGTCCTGCCCCCCAGCCGCCTGCCTTCGGCACGGACGAGATACTTTACAAGCGTCTTCGGCACAGAGGAATTCACCGCGTACATGCTCATATGGTCGCCGTTGTAGGTGCACCAGCCGAGGGCGAGTTCGGAAAGGTCGCCCGTCCCGACGACGAGTCCGCCCGTCTCGTTGGCGGCGTCCATCAGGATCATGGTGCGGTAGCGCGCCTGCGCGTTCTCATAGGCGGCGTTCAGAACAGCGGGATCATGTCCGATGTCCTTGAAATGCCGCAGCACCGTGTCCGAAATGCGCACCGTGCGCGCCGTCACGCCCATCGCCTTCATGAGGGCGAGGGAGTTCCCCTTCGTCCTGCCCGTGGTGCCGAACCCGGGCATGGTATAGGCGCAGATGTCCGTGCGGTCCTTTTTCAGCAGATCGAACGCGCGCGCCGTGACAAGGAGTGCGAGCGTGGAATCCAGCCCGCCCGAAATGCCGATGACCGCCGTACGGGCGTTCGTATGCGCGAGGCGCTTTGCAAGCGCATGCGCCTGCATATTGAGAATGAGCTCGGCACGCTCGTTCCGCGCCCCCTCTTCTGCGGGGACAAAGGGCATGGGCGAAACGTCCGGCGCGGGCAGTTCCTCTGTCCAGAAATCGGCCTTTGTCCAGAAATAACTCCCCTCCGACCCGCGTTCATAACAGGTTTTGAAGGTATTCAGCCGCCTGCGCTCGGCAAGCAGGAAGTCCACGTCCAGCTCCGCCTCGCAGACCTCGCCGGAGAAAGGCGCGCTCTCGGCGAGCAGCATGCCGTTTTCATAGATCATGCTGTTGCCCGCGAATACCATGTCCGAAGTGCTCTCGTCCATGCCCGCGTCGGCATACACATAGGCGCATACGTTTCTGCCCGACTGGGACGAAAGCAGCGTCTTGCGGTATTCCCGCTTCCCGATCGTCTCATTGCTGGCGGAAAGGTTGACGATGACCGTCGCCCCCCGCTGCGCATGGCGCGTGGAGGGAGGATCGGCGACCCAGACGTCCTCACAGATCTCGCAGGCGACCGTCAGTTCCTCGAAGCCCTGCGCCGTGAACAGAAAATTGACGGACATGGGCGCAAAACTGCCGTCGGGGAAGCGGACGTATGCCTCCCCCCCGAATCCGCGGGAAAAGTGCCGTTCCTCGTAAAATTCATTGTAGTTGGGAAGATACGTCTTGGGAACGATGCCCTCCACTTTCCCGTTTGCAATGCCGGCGGCACAGTTGTACAACTTCCCCTCGCACACGACGGGAAGCCCCACAAAGACGAGCATCTTCTTGCCGGCGGTCGCCTCTGCGATCTGCAGCAGCGCTTTCAGGCAGCCGTCCGTGAGCGTTTTTTGCAAAAAGAGATCGCCGCAGGTGTACCCGCTCAGGGAAAGTTCGGGAAAGACCAGAAGCTCCGTTCCCCGCTCCGCCTGCGCGCGGATGACCTCGCAGATGCGCGCGGCGTTATAAGCGGGATCGGCGACTTTCAGCGCGGGGCTCGCCGCCGCCGCGCGCAGATATCCGTATTTCATGCCTTTTCTTCTGCGCCCGCGACCTCTTCGACGGGCGCGCCCTTTGCCGCGGCGCGGATCTTCTCCTCGATCTCCTTGGCAAGCTCGGGATTGTCCTTCAGGAACTGACGCATCTTTTCGCGGCCGTTGGCGACCTTCTGGTCGTTATAGCTGAACCACGCGCCGCTCTTTTTGATGACGTCGTACTGGATGCCGAGGTCGATCAGGCACCCTTCCTGCGAAATGCCTTCGCCGTACATAATGTCGAACTCCGCCTGACGGAAGGGCGGCGCGAGCTTGTTTTTGACCACCTTCGCCCGCGTGCGGTTGCCCGCAGCCCCTTCCGTATCCTTCAGAATATCCGTCTTCCGGACGTCGATGCGGATGGAAGCATAGAATTTGAGCGCCTTGCCGCCCGGCGTCACTTCGGGATTGCCGAACATGACGCCCACCTTTTCGCGGAGCTGGTTGATGAACACGACGCACGTCTTGCTCTTGTTGACGATGGCGGTCAGCTTGCGCAGCGCCTGCGACATGAGACGCGCCTGCAGACCGACGTGCGAATCCCCCATGTCCCCTTCGATCTCCGCCTTGGGCGTGAGCGCGGCGACCGAGTCCACGACGATGATATCCACCGCGGAAGAGCGCACGAGCGCATCCACGATGTCGAGCGCCTGTTCGCCCGTATCGGGCTGCGAGACGTACAGATCGTCGAGATTGACGCCCAGCTTTTTGGCATACACGGGGTCGAGCGCATGCTCGGCGTCCACGAACGCCGCGATGCCGCCCAGCTTCTGCGCTTCGGCGACCGCGTGCAGCGCAACCGTCGTCTTACCTGAAGATTCGGGACCGTAGATCTCGATCATTCTGCCGCGGGGGAATCCGCCGATGCCGAGCGCAAGATCCAACGAAAGACACCCCGAAGGGATGACTTCGATGTCGGTATTGCCGGCGCTCTCGCCGAGCTTCATGATCGCGCCCTTGCCGTACGCCTTTTCGATCTGGGCGAGGACGGCGTCCAACGCCTTGAGTTTTTCTTCGTTCATACCATTCTCCTTGCATTTTTTACAGTTATCATTGAATCGGCGCACAAACGAGACCTTGTCAGGAGATCTCTTTCAGCGCGAGGAAGAGCGCGTAATTGATCGCCGTGCGCGTGACCGTCTCTCTCTCGCCCGCAAGCTGGAAGCGGAACACGCGGACGCGCTCCCTGGTCCCTGCGGCGAGAAAGCACAGCCCAACGGGCTTGTCGGTGCCGTCCGCATCCGGTCCGGCGATGCCCGTGGTCGCGATCGCAAGATCGCAGTTGCCCGCCTTCAGAAGCCCCGCCGCCATCTCGTAAGCGGTCTCGTCGGACACGGCGCCCTTGCTCATGAGCGTGTATTCATTCACGCCCAGCCGCTCGTGCTTCGCCTTGTTGTCGTAAGCGTTGATCCCTTCGAAAAATACGGCGCTCGCGCCGGGGACCTGCACGATCGCCCGTCCCACGCCGCCCGCCGTAAACGATTCGGCAGTGGACACATGCATCTTATGGAGCTTAAGCGCCGCGACCAGCCGTTCGGCGAGCGTGACGTCCTCCATCGCGTACACGTAGTCCTTGAGTTCGCTTGCGAGGATGCGGACCACCTCGTCCGCCGTCATCTTGGGCGTTTCCTGGTCGTAAATGACTTCGATCCTCCCGCAGCCGTATTCGTCCGAGGCATGCAGGGAGAGCTTTCCGCCGCCCGCTTCGTCCGCCTTTTTCATTGCGGCGCGCACCGCTTCGCGCGGGGCGGTACAGGTGCGCAGAACGACGCGCGCATACGAACGGCGGCGCCGCCTGTCGATGCGCGGCACGGCTTCGGTGCGGACGATCTCCGCCCCGCGCGCCCCCTCGGGCAATACGGCGAACAGGCAGTCCTCCGTCTCCAGAAGATACTCTTCGGAAAACGCCTCCTCGCTCGCCGCGCTCACCGCCTCCTTGGCGGAGGACAAAAGCACGGGCGCACAGACGAGGAATACGCCGTCGCATTCGGTGGAAAGGCGCAGCAGCGCCGCGGAGACTTTGCTGGGAGCGTCGTAGGCAAGCAGAACGATCTCGTCCGTCAGCACGCCGCCCGACAAGAGCGCGTCGAACACGGGCGCATAATCGACGCAGGACAGGCTGTTTTTGGTATTGCGAAGGACGATGCCCGCGTACTTCACCCCTGCGCCTCCGACGACTGTTTTTCTTCGGCAGAACTTTCTGTATCCTGCGGCTTTTGCTTGGAATCAGCGCTGTCGCGCAGGACGTGCTTGTTTTTCACGATATAATTGACGCCCGAGACGACCGTCAGAACGGTGCAGATATAGAAGAAGAAAATGCCGACAATGAGAATCACCATGCCCGCAGGGACATAATTAAACGCCGTTCCCGCCAAAATCAGCACAATGGATGCGTCCTGGAACGTCGTCTTGATCTTTCCCAGCTTGTCCGCCGCAATCACGAGGTTGCGCTCTGCGGCGATCATACGGAAACCGCTGACGATGAGTTCTCTGGCGAGGATGACCGCGACGCAGATTCCCGCAACGATGAGTCCCCAACCCTCGAAAAAGCGCACTTCAAAGATAATTCCGCGCGTCAGAAGCAGGATAAACGCCGTGGAAACGAGCACCTTGTCCGCAATGGGATCGAGGAACTTTCCGAGATTGGTGACAAGTCCCCTGCTCCTTGCGATGTGCCCGTCGAGCGCGTCCGTCGATGCCGCCAGCAGGAAAATGATCGCGGCGATGAGGAAATTCCATCCGTTCAGCACGTCCAGATAGAAAAATACCACAAACACGGGAATCATAAAGATGCGCGTCAGCGTAATTTTATTGGGAAGATTCATATTAGTCTCCTTTGTTTCCGTCGGATGAAGCGCTCACGTCCCTTGCACCCATCCGTTGCTTGCCATAAAAAGTATTTTCCAATAATGTCTGCAGTCCCGCCACAACGCGTCAGATGACGCTTTGTTCTCGCGTGCCCGTCATGTTCGGTCAGGCTTCGCGCTCAGCGCCGTTTTCATCCGAAATGGGGTCGACGTGTCCGTACAAATCCGCCTCGTCGGCTCGCTCCACAAGGACGTCGTAGTATTTCCCCGTCTCCGCTTTGGGCGCGTTGAAATACACTTTGCCGTCCGCGTCGTATGCCTGAAATGCAGTATGCCCGAAAAAACAGCTTTTTTCGTAATCGATCCCGTCGCACAGCACCCGCACGGTGCTTCCGGCAAAGCGGGAGAGCCGCTCCTTCGAGAGCGCCTCCTGCACGCGGTAGAGCGCGCGCACCCTGCGCTCTTTGATACGGGCGGGGATCTGTCCCCTGAGCCGATAGGCCGGCGTGCCCTCCTCGCGGGAGTAGGCGAAAAAGCCGCAGTTTTCAAAGCGCGCTTCCTGCAGAAAGCGCTTCAACGCCTCGTGCTCCTCCTCCGTCTCGGTGGGAAATCCCGCAATGAAGGTGGTGCGCAGAGCGATCTGCGGGATCTCGCGGCGGAGCTTTTCAAGCAACGCAAGGTATTCCGCCCGCGTTCCCCGCCGCCCCATGAGCTTCAGGATGCGGTCTTCGCTGTGCTGCAGAGGAATATCGAGGTACTTCACGATCTTGGGATTGTCGCGCACCTCGGCGATGAGTGCGTCCGTGACCACTTCCGGATAACAGTATAGCAGACGAATATGACAGATATTGTCAAGTTCAGAAAGTTTTTTCAAAAGTTCGACAAATTGATTTCCGCCCCTGTCCTCGCCGTAGCGCGTGGTATCCTGTGCGACCAGAACGAGCTCCTGCGTTTCGCCGAGGCTTCCTGCTTCGGCGACAAGCTGCTCCATGGGATAGGAGCGGTACTTGCCGCGGATGCTCGGAATAAGGCAGTACGTGCAGTGGTTGAAGCACCCGTCCGCGATCTTCAGATACTTGAGATGGGGCGGCGTGGTGATGACGCGCTCCGCCCCTTCGCAGCCCGTGCCGACGGCGTTGACGCGTTCGCCCGCGTACGCCCGCTCCAGCGCGGGAAACAATTGGGAACAATCGGACACGCCTAAAAACACGTCCCCTTCCGTCAGTGCGGGATAGAGCTCCGCAATATACTTTTCGGGAAGGCAGCCCGCAACGACGATCTTTTCCAGCTTTCCCGAACGCAGGGAATTGCCTTCGATGATCGTATCGATCGCCTCCTTGCGGGCGGCGTTCAAAAAGGCGCAGGTATTGACGATGAGCACCTGCGCCTCGAGGGGATCGTCCGTAATGGGACAGCCGCGGCGGCGCACTTCGCCCAGAAGGCGTTCCCCGTCCACGCGGTTCTTGTCGCAGCCGAGGGAAATCATGCCGAACACTTTCTGCATCAGTTGAGATCTCCGTATTTGGCTTCGAAATCCTCTTTGGAGAGCAGCACGGCGCGCGCCTTCGCCTTGCCGTCAAAGGGCGAGATATAGCCCATCAGCTCCATCCATTCGATGATCTTGCCCGCGTGGTTATAGCCCACCGAGCACTTGCGCTGAATGAGGGAAATGGACGCCTGTCCGAGGTTGACGACAATGCCGAGCGCCTTGATATACTGCGGATCGACCGCGCCGTCGTCGGCGTCGCCGCCGCCACCGGAGACGCCCGCGTCCCCCTCCGTCTTGTTGATGAAATCGGCGACGGAGGAATCGAAATACGCTTCGTTGTGCGTCTTGACGTCCTGCACGACCGCCTGCATCTCCTTGGAGCTGACGAACGCGCCCTGCACGCGCAGGCTGTTGAACATGCCGCCCGTACGGAAGAGCATATCGCCGTTGCCGAGGAGCTTCTGCGCGCCCGATTCGTCGAGGATGGTGCGCGAATCGACGTCCGAAATGACGCGCAGCGCCATACGCGTGGGCAGATTGCCCTTGATCACGCCCGTGATGACGTCCACGGACGGGCGCTGCGTGGCAAGCACAAGGTGGATGCCCGCGGCGCGCGACTTCTGCGTGAGCCGCTGGATGCGCTCTTCGATGTCCTTCTTGGCGACGGACATGAGGTCCGCAAGCTCGTCCACGACAATGACGATCTTGGGCAGCTTTTCCTCGTCCTCGGTGAGCGCATTGTTGTATTCGTCGATATTGCGCACGTTGACGCCGCCGCGCGTCTTCTTTTCGAACAGCGTATAGCGGCGCTCCATCTCCTTGATCGCCCAATTGAACGCGGCGACCGCCTTCTGCGCATCCGAAATGATCTCGTTGATCATGAGGTGCGGCAGCCCGTCGAAAACGATGAACTCCGTCTTCTTCGGATCGATCAGGATGAGCCGCAGCTCCTCGGGCGAGTACTTGCAGATCAGGCTGATGAGCATGGAATCGAGGCAGACGGATTTACCGGAGTTGGTGGAACCTGCAACGAGCACGTGCGTCATTTTGACGATATTGCCGCACACGTTGCGCCCTTCGACGTCCTGCCCGATGGCGAACATCAGGGAACCGGGCTTGGAGTGAACGTATTCGTCCGACTGCATGACCGATTTCAGCCCCACCGTCGAACGCACCGAATTGGGCACTTCGATGGAGATGGCGCCCATCTCCGAATTGGAGTAGATATTGACGCCGTCGCGCGTATGCAGACGCATGGCGATCTCCGCGTCACGCTTGATGACCTGCGAGACGGCAATGTTCCTCGGAATGTCGATGTCGTAACGGGTGACGGTCGCGCCGACGGTCACGCGGATGACCTCCGCATCGACGCGGAATCCCGCGAGCGTATCCACGATGACGGCGGAATTCTGCTCGATCTCCTCCTGCGAGACGCCCGACGTGTTGGGATATTCGACCAGATCGTTCAGATCGGGATAGACGTAGGGCTTGTACACGTGCTTTTCGGGAACGGGCGCTTCTTCAGCGGGAATGGGCGCCGCGGGTTCGGAGGTACGCAGGGAGCGCTCCGCGCGCATGCCGGCGCCGCGCTCTCCCCTCTCCCGCACGGGAAGGGGCGACATGCCGTCGTCCCGACGGAAGTCTGCCACGTCCTCCTCGTCGTCCTGGTCGCCGTCAAAGAGGTCTGCGGCGGAATCACGTACGGGCGACTCGAACACGCGGCTGCCCGCGGGAAGCTCGTCGTCATAACGGGAAAAACGCTCCTGCCTGTCCGCAGGCGGCGGAACGTCCTCCACACGGGTACGCTCCTCCACGGGCTGCGAAAAGAGATTGCGGAACTCGCTCTCACGCGAACGGGAAAGATCTGCCGCCGTCTCCGATCGTTCCGCAGGCGCTTCGTACGTCGGGCGCACGGGTTCGGCGGGCTGTTCATACGTCGGACGCGCGGGCTCAACGGGTTTTTCATACGTCGGACGCGCAGGCTCGGCGGGCTGTTCATACGTCGGGCGCGCGGGTTCGGCGGGCTGTTCATACGTCGGACGCGCGGGCTCAACGGGCGCTTCGTATGTCGGACGCGCGGACTCAACGGGCGCTTCGTATGTCGGACGCGCGGGCTCGACGGGCTGTTCATACGTCGGGCGCGCGGGAATTTCATAGTCGTCCACCGTCGGCTGTGAGGAGAACGCCGTTTCGGATGCATCCCCCGCCGCAACGTCGTTGGCGTAAAAATCGTGATCGCGGATGGCGGGCTCCGAAGGCGCGCGGTAAGAAGGCGACTGCGGATAATTGAAATCGTCATCAGAGATCACGGACGGCGCGGGACGCACCTGCGTCACCTGGCGGGGCATTGCAGGGCGCGTATCGGAAGTCTCCGCCGTATAGCGTTCGGTATAGCTCATGCCGGACGTCTGCGCGGGCTCCGCCTGCGGCGCACGCGCGGAAGGCTGTGCGGCACCCGCTTCCACAGGTCCCACGCTGGAACGGCGGGGATAGGTGTTGAAACGGGAATCGCGGTCGAAAATGAGGTTATTTTTGTAGCTGCTCGCAGGATCTCCCTGAAAGAGCATGGCACGCGCTTCGTCGAGAGAGCTCTTGCGGACGGGCTGCGCGGTAACGGGCGGTGCGGGAGCCGTCTGCACGGGCGCAGACGGATAGACGGGCGCGGAAGAAGGCGCATCCGCAGGCGCGGCGGAAGGAACGGTCTCGCGGTCGAAAGCGGCGCTGCGCTCGGGTTCGGGAAGGTCGCCGAACGTCACGGGCTGCTTTTCTTCCGCGGGCTTTTCCTTGCGCATCCTTGCGGAAGGAAGCAGCACGGCGCGCAGCGGCGTTGCGATGAGGATGAACCAGAGCGCGAGCAGGACGAGCAGCGCATAGAGGATATACGCCCCCACCGCGGACAGCGCGGTGCGCACGGGATAGGCGATGAGCCCGAATAAAATGCCGCCGCCCGTCCCTTGGGCAATGCTCTCGCCTGCGGCAGACCAGCAGCCCGCCAGATAACTGCCGTATCCTTCGCCGAAGAAGCGCTCGGAAGTCGCCGTATGCACGATGAAGAAGACGACGGCAAGCAGCAGATACACCCGCACGATCCAGCGCGCGGGGACAAACTTTTTGCCGAAGACCATGACGGCGGACGCATACATGGCAAGCAAAAGCAGGGGATAGACGAAGTAACCCGTCAGCCCCACAAAAAATGCCGTGATCGCAAGTCCGATCTCGCCGAAGACGTATCGCCCCGTAACGGCAATAAAAAAGATGACCGCGCTGAATAAGAGCAGCGTCATTCCCACCGTCTCTTTGGTAAAAAGCGATCCCTTATTTTTATTCTGTTGTTCCTCTCCGCGTCCAACGCCGTTCAAGCCGAACCTCCGTACCCGCTCCCCTACGGGGAGCACCGTCTTTGATTTCAGCATATAGTATAACATTTCCGCCCGGATTTTTCAACGATTTCAAGCAGATTTTCGGAAAATTCGCAAATCCCCTTCCATGCCGCGGATTTCCGCGGACCGCACGGCGCGCAGGACGGAACGCTGCGGCAGACGTCTGCCGCCATATGCCGGATTAAAAAAGAAACACGGGCGCCTCGTGCTTCTTTTTGCTATCATAATTTTAATTTTCTGATTTCTGCTTATGAAAATAACTTCTCAATGTATGTTCTACTACTCGTACTTTCTCAAAATCAATTCTTACCCTTCCCGGACTCCAACCAGTTTGAAATTCAAAGATATAATTCCCCTCCTTGGATATACCAATCCAACTTTGAAGAATATCTGTAAGCCAATTTTCACATATCCCATTTGCAGTCACCTCAAAGCTGCAATATACTTTATGAATTTTACTAAAAGTAATTTCATAAAGACCTGTATCGCTATAAATCACCATTTCAATCGTATCTGTTTCATGCTTATACGTATTATAGTTCCCCATCATAGAAAAGCGCAAAATGTAATAGTCGTGAAAATGACTGTAATCAGAAAATTTTGTTCCCCAATACGCCTTTGCAAACTTTTGGGGGATTTTGTCCCGAATGCTTTCCCAATATGCCCGATACGCTTCTACGTCCTGATCAAATAATACAGGATCGTATTCCAATCTCTTTCCTTTTTTGCCTTCTCTTTTCGCCATCATTGCCCCCGGGAGAATCTTTATATCCATTATAGCATGAATCGGATGCATGTCAAGAGGCCGACCGCATTTCTTGACGGAAAAAAATCCTTTCCCCGCCGGACGAGCCATTAAAACGGCATATTAATATTATGGGATCTTTACTTCACTCCTGAGAGCCGTGCGCCGCTTTGTTCTTTCGCGCCCTGCGCTCGGCATAAAAAAGACGCGCCGCATCAGGCGGCGCGCCGTGTTCCGTCCATTGCAGGATCAGACCATGTTTTCCAGAATGAGCTTGTCCGCGACGAGCGCGATGAATTCGCTGTTCGTCGGTTTTTCCGTGCCGATGTATACCCGTGCGCCGAAAATGGCGTTGACCGCATCGATGCGCCCGCGGTTCCACGCAACTTCGATGGCGTGGCGGATGGCGCGCTCCACTTTGCTTGCGGACGTTCCGTACTTTTCTCCGATGACGGGATACAGACCCTTGGTCACATTGTTGATGACGTGCGGATCGGCGACCGCCATTTTGATGCCCTCGCGCAGGTAGTTGTAGCCCTTGATGTTCGGCGGGATGCCGATGGAAATAAAGATATTGCTGATGCGCTCGTCGAGCGAGCTTGCGCGGCGCCGCTCGAACTTTTCCCGCACGGGCGCGTCCGTATCCGACGCGATCTCCGCAACGCGCTCCTCCACGATCTGCGCCGACACGGGCTTCATGAGGTAGTACCGCGCGCCCAATGCGATGGCACGGTTGATGATCTTGTCATCCGCAAAGTTCCCGAGCACGACAAAATCCGTCTTTATGCCCGCCTTCTTTGCGCGCTCCATCACCGTGAACCCGTCCGCGCCCGTCAGCAGCAGGCTGACCACGACGACGTTCGGCGCGTTCTTTTCGAGCATGACGAACCCCTCTTCGCCGTCTCCCGTTACGCCGCACACGGTGTAACCTTCCTGCCCGAAGTGTTCGGAGAGCTCCTTGGCGAACGTCTCGTTGCTCTCCAGAATCAAGACTTTTTTCATATTTCCGCCTCCGTTTTAATTTCGTAAACGCATTATAAAACACAAAATCGGATTTGTAAAGTCATTTTTGTACAAAATTCAAAGAATTATTTACGAAATTCTTCTATTTTTGTACAAAAATGTCGAGAAGGCGAAAAAATACAAATTTCGACAAAAAACGCCCTCCGTCGGCACATGATCCGTACGGAGGGCGACGCCCTTATGTTTCTTCCCCGAGCATGGCGAGGAACTGCGCTTCATCGATGACGCGGATGCCGAGGGCAAGCGCCTTCTGCAATTTGCTGCCCGCGTCCGTCCCCGCGACCACGAGCGTGGTCTTGCGCGTGACGGAGGACTGCGCCGTCCCGCCGAGGGCTTCGATCTTTTTTTGCGCCTCGGGGCGGGACATGGAGGCAAGCCCCCCCGTGAGCACGACGTTTTCGCCCGCAAACACCCCTTCCGCGCTCCGCGTTCCCGCCGTCGGCTGAACGCCCGCCGCCTTCAGACGCTCCAGCTCCGCGCGGTTTTCCTCGTCCGCAAAATAGTGCAGAATGGAATTTGCCGTGACGTCGCCGATGTTTTCAAGTGCGATCAGCTCCTCGAAGGTGAGCGCGGCGACCGCCTCCACGCTGCCGAACGCCGCAAGATCGCGCGCGGCGACTCTGCCGATGCCCTCGATCCCGATGGCGTACAAAAACCGCTCGAGGGGCAGGCGGCGGCTTGCGTCGATCGCCGAAAGCAGGTTGCCGATCTTCTTTTCCTTGAATCCGTCCAATCCTTCGAAGCTCTGTGCGGTGAGGGCGTACAGGTCGGAAAACCGCCGCACGCCCCGCTTTTCATAGAGCACGGTGAGCGTCGCTTCGGACATGCCCTCCACGTCCGCCGCGTTTTTGGAACAGTAATGGGTGAGCTTCTGCACGATGCGGGGCGGGCATTCGCGGTTGGAACAGAACAGGTTCGCCCCCACTTCCGCAACGGGCGCGCCGCACGCAGGACAGACGAGCGGCTTTTCGACGGGTACGCTCCCCTGCGCATGGGCAACGGCGCCCAGGATTTCGGGAATGACCTCGTTGGAGCGGCGCACGAGCACGCGGGAACCCACCTTTACGTCCTTGCGCGTCAGATCGCCGTAATTGTTGAGCGTTGCGCGGCGCACCGTCGCGCCCGCAAGTTCGACGGGCGTGATGAAGGCGAGCGGCGTCAGCTTGCCCGTGCGCCCCACCTGCCAGACCACCCGTTCAACGGTCGCTTCCGCTTCCTCCGCTTCAAATTTGTAGGCGATCGCCCAGCGCGGGAATTTGTCGGTGTACCCCATCCGGCGGCGAATATCCTCGGCGTCCGTCTTGATGACGGCGCCGTCCGTGAGCACGTCCAGCGATTTTCTGCCCACTTCGATCTCGTCCACGGCAGCGCGCACCTCTTCGAACGAAGAACAGACGCGCAGGAACGGGAAGGTCTGAAAGCCCCACTTCCGGAGCAGCGCGACCGCCTGCTGCTGCGAGGAGACCGGCTCGTCGCTCATATAATTGATGTCATAGAAGATGATCTCGGGACGGCGGGACGCCGTGACCTTGGGATCGAGATTGCGGATCGCCCCCGCCGCGGCGTTGCGCGCGTTCTTGAGCGGCTCGTCGGGATGCGCGCGGTTGTATTCTTCGAGCACGGGCAGGCGGATGATCGCCTCCCCCCGCACTTCCAGCGTCCCGCGGTAGGGAATGGCGAGCGGAAAACTGCGCACGGTGAGCGCCTGCGCCGTGACGTCCTCCCCCTCCCTGCCGTTTCCGCGCGTGGTCGCGCGCACAAACCGCCCTTCCGCATAGGTCAGGCACATGGTCAGCCCGTCGAACTTATACTCCACGGTAAACTTTGCCGCGGGATCGACCTTCTGCACACGCGTGATGAACGCCGCAAGCTCGTCCTCCGTGACCGCCTTATCCAGAGAAAAGAGGGGCGCGATATGCGCATGGCGCGCAAACGCCTTGATGGGCTCGCCGCCCACGCGCCGCGTAGGCGAATCGGGCAAACGCACGCCCGTCTCCCGCTCCAGCTCCTTCAGCTCGTCGTAGAGCGCGTCATACTCCCTGTCCGACACGCTGGGCGCGTCCTGCACATAATATTCGTACGCCCACTTGTTGAGCGTATCCACCAGATAACGCATTCTGTCCATAAATCACTCCGTGCAACCAACAATATGTAAAATCAACGCAACGCCCGCCGTAAAGCACTTACGCAGGCGTACTCCCGCCGTCTGTCCCGCACGTGAGAAGTCCGCGCCGATGCACTGCCGCGCGCAGTTTTTCCGCATCCAGCGCGCCGACGTCCGCCCCGCTTTGCAGAGAAAGCGCAGCGATGAGCGCGCTCACTTCCCCCGTTAAAGCAGCAAAGGGGATGACACGTACGGCACCCCATGCCGCGCCCGTAGCGGAGATCACCCTTCCCGCGGCGACGGCGTTTCCGGCGTCACGCAGATAAAAGCTACGATACGGGATCTCGTACCATACTCCGCGCCGTTCAAAATCTCCGCCCACGCACAGGCTGTCCGCAAAGTGCCTGTTTGCATCCGCGCCTGTCAGAGTGTACGCACCCTCTATGCGGCGGATCGTACGGAACTGCGGCATTGCGGGAAGCGCCACCACTTCGCCCGTCAGCTTCCCTGCGGCAATTTCCTCATATAACCTGAGCTGTCCGTTCTGCAGGATCCGGTTGACCTCTTCACGCGTTGTTCCCGCTACAAAACCGCTCTTATCGGGAGCGTTCCATGGCGCCGCATCACCGATATAATGCCACTTGCGCAGAGACCGGCCGTCCGCCACATGTACGACATAGGAGAGCGCGTTGCGTCCTTCACACGTAGGAAACCCGCCGCGGAAGAAAATTTCGCACGATCCCGTGGCATCGATGTAGCGCTTTGCCCGAACCGTTTCCATGCCGCTCTGCGTGGCAAAGAGGAGCGAACTGACGCAGCCGTTCCGCACACGCACATCGGTGAGAAGCGCGTCCAATACGACCTCCACGCCCTCTTCCTTCAGCCACGCAAGCAGAACGACCGCAAGCCGCGTGGGAGAAAACCAGCTGACGTATCTGCCCTTTTCTTTCGGGCCGGCGCTTTCACGGCGGCGCACCGCATCGGGAACACCTTGCCGCCAACATGCCGGAACACTGCCTCCGCCATATGCCAAAGCACGCTGCAGCATCTCTTCGGCGATCCCGCCGATCAGTTGCACGCCCATGCCGTCACACATGGGTTCCCACCAATTGACAAGCCCGTTTGTCGCCAGACCGCCCAGGATTGCACTGCGTTCCAAAAGGATCGTACGCAGCCCCGCCCGGGCAGCAGAAACCGCTGCGGCGCAGCCCGCTGTTCCGCCGCCCACGACCGCAACGTCAAATATTTTTCCGCCGATCATCTGTTTTTCCCCTTATCAAAACAATGTTCTTACAGAATGGTAAGCGGCGCCAGCGCGGCGGCAAGATCTTTGTTGCCCGCCTTATCGAAGCGAACCGTGATGATGACGTTTCCGCCCGTGCCGCGCATTGCCGTGACCACGCCGTCGCCGAAGCGGGCATGCCGCACGCGCACGCCGACCGCAAACCCGGACGTATCCTTGCGCGGCTGCTGCGGCGCGGAAGCGCCCGCATTGCCGAAGCGAACGGGCGCAGAAGACTGCGCACGGGAAGCGGGCGCCGGCGCGCCGCCCGCGCCATAGGTGCGGAAACCCTCGTCGCGCTCCCGCTGTCCGCCGTAAGCGCCGCCCCGCGCATAGCTGCGCGCGCCGTAGCCACCAAAGCCGTTCCGTCCGCCAACCCCGCGCGAAATCCCGCCCTCGTAGCCGCCGGAACGATAATAATCGCCCGAATAGCGCGGAAAGACGCTCGCCGCGGGGATCCCGAGTTCGCCCTCCAGCTCGTTGACAAACTTGGAACGGACGGTCGCTTCGCGGTGTCCGTAAAGATAACGGCTCTTCGAACGCGTCAGCCACAGCCGCTCCTTTGCCCGCGTGATGGCGACGTACATGAGCCGCCGCTCTTCCTCGAGCGCCGCGGGATCGTCGTTCGCGCGCGAAGTGGGCATGACGTTCTCCTCCAGTCCCACGACAAACACGCACGGAAATTCCAGCCCCTTGACGGCGTGGATGGTGGCGATGGTCACATAGTCGCCGTCGTCCATCTCATCGGTATCCGAATAGAGCGTGATCTGCTGCAAATAATCGGAGAGCGAAGCTTCCGGATTCATGCGCACGAATTCGTCCACCGAATTGAGAAATTCGTCGATATTGGCGCGCTTGGTGACGGACTCGTCCGAATTGTCGGCATACTGCCCCACCATCCCCGAAGAATCCACCATCGCATGCACGAAGGCGTCTACGGGCAGGACCTGCGCGTCAAGCACCAGCCCCTTGAGATATTTCCCGAACGCGCGCAGCTTTTCCTTGGCGCCGCCGTTCACGGGAAGCAGATCGCAGTCGAGCACGGCGTCGTAAAGGGAGACGTCCTCGCGCTCGGCATAATCGAAGAGCGCCTGCACCGTCTTTTCGCCGATGCCGCGGCGCGGAACATTGATGATGCGCGCCACCGCCTCCGAATCGAAGGGATTGCCCGCCACGCGCAGATAGGCGAGGATGTCCTTGATCTCCTTGCGTTCGAAGAACTTGAAGCCCCCGAACACCTTATAGGGAATGCCGTACTTGGTGAACTCCTGCTCGTACGAGCGGGTAAGCGCGTTGATGCGCATGAGCACGGCAAAATCGGAGAGACGGTATCCCTGCGCGCGCATGGACGCGATGATGCGGGCGCAGTAGAGCGCTTCCCCCGTCTCGTCCTCCGCCTCGTAATAGACGGGTTTTTCCCCTTCGGGGTTATCCGTGCGCAGCGTCTTCCCCTTTCTGCGCGCATTGTGCGCGATCGACGCGTTCGCAAGCGACAGGATCGCCTTGGTGGAACGGTAGTTCTGCTGAAGTTTGTACACCTTTGCATCGGGATATACCCGTTCGAATCCGAGGATATTTTCGATCTTCGCGCCCCGCCAGCCGTAGATGGACTGATCGTCGTCGCCGACGACGAAGAGGTTCCCGTGCACGGACGCAAGGCATTTGACGATCTCGAACTGTACGGCGTTGGTATCCTGAAATTCGTCTACGTGGACGTAGCGGAACCTGCCCGCAAGGTAGGAGAGCGCCTCGGCGTCCTCCTTCAGAAGGGCGAGCGCCTCGGTCAGAAGATCGTCGAAATCGAGCGCGTTGTATGCCTTCAGATGCGCGGCGTACTTTTCATACACTCTGACAGCCGCCTCCGCATTGCTCTCGCGTCCGCAGCGCTGCGCATATTCGGCGGGCGAAAGCCCCATCATTTTGGCGTTGGAGATATGCCATTTGACCGACTTCAGCAGCTTCCCGTCCTCATCCTCATAGCCGCATTCCTTGAACGCCTGTTTGACAACGGCGGAGCGCTCCTGCTCGGAGTAGATGGAAAAGTTCGGCGAAAGCCCTCTGCGCTCCGCAAACATTCTTAAAATTTTGACACACATGGAGTGGATGGTGCACACCCACATGCGAGAGACGTCCGTCATGGCGTCGAGACGTTCGCGCATCTCCCGCGCCGCCTTGTTGGTGAATGTGATGGCGAGGATATTTTCCGGCGGAACGCCGAGTTCCGTGACAAGATGCGCGATGCGGGACGTAAGGACGCGCGTCTTGCCGCTGCCCGCACCTGCAAGCACCAAAACCGCGCCCTCGGTATCGAGTACGGGCGCGCGCTGTTCTTCGTTGAGCTGTTCGAGTTCTTCCATATCTCGTACATTATATCACACGCGGCGCCAAAAGACAACTTTTCGGCGGAGACGGGACGCAAAAAAGCGCAGCCGAAAACATGCCGCCCCCTTGCAGACACGCGCGACGCATGCTATAATGAATACAGATCAAACAAGGAGAGAACATGAAATTCATTGACAGTCCGAAAAAGCAGCTTGCATGGTATTCCCGCAACTACTTTTATATCGCCACCGTCGCCGTTGTTGTGACAAACATTGCACTGTATGCCTGTTTGGGAAATTCATGGACTTCTGCGTTCGGGAACGGTTCCGTACGCTGGGAACGCTCCTTTGACTTCCAACGCATCTGGCGGTGTTTCCTCAACAATTTCTCCCACGGCACATGGCAGCACGTTCTGCTGAATATGCTCTGCTTTTTTGTGGCGGGGCTGTATCGGAGCGAAAGACGGGCAGCCTCGGCCTTTTGGGACTTGTTCTGTCCATTGCCATACTACAAGGCTGTGTCTGTACAGCGGCATACGGATACTTCCGCGGTTTTTCGGGTGCCAACTACGCGCTGTACGCCTATATCGCCATCGACTACCTGTTCTCGTTCACAAAATCGCGGCGCAACAAAACCGATCTCATCTTCGGCGGCATCGTGCTTGCGCTCATTTACCTTGCCATGTGTTTCAGCGGAGGCACCGCGACCGTCTCGTTTAAGCCCTACCCGTACGACCTTCTGCACAATCTCGGGCACGGAACGGGATTTTTCTGCGGTGCGATCGTCGCGCTGCTCGTTCAGCTGCCCATGGCGGCGGCGCGCCGCAGCGCAAAGGAATCGGCGCTTGCCGGTCGTTCATAATACGATTGCAGCCCCGCCGGCCGGAAGCCGGCGGGGCTGCGCAGATCAAGGACCTGTCCTTTCAAAGATGCATTCCCGGCGGAAGCGTTTGAGCGCTTCGAGATATTTTTCGGAGAGTTCCAGATTGTAGCGCTGCTTCTCTTCATACGAGAGCGTGGCATAGTACTCCTTGTCCGTGAGCCTTCCGATCGCGTCCGAGACTTCGCCCTCTTCCAAAAGCAATTTTTTGACCTTGAGATAGAACGCGTCGGGCGTTTCCCCGCGGATGGCATCCGTCACTTTCCCGACGAAATAGCGCTCCATCTTGCTCTCGCTGATGCCCTGCGCGCGGGCATCGCGGCGGCAGGCGTCCAGTTCCTGCCCGCACCGCTCCCAGAATCCCCGCTTCATGCGCGCCTTCGCTTCTTTTGCAAGCATCTTGAGCGTACGTTCCATAATTCTACCCGATCACTCCCGTTTCGACATGAAAATTCAAAAATTGCAAGAAAAAATCCGTAACGCAACCGTTACGGATCTTTTGTTTCTCAGTTTCTGCTTCTTTTGCGGGCGGCTTCCGCCTTCTTGCGCTTCTTCACGGAAGGCTTCTCGTAGAACTCCTTCTTGCGGAGATCTCCGATGATGCCGTCGCGGGAGCACTTTCTCTTGAAACGGCGAAGCGCACTTTCGAGATTCTCGTTTTCTCCGACTCTGATCGTGGACATATTCAACCCTCCTTCGCCGCAGCACTTACTTGCATTTACATGCTCGGATATTATAGCAAAACAGGAAAGACTTGTCAATTTTTTTCGCCCCGCCGCACAAAAAAAATTTCAGCGGATCCGCGCGGAAAGTTCGCAAAGATATTCATAGGATGCGCGGAGCTCTTCGGGTTTTTCATAGTCGCGCGAATAATTTTCAATGAGCACCGCGCCGTAAAAGCCAAGATCGCGCAGCCGTTCGAACAACTCCCCGAACGGGAACACTCCCTTCCCCGGGAGGCACATTTTCCCCGCGGCGTCCACGTCGCTCACATGCACGGTGACAAGGTCTTCCCCCATCTCCGCAAGGTATTCGCGCCAGTCGTAACCGGAAATGCGCGCCTGTTTGATGTCCAGCACGCCCCCCAGTCCGGGGCACGCCTTTTTCAGCTCCGTGAACACGCCGGGGCGGTTATACAGCGCCCATTCCACGTTCTCGTAGCACAGCCGCACGCCGTACTCCCTGCATACGGAAAAAATATTCGCCGTTTCGGCGGCGGAACGGGGCAGATTTTCACGGAAGGTGCGCTTGATGCGCGCAATGCCGTGAAAGGTATAGTTGCGCGCGCCCAGATTGCGCGCGGACGCCATCGCCTTTTTCAGCCAATCGTACGCGTCCGCCTTTACGCGCGGATGCTCCGCGTAGAGCTGCGGCTCGAACTGCGTGTTGAGCACGTGCACCGAATGCACCTTTACATCCCCTGTCTCTTATACACATCTGACGCTGCCGACGAATAGCCT
>URHP01000029.1 GCA_900547645.1 uncultured Eubacteriales bacterium
ATAAGAGACAGTTTATGCACAATCCAATAATATAACCGCTTTCCCAAAATCAATTTTGCAAATCTTTTTATCCATCCCCCCCCCGCGTTTGTCGCGCCATGAACCATCGCAATGATGCCAAGAATAACCTGTATTTTTGTTTGATGAATATCTTTCAAACGTGTCTTTTGTAAAAATAATAAGATCGTTATAAAACTTATTCCTACCGTTCAATAAAAACCCTTTAACATGATCACAAATATACTTTGTCACATAAACATTGCTTACTGTAAGCCTATGTTCATTTTCAAACATTTGATAAATATAGTTAAGCAAATCCTGATATATAGGACTTCCCTGTTCTGCGCCTATGATGGCCGTCCCGATCAACGCATCAAATATATAGCCAAAAACATTTTTATAATTTAAAAAAATATCAAAAGGCTTAAATATTTCCACATCAGTATCAACATAGAAGCCTCCAAATCGAACCAAAGCAGTATATCTAACTAAATCAGACAAAAGTCCAAAATGCTTTTTATCTTTATATCCCCATTCGATCATCGAAGTCCATTTTTCATCTGTAATTAATTCTTTGATGTTTGAATCATTCCATTCCATAAATTGCCAATCCGGCATAACCTCTTTCCAATGTGCAATATACTGCTGGAATGTTGCCGGCATAGTAGACGAACCAATCCAGCAATAGTGAATTATCTTAGGAATCATATATTTGCTCCCATTTTTAAATCAACTTTTTTTTCTTTTAAAATTTTATTTTCAGATGAAACCAAACATTTTTTCGGCCATTTTTCCATTGTAACAGCATAAAAAATAAAGTACCAAATAAATAAATTATATGGTTCCGGAACAGACAAAAACATCAATAACAAAACGGTAACATACGGTAAAGCAAACCGAACGCCCCCTCCCTTTACTGAACGATATACAATCTGAACCGTAAATACGAGAAATATTATTATACCGATAAGACCGATATTACACAACCATGTAGATAACAAATCTTTACTGCGACTAGTTCCAAACCCTACTCCAAACGGGTACTGCAAACCAACAATTGCCATTTGACGGAATGATTCATACCTCTCTTGCCCGGAAAAACTGTTTAACTGCAACTTTTCCATCAAAGAGACAATGCTCTCGTTGATTTTATCCGACAAAGCTACAATGGCTATAACAGCAAGACAACAACCTACTATAACATTTCTCCACACTTTTAAAGGATGTACATTCGTTAAAAAACGAATAAATACCGGAACCATATAAATACATAAACAGACAGTTCCGACCAAAAAAGTAGAGGACTCGGTCAAGAATCCAATGATTAATGCTACGACTAATATTAAATAATCCCAAAGGTTTTTTCGATTCTGAAAAACGATAATCATAGCAGGGATTAAATAATAACAGAGCATCGAAGCCTCAATGCAAGGGCCGTATAACCGTGTCCCCTGTATATTTCCATGGACACTTTGCCTAAATAACATATCAAACGGAAAATCAAAAGTGAAGGCAACTATCTGATATAAACATATCAACTCCACGCTTATTAAACCATATTTGAAAGAATTAACCATCCTTATTTTGGCATTTGTTTGCTTGCTAAAAACAAATAATTCATTTAAAAACAGCAAATCAAACAACAAATAAAACAACTGAGTATAATTTGAAAGCGACCATTTCACCGGAGTGTAGAATCCCTCTTGATTCATGATCATTAAGCTCGGATTGTTTATAAAAAGCGGGAAAACCGTACTTATTGCGCAATAAACAAAAAACACTCCTGCAAGTCCAAACAAACGATAAGAAAACTTTTTACCGCTAAACAAACGTATCAATAAATAAATTATAACAAAATAAAATGAAGGTTGCAAAGAAAAGCCGTAAATATTTAAAACACTTGTTCCTGTATATCCTGAGAAAAAAATTGACGCATACAAAAAATAATCTACTCGTCTTTGTAGAACAAAGACAAGAGACAATATTAACACAATTATAGTAAATATTGTAATTTCCATATACTAAGCCCTGCGTTTTACAACTAACATACTTTATCCCATATTTGAAACTTTATGCAATAGTGAATACATTTTTTCCGCAGATTGCTCCCATGAAAACATTGCAAGCGTATCTTGAAAATCAGATTTATGCGAAATATTCTGTTTTATTAAATAGTCATATTGATAAGGATCAATATAAATTACAGAATTTTTAAATATTTCATGCATTACAGGAATATCAGAAACAATAATATTTTCCGCACCGGCAACCATTGCTTCCATAGGCGGAATCCCGAATCCTTCATAAAAAGAGGGAAATACAAAATATTTGCAATTTTCCATCAAACTTTTTGCCTCAGTATCTTGCAAATATCCCAATAAAACTACATTGGAAGGAATTGACAAATGTCTCTTAGAAAATATTTTTGTATTAATTCCTCCACCTATTGCAAATTTTTCAGATGGATTTCTTTTTGCAACTTCAAAAATCCATTTTAAATTCTTATTTGGTTCCAAACTTCCCAAAGCAAAAATATATTTTCCTTTTTCTAATCGGAATTTTTTTACTGCTTCCAAAGACGTTGGAATATTTGCATAATGCTGCCACGCGTTATAAATTACATTAATTTTAGATGCATCACAATGATAATATTTTATAATTTCGTCCTTAGAAAATTCCGAAACAGTAATAACTGCTATTGCCCTCTTTGTTATATTTCGAAACAATATTGAATACCATTTACGGAATTTCCAACTGAAAAATTCTGGATGTGCTTTAATTTTAACATCATGAATGCAAACGATTTTTTTTCCAAAGAGTGGTGCCGAATTACATAGATTTAATGAAACGGCATTCTGTTTTTTAACATATCTGGAAAAATCAATCTGTTCCCAGACTAATCCTTCATGCTTTCCAAGAATAACAACCTTTATATTCTGAAACGAAGGTATCTTTGTCCCAATTGGCACAGCTATCTCAATATTTAAATTTCCGCAAATTAAATCTAAATGTGCGACTATTTCTGTAGCATATCTTTGAACACCTGTCATGGATTGATTATAAAATCTTCCATTGATAACAAATTTCATAATACTTACCCTACAAATTGACGACCAAAAGCGAGCAGTGGCCGTGAATATGGAGCGGCGCCTGCTGCTTGAGCAGCCACGTATAGCCGACCGCGGAACGTTCCAGCCCCTCCTGCCGTTCGATCTCGCCTTCGCCGTCCACCACGATCAGAACTTTATACTGCGTGTACGGCGAACGCATGGAAGTGATCTTCAGATCGCCGTCTACCTCGTACTTCGTCACGGTAAACCAATTGGTTTTGGCGAGCGTCTTTTTGGAAGTCGCGCCGATATGGTACAGACCGCTCTCCTCATCTTTTTCAATTTCCATTTTGCGGTAATTGAGCACGTCGAGCGCCTTTTTCAAGTTCAGCTCGCGCGGTTTTCCGTCGGCGCCCAACCTGCCGTAGTCATACAGCCGATAGGTGATGTTGGAAGTCTGCTGGATCTCGCAGATCAGACAGCCCGCGCCGATCGCATGGACGGTCCCGGCGGGAATAAAGAAGGAATCCCCCTTCCGGACGGGGATCTTGTTGAGGATCTCCTCGATCGACTTCTCCTTGACGCGCCGCGACACCTCTTTCCGGTTTGTATCGCGGTTAAAGCCGACATAGATGAACGCATCCTCTTCCGCGTCCACGATATACCACATTTCATTCTTGCCGTTATCGTTTTCATGGCGGTGCGCATACGCCTCCGTCGGATGCACCTGAATGGAAAGATTTTCGCGCGCGTCGATAAATTTGACCATAAACGGAAGGCACTTATGCTCTTCACCGTATGCGCCTGCCCGCTTCCAGCCGATGCTGGAAAAATATTCCGAAAGCGTCTTTCCGGCGTACTTTCCGTTGGCGATCACGCTCTGTCCGTCGGGATGGGTGGAAAACTCCCAGCTCTCGGCAACGTGCTCCATCTCTCCCGTATCTTTTTTGAGAAGGTCGCGGATCTTCGTCCCGCCCCAGATATAATCTTTGAACACGGGGATGAGCTTGATCATCTCGTTCTGTGCCATATCATTCCTCTGTAAAAATCTGCAAAAAATCCCGCTTGAGCGTATCCAGCTGCGCATGCGCATCCGCAAGGGACGCGCCCTTTACACCGAAGTAAAACTTGATCTTCGGCTCCGTTCCCGAAGGACGCACACAGCACCATGCGCCGTCCTCCAACTCAAAATACAGAACGTTGCTCTTCGGAAGTCCCGTTGGCGCCTGCGTCTTTGCCGCAAGATCGTACCGGATCCCGCACGCGTAATCGCGCAGCGCGAGAACGCGCCGCGCCCCCACACGTTCCGCCGGGTGTTCGCGCAGGCTGCTCATCATGCGCGCGATCTTCTCCGCGCCGTCCGCCCCCTGCAGGGTGAGACTTGCAAGGTCTTCCGCATAATAGCCGTACCGTTCATACATAGCGAGCATCGCGTCCCAGAGCGTCTCGCCGCGGCTTGCATAATAGGCAGCCGCCTCGCACAAGGCAACGACCGCCATCACGGCGTCCTTGTCGCGCGCGTACGTGCCGACAAGACAGCCGTAGCTCTCCTCAAATCCGAATTCGTAGACGTATGCGCCCTTCGCGCCGTCCGCCTTTCCGCCGTTTGCGGCGCGCGCCGCTTCAAACAATTTGATCTGTTCGCCGATGTATTTGAATCCCGTCAGCGTCTCGATCACGCTCAGGCCGTATGCTTCCGCCACGGGATGCGCCATGTCCGAGGACACGACGGTGGTGACGAGCGCGCCGTCCGAAGGGCGCTCCGGCAGCAGCCCCGCCTCCCTGCGGGAAGAAAGTTCATATTCCGCAATGAGCAGACCGCTCATGTTGCCCGTAAAGGAGACGTATTTCCCCTCCTTCGTCCGGCAATAGACGCCCAGCCTGTCCGCATCCGGATCGGTGGCAAGCACCAGATCGGCATGCTCGCGCTCCGCAAGCGCGAGCGCCAACGCAAACGCGCGCTTGTCCTCGGGATTGGGATACTCCACCGTGGGGAAATTTCCGTCCGGTTTTTCCTGTTCGGGGACGACAAAGACGTGCTCGAAGCCGAGTTCTTTGAGAACGCGCCGCACGGGGACGTTCCCCGTACCGTGCAGGGGCGTATAGACGATCTTCAGCTTCTTCCCCATCTCCCGCACGAGCGCGGGACGCAGAACAAGGTTTTTCAGCTCCTGCGTATAGGCGTCGTCCACCTCTTTGCCGATGACGGTGAGCAGACCGCGCGCCGCCGCCTCTTCGGGAGAGACGCGCCTGATCGCCGAATAGTCGGCGACCGCGCCGATGGCGGAGATGATCCACCCGTCGTAGGGCGGGACGATCTGTCCGCCGTCGCTCCAATAGACTTTATATCCGTTGTATGCGGGGGGATTGTGGCTCGCCGTAATGACGATCCCCGCCGTAGCGCGAAGATAGCGCACCGCAAAGGAAAGCTCGGGCGTCGGGCGCAGCGCATCAAACAGATACGCCTTTACGCCGTTCGCCGCAAGGATACATGCGGAATCGAGCGCAAATTCCCGGGACATTCTTCTGCTGTCATAGGCGATGACGACGCTTCCATCCGCCGTCTGCGTACGGATGAAATCGGCAAGCCCCTGCGTCGCCTTACCGACGGTATAGACGTTCATGCGGTTGGTCCCTGCACCGATGACGCCGCGCAGCCCGCCCGTTCCGAAGGAAAGTTCGCGGTAAAACGCGTCCTTTTTCTCCGCATCGGACATCGCCGCCGCTTCGGCGCGCGTCTGCCCGTCAAAGACGGGATCGGAACACCATCTGCTCCATTCGGAAAGCCAGTCGTTCACAGCAGGTCCTCCTTCCCTTCCGCCTTGAGTTCTTCCACGATCTTTTTGACGTCCTGCGCCTTGGATTTGGGGCATACCAAAATCGCGTCGGGCGTCTCCACGATGATGAGATCGGTCACGTCCACGGCGGCGATCATTTTGCCGCTCGAATAGATAACGGTATTTTTGGTATCCACATTGACGGCATTGCCGACGACCACGTTCCCGCTCTCGTCCTGCGGATGGAGCGCGCCGAGCATATCCCAGCTGCCGACGTCATTCCAGCCGAATTCTCCGGGCACGACGAGAATATCCTTGCTGCGCTCCATGATGCCGTAATCGATGGAAACGGAGGGCAGTTCGGGATAGACCTCTTCCAATACGCGCTGTTCCTCTTTTTTCCCGAACGAAGCGGAGATCTTGGTCAGCTGCGCATAGAGTTCGGGCAGCAGGCGCTTGAATTTTTTTAAAATAACGGAAGCCTTCCAGACAAACATGCCGCTGTTCCAGACATAACAGCCGCTGTTCAGATACTCCTCCGCCTTTTTACGGGTGGGTTTTTCCACAAATTTCAGGACGGGCTTGACAGCGTTTTCCGTCTCCCGATAGCGGATATACCCGTACCCTGTCGCGGGGAATGTGGGCGTAATGCCGATGGTGACGAGCTTGTTCGTATCCGCCGCAGCGCTGACCGCCGTCTGAAGAATGCCGCCGAACGCCTCTTCATCCTTGATATACGCGTCCGAAGGCGTAATGACAAGGATCCCGTCCCCGCGGTCATGAACGATCTTCAAAGCGGCGTAGCCGATGCATGCAGCAGTATTGCGCGCACACGGTTCGGAGAGAATGCGCTCTTCCCCGACGCGCCCCTGCGTCACTTCCCGCATCTTGTCCGCCTGTTCGCAGTTTGTGACGATATAAATATCTTCATACGCGGCGACTTTCGTCAGGCGGTCGATCGCTTCGTTGACCATGATCTCTTTGCCGCTCAGATTCAAAAGCTGTTTGGGCGTTCCCTTGCGCGAAAGCGGCCAGAAGCGCGTTCCGCCGCCGCCCGCCATGATGATTCCGTAAACTTTTTCCATGCGTTATAGCTCCGCGATCATACGGTTTACGTTGTCTGCAAACCGTTCATACGTAAAATTTTCTTCCGCGCGCGCCTTTGCCGCCGCGCCCATGCGCGCGCGCAGCGCGTCGTCCTCTGCAAGGCGGCGGATCGCCGCGGCGTACGCTCCGACGTCGCGGTTCGGGCACTCAATGCCCGTCACGCCGTCCAAAGAGACATAGTTGACGCCCGATCCCTCGATCGTGAACGTCACGGCAGGCTTTCCGAATGCCATTGCCTCCGCCAGCGCGATCCCGAACGCCTCGTTCTTCGTGATCGAAGGGAAACAGAAAATATCGCATGCCGCAAGCCATGCCCTGAGTTCGTCATCCGGGATCCGCCCGAGGAAACAGACCTTTCCGTCCCCTTTTGCGAGCTCTTTGAGCTGCTCCGTCAGCGGTCCGGTCCCGCCGATCGCGACAACGATCCCCTCGTCCAGCATTTTAGCGGCACGCACCAGATATTCCATCCCCTTATAGGGGACATGCCGCCCCATCGCAAAACAGATGGTTTTCCCCTCATGTTCCCTGCGGATCGATCGGGCGCGCGCCAGCACCGCATCATCCGCGCCGATGCGCTCATCGTTCGCACAACAGGGAATGACGGTGCATTTTTCCCGTACGGACGAAAGGTGCGCGCTGCCGTCGATATAATTGGGACTTGTGGCGACCACTTTCGCCGCGCGGCGCAGCAGCCACTTTGTCTGCCCTTCGAACAATTTCCCGAGCAGTTTCTGCCGCGTGATATCGAGATGCCACCAGACCACCAGCCTGCAGGCAGGATACCTCTTCAGCAGCTTTTTCAGATAATGCGCGCCAAACGGATTGGGGAAATGGAAAATTACGAGATCGGGCTGAAATTCCCGAAACGTCTTTTTCAGCAGTTTTCCGTATGAAAAGGAGAGCGACTGCGAAGCCACCTTAGCGAAACATCCCGCGCGGACGATCTCCACGCCGTCTACGCTGTCGGCATTGTCTCCTTTCTCATGATTGAAGCAAAAAACTTTCTGTTCCGCGCCGGAAGCAGAGAGTGCGGCGGCGCAGTCGCGCGCGACCTGTTCCACCCCGCCGATATGCGGATAAAAATAGTTACTGATCTGAAGGATTTTCATGATGTTACTTTGCGCCCGTGCGTTTGAACACGCCGACGATCGTCTTGAAAATAATTTTAAGGTCCAGCCCGATCGAACAATGATCGACGTAATAGAGTTCGAGCTTCTGCCGCTCGCCGCTCTCGTAAGTGCAGTTGCTTCTGCCGTTCGCCGCCCACCAGCCGATCATGCCGGGTTTGACGGAGAGCAGCTTTCGCGCGTCCGCGCCGTACTTTTCGTCCACTTCCTCCCGCATGAGCGGACGCGGACCGATCACGGAAATTTTGCCCGTAAAGATCGCCCAGACATTGGGCAGTTCATCCAACGAAGTCTTGCGCAGAAATTTCCCGAGCTTTGTAATGCGCGGATCGTCGTCGATCTTATATTCCCGCCTGTACTGTTCCAGCTGTTCGGGCGTGAGCATGTCTTCCAGCTTGTCCGCATTCTTTTTCATGCTGCGGAATTTGGGGATATAGATCTCTTTTCCGCCCTTTCCGACGCGCTTATGGCGATAAAATACCGGACCGCCGTCGCTGCACTTGACGCAGACTGCCAGAATGAGATAGAGCCACGAAAACACGATGAGAAACAGCCCGGACGACACAAGATCGAACGTGCGTTTGACGAACAGGTAGCACCCGTAGCCAAATCCTCTGCGCGGGACAAAGGTCGGCGTTTCCGCTTGCGCCGCAGCGCTGTCTGCGTCCGTTCCGGATGCAATTTTCTCTCCAACGAAAGACGCCTGCTCCGGATCCGAAGCAGGCTCAGCCGCGGGCATCCGTCCGGAAGCCCGTTCCTCTTGTTCTGTTGTCATATCTTCTGCGGGCGGCGGGTCATCCCGCGTATCCCGTTGCATGTGACTCATCCGTGATCCTCCCAACCCAAACGCCGAGCAGGATGATTCCGCAATCTTCGGCGCACTCCCAATCCTTGCCGAAATCCCCATATAATGTAATGCGGAAATTATGATTCAATTATATCATGTCCCATATCGGCTGTCAATCCTTTTATGTCACAGAAAAAGATGACAACCCCCGCTCTTTCGACATTATAGTGCAAAAAATGCAGACAACCGGACCTGAAAGAAAAAAGACGTACTTCTTCGCGGCATAAAAGCCGATCCCGCACGGTGATATTCTATGCTTTTTCAGTATGTGAAACCGACATGAAAATATGCGGCGCGCGTCCGTAAAACGCGCGCCGCAGCCGGAATTCACTTGCAGAAAATCGTCACTTCCGCGCCCTCACTTACAGCGAAGCGGATGCGCGCTTCCGCCACGTCCGAATCGGGCGCCGCGCCTTCAAAGGAAAGCGGAAAAGCTGTCCCGTCGCGCTTTTTGACGGCAAACGGCACCTCTTTCCCGTCTGCACAGATGCGCGAGATCCTGCTTGCGGGAAGATGCACGCGCAAAAGCACCTCGCGCTCTTCGCAGGCGCGCGCCCCGTCAAAGCCGCCTTCCGCGCCGCCGAACGACACGGCATAACAGCCGGCCGCCCTGTCATAGCGAGCAAAGTAGCTGCAGGTGCGCTTTTCGCCCAGACGGTAGGCAGTCGTCTCGCCGTCGTCTTCGACGATCGCGCCTTCGCAGAAGGCGTCTTCGGACGGGAAGAAGTTGAAGGAGAGCGTCTCCCACGACTGCGACGCCGTATTTTTTGCGTCCGCCGCAAGCGGAAGCAGGGCGCCGCCGCGCACAAAGAGCGGCATTTGGGCAAGCGGGCAGGGCACGGAATGCGTCCTTCCGCCCGCATACGCCTTGCCCGTAAAGACGTTGATCCACTTCCCCTTGGGCAGATAGACTTCGCGCGCTTCGGGCGTGAACCTTCTGTCGCGTTTGACGTACCCGAGCGCAATGCAGGCGGCGCCGTCTGCCTGGAAATATTCGATGCTGACTTTGTGGGGCGTATCCGCCGTCAGAACGCCGACATAGGCGCGCTGCGCGGCATGCGTCTTCGTGTCCTCATAGACCTGTTTCCCGTCGATGCGCACCGTCACGCCGTCGTCGGACAGGATGACCAGCTCCGCCTCGGAGGGGAAGCAGAGCGTCGTCTCGAAGCGCGCGGAGAAGTCGTAGACGGGCACTTCGGGATGGGGCGCGGTGTGTTCGAGATAGATGGAAAGCTCGTCGTACTGCGTGACAAGCAGCGGCGCGCCCTTGCACTCCCTGCCCGCATAATAGGTCGCCTTGACGGGAGACGCATAGTACGACTTGGGAAGCGGGAACCAGGACTCCCCGTCGCGCGCGATCGGCGCGGCCAGCAGCTCCTTCCCCATCAGATATTCGCTTGTTTCGCGGCAGGCGCGCTTGTCCTCGGGATATTCGAACCCGAGTGCGCGGAACATGGGAACGCCGTCCTCATAGCTCTCGTGCGCGAGCGCATAGAGATACGGGAGCAGACGGTACCGGAGGCGGATAAATTCCCGCACGATCTCCAGCGTCTCATCGTCATACGCCCACGGCTCGCGCGAACGGTCGACGATTTTCGTACAGTGCGGACGGTACACGGGCGAGAACGCGCCGAACTGCATCCAGCGGATATAGGTAGGCTTATCGGGATTGCCCGTGTGCCCGCCGCAGTCGGCGTTGAGATAGGGAATGCAGTTTGCACCCGCTTTGACGAGCGTTGCGACCTCCTGCCCGAGTGAAGAATAGTCGGACGCAATGTCCCCCGTCCACTGCACGGAATAGCGGTGGGAAGCGGAATCGTTGATCTTGTGCGTCCCGTCGCCCGTATATTCGCCGTTTTCGACGTTGTTGACGTTCCCCATCAGAACGGGACGGCGGAACGCCTGCTTGTTCTTTGCCTTTTTCTGATAGAAATGCCGCGTGATCTCCTCAAACAGATACAGCCCGAATGTTTCGGGAAGGATCTCGGGAACGGGGCTCTTGAGCTTGGTGTGCCAATTGCGGTCATACCACCAGGTGTCCAACCCCATCTTCATGAGCCCCTGCAGCTTTTCCTCGCGATAGCGGACCTCTGCAGGATCGAGCACGTCCTTCGCGCCCTCCACAGGTTCCGGGTGGTCGTTGAACATGACCTCCACTCCGTGTGCGTGCGCGAAATCAAAATACCGCTTCATGTCGGGGAACAGCCTGGTGTTGACGTCATAGCCGATGCCGCGGTCGGACGCGGCGCGCCAATCGGTATCGATGACGATATTGTCGAGCGGCACCTCGTGCGCTTCATAGTCGAGGATGCGCCGGCGGGCGCCCTCCTCGTCATATTCATACCAGCGCGAATCCCACAGCCCGAGCGTAGAGAGACGCACCAGCTCGCTCCGCCCCGTCAGCGTCACGTAAAGGCGGCGCAGCGTCTTGCAGTTCTTCCCGCACAGCAGCAGGTAGACGTCCTCGACGTTTTCTTCGATCTTGTAGCCGCTGTTCTTGCGGTTGCGGTAGGCGTAGCCGCCCTCAGGCAGGGAAATGCGCGGCGTATCCGAAAGCGCGAACACCTCGGGCGTCGCTCCGGGTGCGGGAAGTTCGCCCGTGTTCGCAAGTTTTTTATACCGCCAGACGGGTTTTCCCGCGCGTTCCAGCCTTACGCCCGCAAGCGATCTGCCGCCCGAGGGCACGACGAGCGTAAACTCGCCGAAGGCAATGCGCGCGCAGGTCTCCTCCTGTGTCAAAACAGCGCCGCTCCAGCCCCCCAGCTGCGAGCGCTCCGGCACGAAAAAGGTGTTTTCGTCGCAGAACTTTCCCTTTTTCATGCGTTCCACGCGCACAATATCCTTTGCGGGGAACTGTACGCGGATCCTGCCGATCACAAATTCATCCATCGTTTCTCCTCCATCCGCCGCTCGCGCGGCGGTTTTTTACAGTTTGAATTGCCCGTCCTCGACGGTAATCTTTGCCCGAAGGCGCACGTCCGCGCAGGACGCGCCGACAAAAATTTCATAGACGCCGTCCTCGACCGTCCACCGGTCGCGCGCCGTATTCCAATATGCAAACGCGCGGAAATCAAGTTCTGCACGCACTTTTACCGATTTTTTCGCCTTTACAAGGTCCTTGGAGAAGGCTTTCAGCTCCTTCTTCGGGCGATATACGAGGGGCGCGTATTCCCCGACGTAGACCTGCGAGACCTCCTTCCCGTCCCGGTCGGAGACGTTCTCGATCACATATTCTGCGATCACGTTCCCGTCCTTGAGGGAAAGACGCAGATCGCGGTAGACGAATTCCGAATAGCTCAATCCGTGCCCGAAGGGATAGAGAACGGGCACGCCGTAAGTATCAAAATAGCGGTAGCCGACGTCCAGCCCCTCCGAATAGCGCGTGACGCCCGCCGCGCGGTAGGCGCGCACCGCGGGCAGGTCCTCCGCCTCAAACGGAAAGCTCTCCGAAAGTTTGCCGCTCGGATTGACCGCGCCCGTCAGAATGTCGGCAAGCGCCTCGGCGCCGCCCATCCCGGGAAAGCCCGCATAGACGATCGCGGCGACGCAGTCTTCCCACGCGGACATATCCACCGCCGCACCCGCAAAGACCACGACGACGGTGTTCGGATTGCAGGCAGACGTATCGAGGATGGCGCGCTCCTGCACTTCGGAAAGGCGCATGGTCAGCCGATCCCCTTCCTCGTATTCCACTCTCGCGCCCGTCCCCACGCAGACGATATTCACGTCCGCCTTTGCCGCGTTGAGTACGGCGCTGCGGGTATTCTGGCTGAACGAATGGATCACGCTCACCCCGAATGCAGGCTCATAGGCGACCTCGTGCCCGCGGGCGGCGAGCGCCGCGGGAAGATCGGATGAATTTTTCAGCCATTCCACTTTGGCGGAGCCGCCGCCCGACAGATAGTCCGTATGATCGGGCTTGCCGTAAATGCCGTTTACCGCGAGCCGCGCGCCCTGTTTCAGGGGCAGTACGCCCTCGTTTTTCAATAGCACGACCGCTTCCGCAGCAATGTCGCGGGCGGCGGCAATGCGCTCGTCCTCCGAACGCTTGTTTTCCTTTCCCTTGCCGAGTTCCCTGACGCGGTCCACGAGCGCGAGCACGCGCGCGACGCAGGCGTCGATCTCACCCTCGGTGACCGATCCCGCGCGCAGGTCGTCGTCCAGCTTTTTCATGCCCGCTTCGCCGTGCGGCATTTCGAGATCCAGCCCCGCCTTTGCGGAAGCGGTACGGTCGCGCACCGCACCCCAGTCGGAGACGACCGCGCCGTCAAAGCCGCATTCCTCCCGCAGAAACGCAAACCCCTTGCGGTATTCCGCGCCGTACACCCCGTTGATGCGGTTGTACGAACACATGACGGAGACGGGCTTTGCTTCGCAGACGATCTCAAACGGGCGGTAATACAGTTCGCGCAGCGTGCGCTCGTCCACGTCGCTCGTCTGATGCAAGCGGTCGTATTCCAGATTGTTGCAGCAAAAATGCTTGAGGCATACGCCGACGCCCTGCCCCTGCACGCCTTCGACGTACGCCTTTGCCAGCGTTCCCGCAAGCTGCGGATCTTCGGAAAAATACTCGAAGTTTCTGCCGTTGAGCGGATGACGCTTGATGTTGACGCCGGGCGCAAGCAGAAGATCCACGCCGCGGTCGCGGCAGTCGTCCGCAAGGCATTCGCCCATCGTCCGCGCACAGTCCTCGCTCCAGGTGTTGGCGAGCATCTGAATGGAGGGATAGGCGACCGCGGGAACGGTATAGGAATTCCCGTCCTTTCCCGTGCGCTCGGTGCGCAGACCCACCGGTCCGTCCGACATCGTGATATAGGGCAGCTTCCCGTCCAGATCGTCGGTATGCCACGCGTCTTTGCCGTTTAAAAGGCGGATCTTTTCTTGCAATGTCAATGTATTCCTGCGTTCCATCATTTTTTCTCCTGCGATATTTACATGATTCACATTATACTGGAATATCCGCAAAAAATCAATACCCATTTTGCATTTTTCTCAGATTTTACGCAAGAAAAACGCATTTTTCAAAGGCGCAACAGGCGCCGAGGCAATTGACAAAATCTGCCGTGCGTGCTATAGTAATCACCGAGGAAACAACGCATGAAGATCATCTCATTCGAAACCAAGGATTACGAAACGGCAGACTTTGCCAAGGCGGACGATTACGGGCTGGAAGCGACGCTCGTCGCCGAAGAGCTCACCTCCGCCAACGTCGCCCTCGTTCAGGGCTGCGAAGGCGTGACGACGCTGGGTTTTTCCGACCTGCGCGCACCCATGATCGAAGAACTTGCAAAGCGGGGCGTCAGATATATTGCCACCCGCACGGTCGGATTCAACCATATCGACCTGAAAGCCGCAAAAAAATGCGGCATCCGCGTGAGCAACGCGCACTATGAGCCGTACAACGTGGCGGATTTTACCGTCATGCTCATGCTGATGCTGCTGCGCAAGGCGAAAATTTCCGTCTGCCGCGCGCTCGTCAACGACTTTTCCCTCGACGGCATGTGCGGAAAGGAGATGCGCGATCTGACCATCGGCATCCTCGGCGCGGGCAGGATCGGGCGCACCGTCATCCGCAATCTGTCCGGCTTCGGCTGCAAAATCCTCTTCTACGATCCGTACGTTCCCGAAGGCGGCATCCCGCATGCCGAATACGCCGACCTTGAAACCATCTACCGGACGTGCGACATTATCTCGCTCCACATGCCGCTCACGGAGGAGAACCGCCACATGATCGACGCTTCCGTATTCGGGAAGATGAAGCAGGGCGCCCTGCTCGTCAACACCGCGCGCGGCGGACTGGTCGATACGCAGGCGCTTACCGAGGCGCTGGAATCGGGCAAACTGGGCGGCGCGGGGCTGGACACCATCGAATCGGAGGAAGGCGCGGTCCACATCGACCTGCGCGCGCGCATCGTGAACAAGCGCGATTTGTTCTACCTGAAACAGTTCCCGAACGTCATCTTCACCTCCCATTATGCCTTCTTCACCGAAGAAGCCACCTCCGCCATGGTAGAGTGCGCCCTGAAGAGCCTTTCCCTGTTCGCAGGTGGAAAAGAAAACCCCTATGAAGTCAGATAATTTCCCGATCAGGGAAAACCGCCGCCGGCTGCAGCCGACGGCGGTTTTTTTACAGATCGGTCTTCGTTACAAAGGAGTACCCGCATTCGGACAGCAGTGCCGTCCGCGCATACGCTTCGCGGAGCTTTTCCGAAAGCCCGTCCACATAGACGCGCCCCTCCGCGTGTACGATCATCTCCCGCGGAAAATCGCAGATCGGCGCCTTCCGGTAGATGCTTTCGATGAGCGCGGCATGCGGCAGGGCCGTCTTTGCCGTACAGACCGGGCGCGTTCCCGTCCGGACTGCCGAAATGCAGTCGTCCAGTTTTTTCAGATCTTCCGTCGGGATCCCGTAGCGTTTTTCCGTCCCGTCGCGGAAGGTCGCCACGATCCCCTTTCCGTCCGAAGCGGAGAACGTCAGCACGGCATTTTCAAATTCATAGACGAATCCGGGCGCAAAATCATCCTTTGCCGCATGCGTTGCAATGAAATAGAGCGTCGCTCCTTCCCGCATCCTCATGCGCAGCGCGCAGGTATCGTAGCTCTCGATCGCATTTGCGCGCAGACATTCGACTTGCGCCGAGACGGGCGCGGCGCTCTCGTCCATGCGTTCCCCCAGCAGGAAAAACATGTTATGAAGAAAGTGCGCGCAGGCGTTCGACGCCACCGAATCCAGAATGAGCACGCCGTCCCGTTCCAGCCTGCCGCTCCACGCATTGCCGTAATACGCCAGATCGCGCGGCCAGCTGATCATCGTTTTCAGCAGGACGGGCTTCCCGAACAGACCGCCGAGCAGATCGCGCTTGACCGCCTGCATTGCCTGCGAATACGACCACTGATAGCCGATCGCAATAAACCTACCATAGCGCGCCTCCGCGGCGATCATCCGCTCCACGTCCGAAGCGGTGGGCGCGGCGGGCTTTTCGCACAGAACGCAGGAACCGTGCGAAAGGGCGCACACGCTCTGCGCAGCATGCAGAAAGGGCGGCGTGCAGAGAACCGCAAGGTCCGCCCCTTCCCGCGCATAAAATTCCTCCATGCTGCGGAAGACGGGAACGCCCGCCTCCTCCAGCTTGCGCCTTGCGGGACTTGCGGTAAAATTCTGTTCCACGACGCCGGCAAACCGGACGCCGTCCTTCTTGGCGGAAAGCAGGCGGTCCGCATAAAACTGACCGTATCTCCCCGCGCCGACCAATACGACGTTCATACCCGTTCCTCCGTTTGCTCTCCGATTTCGACGCGTCTCCCCGTATCCGCGGCGTCCCTTGCACAGAGCGCCACGCGCGTCAGCATGAACGCCTCTTCCCGCCCGAGTTCCTCGCGTCCCTCCAGAAAATCATAGGCGAGCCGGGGCGCCTCCTTCGGCGCAAACGCATTCACGCCGTCGCGGTTGATGACGACATACCCGTCCTCAGACACCTCGACCACGCCCTCCGTGCCGGCAACGCGCACGCGGTCGTCCCCGTGCGTCGGCGCCGTCGGCGGACGCAGATAATCGAGATTTGCCGCGGCGATCACGCCGTCCTCCAATTCAAACTGACACAGCGCCGCCCTTTCGGGCTGTCCGCGGTGCAGGGCGCTGACCGAGAGAAAACGTTTTCCCGTAAAAAAGGAGATCCAGTCGATGGCGTGAATGCCCACCCAGGGGATCGTCCCCGGATACAGGCTGCGGTCCGCATACCACGCGGGGCGGTTGCCGAACTGATAGCTCTTCTGCGCCGTCACAAGCTGCACGCGCCCCACCGCGCCCGCCATGACCGCCTTTTGCGCGTGATAAAAGGAGGGCGTAAAACGGAGAAAATGCATGGCGGAAAACCGGATGCCGCTCTCCCTGACCGCACGCTCCACGCGCGCAAGTTCCTCCTGCGAGGAGGCAACGGGCTTTTCTGCAAAGACGTCGATCCCGCGCGCCGCGCAATCGATGATCACGCTGCCCGTCCTGCCGAACACGGGCGAGACGACCGCCACATCCGGCCTTTCCGCATCCAGCATCTGCGCATAGGTACTGTAAATTTTCAGGCCGTAGCCCTTCAGCGATGCGGCGTCTTCCTCCGCGCTCCCCGGTGCGATGCCCGCGAACTGCGCCTGCGGGTGCGCCTTCATCTCGCAAAACGCCTGCCATGTGTGCCCGCAATTTCCGATCAGACAAATTTTCATGCTCTGCCCCCTTAAATACTGAAAAAACAAAAGCGGATGCCGCCCGGCGTCCGCCTGATGGTGGACCTGCGCGGAATCGAACCGCGGTCTTACAGGGTTTATCTGCGGACACTACACGCTTAGTCTGTGATCAGATCTCGCCCGCGGGCAGTTCACAGACAACCTGCTCCTTGGGCATACTTCCCTGAAATCCTCTCCGGGGGCGGAAGTGTTCCCCCGAAGTAGGTTCCCTACTCAATTGACGCCCCGTTCCCGACCGTAGGCAATCGGGACGGGACGGAGCTTAAACGATGTTAAGCCGCAAGCGCTACGCGACGAGCGGAAGCTCTGCGCGCAACAGCCGACCTTCTTTCAGTCTTGTCAGCATTTAAATTTGGTTCCGTTTTTACGGAGCCGAGCCTCCGGCGTGCGTCCGACAAACTCCGCCTGCAATCAAATCCAAAACAGGCCCGTGTCTTTAATATATTATACCCGAACGGACGGTTTGTCAACCGAATTCCCCTTCCGATTTTTTCCGTAAAGGTCTTGACGGTAACATGAGAATGTGATAAAATATTATTTGAAAACAAAAAGGAGCTTTCAACATGTATTGCATCTATTGCGGAAAAGAGATCCCCGACGATTCCGTCTTCTGCCCCGTATGCGGAAAACCCTGTCTCTTATACACATCTCCGAGCCCACGAGACT
>URHP01000030.1 GCA_900547645.1 uncultured Eubacteriales bacterium
TGAGCGCTAGTCTCGTGGGCTCGGAGATGTGTATAAGAGACAGGACCAGATCGTCCCGTTCGGACAGCTCGCGCACGATCTCCGTCTCCAGCGCGCGGAAATGCGCCTCGCCGTAAAATTCAAAGATGTCCGAGATCCTGCCGTGGCGGTCGGTGATGACGACGTCGGTATCATACCACATTCTGCCCGTACGCTCGGCAATGCGGATGCCGACGCTCGACTTGCCCACCCCCATCATGCCGCACAGTACGATGTTCATATCAAAAAGCTCTCCAGTGCAAGGATATAGCTGTTCGCACCGAAGCCGAGGATCTCTCCCTGACAGACGGGCGTGAGCACCGAGTTGCGGCGGAATTCCTCGCGCGCGTGGACGTTGCTCATGTGCACTTCGATGACGGGAACGGTGACGGAAGCGATGGCGTCACGGATGGCGTACGAATAGTGCGTGAACGCACCCGCATTCAGAATGATGCCGTCGTACTTGCCCTGCGCGCTCTGGATGGCGGTGCAGAGCTCTCCTTCGTTGTTGTTCTGGAAGAACTTGACCTCCACGCCGCGCTCTTCGGCATACTTTGCGATGCGGTCGTTGATCTCGCGCAGCGTCTGCACGCCGTACACGCCGCGCTCGCGTCTGCCCGTCATGTTGAGATTGACTCCGTTCAAGACAAGAATGTTCATGGGTTCCCTCCCGTATATTGTTCGTAAAATGTTTTCGCCTCCGCTGCGGAAGGCGCGCGTTCCAGATAGATGCAGTCCGAATAATACGCCTGATAGAAGAGCATCGCGTTGCCGTTGACCGTCTTCTTTCCGAGCGACGCGGCAATGCGCAGAAATTCCGACTGCGCGGGTTCGTAAATGAGATCGACCGCCGCGCCGCAGCGCGAAAGCAGTTCCTCGCCCACGGGGACTTCGCCGCGCGCCGTGCGCACGGAGGGCGTCTTTCCCACCGTGTCGTGCATGCCGATCCCCGTACAGTTGACGATCAGATCGTAGCTCGCCGGCTCCACCGTGCGAAGGGGAACAAAGCCCCCCAGCTCCGCATGGACGGCGTCCAGCCGCTCGGCGCTGCGCTCATAGGCGAAGACGGCGGCTCCCGCCTGTGCAAGTTTATAGATGCAGCTCCTGCCCGCGCCGCCTGCGCCGAGCACGAGCACGGTCCTGCCCTTGATATCCAGCCCCGCGTTCTCCAGCATGAGCAAAAATCCGAGCCCGTCCGTATTGTAGCCCGTCCGCGTGCGCGAGACGACGGTATTCACCGCGCCGAACGTGCGCGCATCCCCCTCGATGCTGCCGAGAAAGGGCATGATGTCCGCCTTAAACGGGATGGTCACGTTGAACGCGTCGAAGCGGGAAAACAGCGCGGGCGCGCAGTCGGCAAACTGCGCGGGCGGGATGCTGACCGCCTCATACGTGTGCGCAGCGCCCATCTTCCCGAGCAGAAAAGCGTGCATGGCGGGACTGAGCGATTTGGAGACGTCCTTTCCGATAACGGCAAGTTTCAGCATGACGGCCTCCCGATGCGCGCAAGTTCCCGCTCGTATTCCCGGACGTCCAGCTCGAGCAGGCGGTATTCTCCCCGCGCGACGGGCGCCGTAAGCACGACGCGTCCCGCGCCCGTGTTCTTCTTGTCGAGACAGGCGAGCCGCGCCGCTTCGACCGCATCGGGCAGGGCGGGAAACGTGCCGAGCGCCGCAAGGCAGAGCTCCTGCAGACGGGAAAGATATTCCCTGTCGCCGCCGCGCGATTTGGCGATCTCCGCCTCCGCATAGGTGCCGATCAGCACGTATTCGCCGTGCGAAAGTCTGCCGTCCAGCAGTTCGTAGGCGTGCGCCGTGGTATGTCCGAGGTTAAGGCACTTGCGCAGCCCCCCTTCCCTGGCGTCCCGACGGACCACGTTCGCCTTGAAGGCAATGTTTTCGGGCACGATCTCCGCCAAAAAGGACACATCCAGGAGCCTGCCGCGGTTTTCTTCCAGCGCGTCGAACACGGCGGGGCAGAGCGCGCCGTGCTTGACGATCTCGCCCAGCCCGCAGCGCAGCTCCCGCACGGGGAGCGTTGCAAAGAACGCGGGATCGGCAAACACGAATTTTGGCTGACGGAAGGCGCCCACAAGGTTTTTGATCCCGTGAAAGTCAATGGCGGTCTTCCCGCCCACCGAGGAATCCACCTGCGCCAGCACCGTCGTCGGCACCTGGATGCAGTCGATGCCGCGCATGTAGAGCGCGGCGGCAAGCCCGCCCACATCGCCCACGACGCCCCCGCCGAGACAGACGAGGCAGGCGCCGCGGTGCAGTCCCGCCTCCGCCATGGCGGAGAGCAGCGCAAAGAGCGTTTCCTGCGTTTTGTGCGCCTCGCCCGCGGGCATGGTATGCACCTTTACGCCGCCCAGCGCGCGCAGAACGCGCTTTCCGTACAGTCCCCAGACCGTCTCATCGGAAAACACGAACACTTCGGAATAGGTTTTCAGCGCCTGCGGGAGCGCCTTTGCGAGCACGCCGCCGCGGCAGACGACGCGGCTTTTTTCCGTGCTCCGGTCGGTGATGACGAACGTCTTCATTGCGGCAGCCTCCCGTAGCGCTCGCACAGGGCGGCAAGATTGTCCGCGCCCAGCCGTTCCAGCACGACGGCGGCAAGCTCCGCGCAGAGCGCGCTCTCGAGCACGACTTCACAGGCGAGGATCGCGCAGACGTCGCTGCGCTCGGTCGCCGCGCGGACCGCCTCATGCGAGACGTAATCCACCGTATTCAGCCCGCGCATGAGGGTGGGAATGGGCTTCATGGCGGCGCGCAGAACGATCTCCTCCCCGTTCGACATGCCGCCCTCGATCCCGCCCGCGCGGTTGGTCTTCCGGAAAAAGCCGCGTGCTTCGTCATAAAAAATTTCGTCGTGCACGTCGCTCCCGCGGCGCTGCGCCGCGCCGAAGCCGAGCCCGACCTCGACGCCCTTGACCGCCTGTACGCTCATGAGCGCCGTGCAAAGGCGTGCATCCAATTTTTCCGCATACGTCATACAGCTGCCGAACCCGCTCCTGAGCCCCCTGACGCGCAGCTCCGCAACGCCGCCGCAGGTATCGCCTGCTTCACGGCACGCGTCGATCAGGCGCATCGCCGCGTGCTCTTTTGCGGGATCCATCATGAACAGCGCGGGAAGACGTCCCGTGAGCTGCGAAAAGGAGTATTCCGTCTCGTCCGCGACGTCCCCCACCGCGCGCACATAGCCCGAAACTTCCACGCCGAGCGCGCGCAGAAGCTGACGGCACACCGTGCCCGCCGCAACGCGCGCCGCGGTCTCCCGCGCGGAGGCGCGCTCCAGAATGTTGCGCGCGTCGTCGGAGCCGAATTTTTTCAGCCCCGTCAGATCGGCATGTCCCGGACGCACCGCGGTGAGCCGCCGCGCGGAACCGTCGCAGCCCTCGGGCGCCATGTATGCCTTCCAATTCTCATAGTCGCGGTTCCAGACCGCAAGCGTCACGGGGCTGCCCAGCGTCACGCCGCCGCGCACACCCGACAGGATCTCAACGCGATCGCGCTCGATCTTCTGCCGCGCGCCCCGCCCGTATCCCGACTGCCGCAGGGCGAGATACGCGTCGATCTCCTCCGCGTCCACCCCGAGCCCTGCGGGAAGCCCTTCGAGTATGCAAAACAGTCCCTTGCCGTGCGATTCTCCGGCCGTCGAGATCTTCATCCTTCACCTCCGCTTCCGATCGTATACGCGCCGTCCTTTACGCTGACGACGATATGTCCGAGTTCATCCGTCCTGTAAATTTCCGCACCCGCCTGTGCAAGCCGCCCGAGCGCCTCCCCTGCGGGATGGCGGTAGGAATTGCCCGCCCCGCACGAGATAACCGCGGCCTCGGGCGAAAGATAACTGAGCCACGCTTCGCCGGAAGCCTCCGCCGAGCCGTGATGCGCCGCCTTCAGGATCTGCGTCTCGTCAAGGCGGACGCGCAGACTGCCGCTGTCGAATATGGCCTCCGTCAGCTCCGCCTCCGCAAGCAGCGAATTTTCGCGCGAAATGCCGATGTCCGCGCACAGCAGCATGTTCACGCCGCCGTAGCTGAGATACAGTGTGACGGAGGAATCGTTTTCGTCCGTCTCGCCCGCCGCATGCGGCGAAATGCAGACGGCATACGCGCCCGAATCCCGCACGATCGAATCATACCGCACGAGCGTATCCGCCGCGCATCCCTCCGCCTGCACCGCCGCAAGAAAACGGCGGTATGCCTGTGTATCCGAACCGAGCGCGGGGAGAAAGACGCGCTGCACGTCGAACAGCCGCATGACTTCCGCAAACCCGCCGAAGTGATCGGCGTCCGCGTGCGTCGCGATCAGCGTCAGGGCGGTCACATCCAGCCCCTTCAGATAGCGCACAAGTTCATTGTTTGCCGAAAAAGAACCGTCGCCCGCATCGATGACGAGGGCGTCGCCGTCGGGAAACTCCACGATCGTACAGTCCCCCTGCCCGACGGAGAGAAAATGCACCCGCATTTCCCCGGGCTCCCGCGCGGAGAGCGCCGCGGCAGGCAGAAGCGCGCGGAAGGGAACGCAGAAAAAGAACAGCGCGACGGCGCATGCCGTCAGCGCGACGAGCGCCGTCCGCATGATGCGCAGCGCACGTTCGCACTTTCTTGCGCCGCGGTTCACCGCTTCCCCTTCTTTTTGCGCGCCGCTTCGATCGCGGCCCCGATCTCCGGAAGGCGGTCCTTCGCCTCGCGGTAGCCGATCTCGAACATGGAGTCGGTGGCGGCACGGGAAACGTCCGTCGCCTTGAAGTCGTACAGATTGGGGCGGAGCATGACGTCCGCCGCCGCATAGCCGCGCGTCTTGGCGTCGGGAAGCGTTCTTACGGGCGTGAACGCGCCGATCGCCGATCCCACCAGCCGCTCGATGCGCCCCTTCTCCTCGTCGGGCTTGGCAAACGCCGAAAGATCGACGCCGACGACCACCTGCGCGCCGAGTTCGCGGCATACGTCCGCAGGGATCGCGTTGGAAAACGCGCCGTCATAGAGCTTTCTGCCGCCGATGTCCACGCCGCGGAAAAAGGGCGGAATGGCGGCGGAGGCGGTGAGCGCCTTTGCGATCTTCCCCTCGCGCAGGACGACGCTCTCATTGGTGACGGCATCCGTCGCGCAGGCGGCAAAGGGCAGCGGAAGCGAGGCGATGTCCCCCTCCGCATACTCCTCCAGAAACGATTCGATGGGCGCCATATCCGCAAAGGGACGCAGATTTTTTGCAAATTCCTTCTTGTTGATGCCGTCCACAATGCCGGTCATGTCCGCCCAGGAATATCCCTTGCAATAGAGCGCGCCCACGATCGAACCGATGGAAGTCCCCGTCACGACGGAAAAGGAAAGTCCCGCTTCGGCAAAGGCCTTGAGCGCGCCCAGATGCGCCATGCCCTTCGCCCCGCCCGAACCGAGCGCAAGCCCCAGCACGACGGGCTTTTTTGTACGCGTAAAGAGCGCTTTGAATTTTGCAAGCAATCCCATCCTCACGCGCTCCTTTTCTTTTTTTGGTCTATTGTACACTTTTTTTTGAAAAAAGTAAACTGCTTTGTACGGATTTCAGCGGTTTCACCCCGTTTTTGCCTGATTTCCGCATAAAACGACGGCACACAGCCTTTCTTCCGCCGCAATGTTGACAAAGCGCCGATAATCTGTTATGCTAATGGGCAGAATGATTCCGAGGTGGCATATGGAAGAGAAAAAAACACGCAGGCTGACCAAACGCAACATCGTGCTTCTTTGCGTGTGGGCGGCGCTCATCGCGCTCGATTTTGCGGGACTCGTCTGGAATATCGTGCGGCTGAACACGGGCGCGATCGATTGGGGCGGCTTTTCCTATCCCCTGCTGCATTTTTTTGTGAGCCTTGGGACCATCTCGGCGATCTATCTGGCGGAGATCGTCTTCCGCTTCCGCGCGGGCGCGCCCCTCGTGATCTGCTGCGCCCTGTTCGCCTTTTTCGGGAACACCGTCTCAAACGTCTGGTGCATGTACGACTACTTTCCCCAATGGGACATGGTGCTGCACTCCCTCTCGGGCGTGCTGTTCGCCGCGGTCGGGCTGGGGCTCGCCTCCGTCGTGCTCAGAAACCAGCCGGAGGGAAAGCGCAAAGTCATTGCCTCCGCTATGTTCACGCTCTTCTTTTCGCTGACCGTGGGATACCTTTGGGAGATCTTCGAATTTACCGTGGACAGCATCGATCCCTCGATGACCACGCAGGGCTGGGCGGACGGCATCCTCGAGAGCTATCCGGACGGCACCTACCTTGTCAGCAGCCGCCGCGGCACCGCCATCCTCGACACGATGGAAGACATGATCCTGCACCTTGCGGGTTCCCTCGTCATCCTCATCCCGCTCTTCATCCTGTTCTGGAAGAAGCCCGCGCGCATGGGCGCGTTTGCCTTTGTGCCGCTCCCGCGCAGGCAAAAGAAGGCAGACGGCGAAAGCGGCGCGCCGCTCCCCGAAACGCCCGCAGCGGCGCAGGCGCAGGAGCAGGAGCCCGAAAACAAGCATACGTCCTGACGATCATGCGCCCCGCGGCAATCAGCCGCGGGGCGCATCGTTTTCTCGGACTGTAATACACTCTATGCCTGCTTGGCAAAGAGCGACTGAAAATGCGCTTCAAGCCACCTGGCGACCGCGTCATCGTCGTTCGCGCCGATCACCGCGGTCGCAAGTTTTTTCAGTTCGGGCGCGGCGTTTCCGACGGCATATCTTTCGTCCGCGATCTCAAACATGGGCAGATCGTTCACTTCGTCCCCGAAGCAGATCAGACGGTCGCAGCCGAGCAGCGTCATCAGCTTTTTTGCCGCCGTCGCCTTGGACACCCCCTGCGGCAGGATCTCCAGCCAGGGCGCGTCCGTATAGATGTCGCGCGAAAAGATGCAGCGGAATCTGTCCTTCAGCGCTTCATAGACGGGGGAAAGCTGTTCTTCGGCGTCGCCGATGCAGGCAAAATAGTACACGTCGCCGTCCAGCGCTTCCTCGGGGGATGAAATTTCCCGCGCGCGGCGGTCGTCCTCGTACCCCATGCGCGACAGCACAAATTCCCACTGCGCTTTTCCGCACTTTTCCCGGAGATAGGAAAACCGGTTTTTTCCGTCGATCACGGCATAGGTGAGCGGGAACAGCCCGCGCCGCAGGAAGGCGGCATACACCGTCTCCTCCTCTTCCGGCGTAAACTTTGCCGACCACAGCGGGCGGCGGGTGACGCTGTCCACGATAAATGCGCCGTTATGCACGATGACGGGAAGATCCATCTCCAGCCCCTTGGTCACGCGCGCGGCCGTATCGATGCTGCGCGCCGTCGCAAAGGAAAAGTGTACGCCGGCCCCCGCAAGGCGGTCGATCACCGAACAAGTGTATGCGCTCAGCGTCTGATCGGAGCGCAGGAGCGTCCCGTCCAGATCGCTCAGATAGAGTGTTTTTTCAAAGGATTCTCTCATCTTTCCGCCTAAATTTCAACCGTCATGCCGTCATACGCCGCAACAAAGCCGTACGTCTCTTCCGCGCGCAGGACCGCATCGGCGGAGGGCGCGCTGTTGTGCGAAAAATGCGTGATGACTTTTACGGTCTTCCCGTCGCAGATCCCCGCGCGGGTAAGTCTTTCCACAGTATACGCCGCCTCTTTGAGATTCATGTGCCGCGCGAACGGATCGGCGTCCTCCCACAAAAACGTACAGTCGAGCGTGACGAGATCGGCGCGCTTCCCGAGCGTCTTCAAAAAATTCAGGCTCTCGTCGGGAAGCCTGCCCGTGTCGGTCAGATGCAGGACGCGCTTTCCGTCCTTTTCCATGAGCCAGAGAAGCGGTTCGCGCGAAGTGTGATGCGCGGGCATGGAATATGCCTTCCAATCCCCGAACGCGATCTCCTCAAACGCCCCCACGGGACGAAGCGCAACGGTCTTTCCGACTTCCGCCTTCATCTCCCGCCGCGTACATTCGCGGAATACTTCGCATACCTCTGCATTCCCGAAGACTGTGAGCTGCGGCGCGGTCATGGCACGGGCATACTTATACCCGTGCAGAATAAAGTCGTGCGCATAAAAATGGTCCATGTGCGAATGCGTGACGAGCAGATATTTCACCGCCGAAAGATCGACGCCGAACCGTGCCATGTGCGCGAACGCATCGGGCGGGAAATCCACAGACAATTCCCCGTCGATCAGGACCTGCGCGCGGGTGCGCACTTCGCGCCCGCCTTCGCCGCGCGCGATGCGTTCCCGAAGCGATTTACAGTATGTGCAATTACAGAACAGCGCGGGGACGCCTTCCGCCGCCCCCGTTCCGAGATATTGTACTTTCATGTTTCTTTTCCGAATGATTCGTGCTTTATTTCCGGCATGCTCACACAAATGCGGCAATCCTCGCATACGCCCGTTTCTCCATAAGCTCCGCCCGCAAAATTTTTTCTTCGCAGCGGTTTCCCGCAGACGGGGCAGTCAGTCAGCAACGGTTTTTCCCGTGTAAAATAACTGAGCGGATTTTCCAGATAGAGAAAGACGGGCTTTCCGAGTTTTCCTTCCAGAGCGGAAGCAAACTCTCTCTCCAAACGGTTGAGCCGCGAGGCAGGATCTTCGATCTGCCGTCTGCTGAAGCGGTCGGACAGGCTTTCCGTCCACAGCCGGATCACCGCCTGATGCACCCGCTGCCAACTGATCATGCGATGATGATCGCCTGACTGGTCCAAATAAGGGATTTTGCAGAGAGGGATCTCTTCCCCGCAGTCGCCGCAATACAGGGGGGACGAAATGTTATCGCTGCCCATATCCAGCAAATACCAGGAAGAATTCGGACAGGAGCAGGGCGAGGTAGACAATGCATCGTCGCCAACCACCTCACAGCGAATGGAAAGTCCTTCCGCATTTTGTCTGACATATTCACTCGCGTAACGATCGTCGAGCGCGTCTTTCCACGGAATACTGACCATTGCCGAAAGAATACCTTCCCGCCACAACAGCAAATATTCCTCCATGATCTGCCCCGAATTGACAAGCGCATTTAAAAAATCTTCTGCTTTTTGCTTCAGGGACTCCGCATCCGCAAGCGCGCCATCCGTCCCTGCAAACGTGATTTTTACAATCTTGTACATTGTCAATCCCCCATCCCCGTTCAGCCGATCCGGTCAGTTCTCGTAAATGATCGTCACAGGTCCGTCATTGACCTGTTCGATGACCATATGCGCGCCGAACACGCCGAGACGGACGGGAACGCCCTGCTCCCGGAGCCGTTCTGCGGCAAAGCGATAGAGTTCATCGGCGCGTTCCGGGCGCTCTGCCTCGATAAACGAGGGACGGTTGCCCTTTTTTGCGTCGCCGTACAGGGTAAACTGCGAGACAAACAGGACTTCGCCCGCCACATCTTTGACGGAGAGATTCATCTTTCCCGCGTCGTCCTCGAAGACGCGCAGATGCGCGATCTTTTCGGCGCACTTTTTCGCCTGATCTTCCCCGTCGCCCGCCTTTACCCCGAAATAGACGACAAGCCCGCGTCCGATCTCGGATACGGGCTTATGGTCCACCGTGAGCGATGCCCTGCTCACGCGCTGTGCAACAAATTTCATTACACGCGGCTCATGTACTCGCCCGTGCGGGTGTCGATGCGGATGGTGTCGCCTTCCTCGACGAACATAGGGACCTGGAACGTCGCGCCCGTCTCCACCTTTGCCGCCTTGGTGACGTTGGTCGCCGTATTGCCGCGCACGCCGGGTTCCGCTTCCACGACCTTGAGTTCGACGAAGTTTTCGGGCTCAACGGAGAACGCGTTGCCGTAGAGGAACTTCACCGTGACCACGTCGTTTTCGCGGATATAGCGGAGCGCGTCCTCCACCTGCGAATAGTTGAGGGGCGTCAGGTTGAATTCGTCGTCCATAAAGTAATAGAATTCGCCGTCCGTATAGGAATAGGTCATCTTCTTGGTCTCGACCTGCGCCGTCTCGAGCTTCGCCGTAGGGTTGAACGTCTCGTCCGAGAGCACCTGTCCCGTGACGACGTTCTTCAGCGTGCAGCGAACGAACGCCGCGCCCTTGCCGGGTTTGACGTGCTGGAATTCGGTGACCGTATACACGCCGCTCTTGTACTCGAACGTGGTGCCCTTGCGGATATCGCCTGCCATGATCTGTGCCATAAATCTATCTCCTTGTCATTCAACTTAATCGTTTACAAAATAATGAGCTCGCGGGAGGTCTTCTTCATGAAAGAGACGACTCTGCCCTCTTTTAAGTACACGCTGTCCTCGATGCGGATGCCGTACTTGCCTTCGAAATACAGCCCCGGCTCGTCCGAAAAGACCATTCCGTCGGAAAGCGTTTCCTCGCCGCGCGGCGCAAGCACGGGATATTCATGGATCTGCAGCCCGATGCCGTGCCCCAGCGAATGCGTGAAGAACCTGTCCAGCCCTTCCGCGCGGAAACAGCCGCGGGCGATCTCGTCCGCTTCCCGCCCCGTCATGCCGGAGACGAGTTTTTCCTTGACCAGCTCGTGCGCCTTCAGAACGAGCGCATAGTGCTGTTTGAACGCCTCATGTCTGCCGTCGTCGCCGAAGAGAAAGGTACGCGTACAGTCGGAGCAGTATCCCTCCACCTTGCAGCCGTAGTCGATGAGCACGACGTCGCCGAACTTCAGCTTTGTATCCCCTGTCTCATGATGGGGAACGCTGGAGCCCGCCCCGAACGCCACGATGGTCTCGAACGAGGTACCGTCCGCACCCCGCATGCGCATCTCATATTCAAGCACGGCGGCGGCTTCGCGCTCCGTCATCCCCTCTTTCAGGCGGGGAAAGGTCGCAAGCAGCCCCTCTTCCGCAATGTCGCAGGCGCGGGCGATCTTATCGATCTCGTCCGCCGTCTTGACCTTCATTGCCTCCCGAAGGGCGGGCATGCAGTCCGTAAGCGCAAATCCGCGCTCTTCCAGCCTTGCGCACGCGGCGCGGCTGATGAAGGGATAGGGAACGCCCAGCGTCTTTGCGCCCTGCGCGCGGGCGACGGCAGCTTCAAACGCGCCCGGTTCCACCTTGACGAAACTGCCCGCAAGCTGTGCGCTTGCCGCTTCGAAATAGCGCGGATCGGCAAAGAAGGAGCACCCCTTCCCGTCGCACACGACGTAGCCGTCCGTCGAATAAAACCCGGTCACATAGCGGCGCAGAAAATCCTGCTCCAGAAAGAGCGCGTCCGCACCGCTTGCGGCAACGATCTGCCGCAGCTTTCGTTCATCCATAGTTTTATTATAGCAAAACGCCGCTTTCAAGTCAATATTTTTTACGCATTGCACACCGCAGAACGCGTAAAATTGCGCCGTTTTACACCGATTCGTAGATGCGCTTCATCTGAAGGGCGTCTTCCGCCTGCGTGCCGTCCGATTCGCTGACGATATACGGCTCGAGCGCAAGTTCTTTCAATACCTTGGCAAGCGGTCCGAACTCGGGGCCGTACACGTCGTCCGCAAAGGTGAGGTGCTTGATCTCCCCCTTTGCCCCGTACATGATCTTGGAAAAATGGACGTGGAAATGCTTCATGCGGTCATAGCCCAATTTTTCGATGAGATACTCCAGCAGGCGGCGGTAATCGTCCTCCGTCTTCAGGCTCCCCTGTTCGCGGGCGTTGACGTGCCCGAAATCGACGCAGGGCGTAAACACTTTGTCCACAAGGCAGAAGCGCGCGATCTCCTCCGGCGTGCCGATCTGCGCGAGTTTTCCCATCGTCTCGGGGCAGAACATCATATCCTGCAATCCGTTGAGATAGATGTAGTCGCGCAGGATCTTCAGGCGGTCCTCCGCGCGCATGACGGCGATCTCGCGCGCGTCCTTGCCCTGCGCGGCAGGATGAAAGACGATGCGCGTTCCGCCCATTGCCCTGAGCATCTTTGCGCTGTCCAGCACATAGCCGTACGATTTTGCCGCCATTTCATCGTCGGGATTGGCAAAATTGATAAAATAGGGCGCATGCACGGAGATCTCGATCCCCGCCCCGGCAAACGCCGCGCCGATGGAGCGCGCCTTCTGCTCGCTCATGCGCACGCCGCGCCCGAAGGAATATTCGAAGCAGTCCAGCCCCATTTCCCTGACGTAAGCGGCGGCGTCCTCGGTATGTTCATAGCCCGCGGCGTAAAAGCTCGCGGAATTGCCGCTCGGTCCGAATTTGATCATAGCGTTCTCCTTTTTATGTTCCGCTGCGCAGCCGTCCGATGTCCGTTTTCAGCTGCTCTTTCAGCGCCTGCGCGCCGTCAAAACGCATGACGGGGCGCAAAAACCGCGTGGGATAGACGCGTACCTCCGCGCCGTACAGATCGCCGGAAAATCCGTCGAGGTACGCCTCGGCTTTGCGTTCCGCGACGCCGAACGTGGGGCGCGCGCCGATATTGACGACGGCGGGAAAGCTGCCCGCAGGCGTTTCGGCATATCCCGCATACACGCCCTCCGCGGGCTGCACCTTTTCGGGAGGAAGCGCAAGGTTGACGGTGGGAAATCCGAGCACCGGTCCCCCGACGTGCCGCCCGTGCTCCACTGTGCCCGCAAGAAAATACGGGTGCAGCAAGAGCGCGTCCGCGCCCGCCATGTCCGCACGGGCGATCATCTGTTTGATGCGGGAAGTGGCGATCTTTTCGCCCTGCTCCTGCGCAAGCGGCAGCACATGGACGGGACAGGGCGCGTGCGCCTTCAAAAACGCGGGCGTGCCGGCGGCGTCCTTTCCGAACCGGAAATCCTCCCCGCAGAACACCGCGCGCGCATGTACGCGCGCAAACAGACCGCGCAGAAAATCCCCGGGCGAAGTGGTGCGGAAGCGCTCGGAAAACGGATATTCCGCAACGAATGTGACGCCCGCTTCTTCAAAGAGATAGCGCCGTTCCCGCCCCGTAAACAGTTCGCCGCCCGCCTTCCCGCCGAGAATGGACGTCATGCCGACGGGAAGCCCCGTTGCCTTTGCCGCAGCCAGCAGCGCGGCGTGCCCCCTGTGCAGTCCGTCGAACCCGCCCAGCAGCAGCGCGCAGGGCGCGCGGTATCCCTCTGTTTCCGAGACGATCAGCATAATTTTTTCTCCGCGCGCGCCATGCCGCCCGCCACGCGCGCGATCCCGTAAAATTCTCCTTCGCGGTACAGCTTATACGGTCCGTCCGCACAGGAAACGGGAACGCTCACGCCGTGAAAGATGCGCGCGTCTTCGCACGTCAGCACGGGAAAGGGAAGCACGCTGTCCGTCGGGATCAGAAAGGTCGCAGCCCTTTCCGCCGACAATGCATCGAACGCAACGCTCGTCTCCTGCGTAAAGGGCCCGCTCGCCGTGCGGCAGAGGTAACTCATGTAGCCCTGCGTACCGAGCGCGGCGGCAAGGTCGCGCGCCAACGAACGGATATAGGTGCCGCCGCCGCAGACGATCTCGAAACAAAATTCGTCGGGCGCGGTCTGTCCCGTCAGGCGGAAGGCAGAGACGGTCACCTGTTTTGCGGCAAGTTCAAAGTCCGCGCCGCTGCGCGCCAGATCGTAGCCCCGTCTGCCGTTTACCGAAACGGCGCTGTAGCGGGGCGGCGTCTGCATGATCGTGCCGACAAAGGCCGGAAGCGCTTCTTCGATCTCACGCGCCGAAGGCACCCTGCCCCCGGCGACGATCTCCCCCTCGCGGTCGAGCGTTTCCGTCGTGGCGCCGAACACAAAGCGCGCCGAATAGCGCTTCTCTTTTTTGAGAAAGTAGTCGAAGAGCCGCGCGGCGTTCCCCACGCCCACGGGCAGCACCCCGCACGCGAGCGGATCGAGCGTGCCCATGTGTCCGCAGGGCGTCTTGAACAGATATTTCACGCGGTTCACGACCTGCGCCGAGCTCATGCCCTCGGGCTTGAACACGTTGACGAATCCCGTCATTGCGGCAGCCTCTGCGCGACGGCGTAGCGGAGTTTATCGTAAGCCTCCTCGAAGCTGCCGAAGAACATGCAGCCGGAAGCAAGCACGTGCCCGCCGCCGCCGAACACGCCCGCGACCTCGTTCACGTTGACCGTCCCCTTCGAGCGCAGCGACGCCTTGTACTGTCCTTTTTTGACTTCCAGCATGCAGACGCTCACCTCCACGGGTTCGACGCTCAGCCCGAAATCGACGATGCCCTCCGTGGCGTCCTGCTTCAGACCGTACTTTTCGAGCTGTGCGCGCGTGACGATGGCGGTCACGAACCGGTCGTCCAGATCGTAGCGCAGCCGTGAGATGACCTCGGCGTACAGCTGTGCGCGCGCCTTGGTCTGTTTTTTGAACACTTCGTAAGTGATTTTGCCCACATCGGCGCCTGCGTCCGCGGCAAACGCCGCCGCGCGGAAGGTATCGCCGTTGACGTCGCCGTGCGAAAACGCGCCCGAATCGGTGACCATGCCCATGAGCAGATAGCTCGCCATGAGCGCATCTGGCTTCACGCCCAGCAGCGAAATGAGTTCGGCAATGTTTTCGCAGTTGCTGGCGCGCGGCCGCACGAAATTATACCTGCAAAAGCGCGTGTTGGAGACGTGGTGATCGATATTGACGGTCACCTTCCCCTTTTTGACGCCCGCGAGAAAGGCGGGCTGCGCATACCCGAGGCGCGCTTCGTCGCTCGAATCCACGCAGATATACGCCTCCGCATCCGTCATGGACGGTGCGCGGCGGATCTCCCGCATGCCCTCCAGAAAGAGGAACTTTGCGGGGACCTCGCCCTCGTTGACCACTTCGCTTGGAATATTCAGCATAAAAAGAGCGCGATGAAGCGCCATTGCACTCCCCAACGTATCCCCGTCGGGGCGCATGTGCGTGAAGATCACCGCGCTTTTGAGACGCTTCAGAACGTCTGCAATTTCCGATAACGTATTCACTGTTTCCGGTCCCTGATTCTTTTCGGGCGTTCGTCTGAACGCCGCAATTCCTTACTTCCGGTCGTCGTCCCCATCCGTCTTATGCAGGGAAGCGAACAGTTCGTCCATGTGCGAACCGTACGCCATGCTCCCGTCTTCGAGGAAGGTGAGCGCGGGCACGGTGCGCATGCGCATGACTTTGGCAAGCTCGCGGCGGACAAACCCCGCGTTCTCCCTGAGGATGGCGAGCGACGTCTTTTTTTGCTCCTCGCTTGCGGTGTATATGCTCACATACACTTTCGCCGTCTTGAAATCGGGCGCGGCGTCCACTTCGGTGACGCTGATCAACCCCCGAAGATCGGGTTCGCGGTTCTTCAGTTCCCCGGAGAGGATCGCGGCGATCTCGCGCTGCAATTCCCCGTCCACACGGTCGGTACGTCTTGACATAACAACTCCTTTATTCTTTTTTCGGACGTTTCTTTTTGAACTGACAAAAACAAACGTCCGACCGAACGGAAAAACCCGACGCCCTGATGCGCTGCCGCTTGGCGTTCGGTTTTTCCCGCCGATGGGCTATCGCAACATTTTATCCCCATCGGCTCCCTTTTCCGCACAAGCCGAGGGATCGGCAAATTGAGGCGCGCGGCGCAAAAGCGTGGTTTTGCTTGCGCCATATCGACAGCTCTTTTTTCGGACGTTTCTTTTTGAACTGACAAAAACAAACGTCCGACCGAACGGAAAAACCCGACGCCCTGATGCGCTGCCGCTTGGCGTTCGGTTTTTCCCGCCGATGGGCTATCGCAACATTTTATCCCCATCGGCTCCCTTTTCCGCACAAGCCGAGGGATCGGCAAATTGAGGCGCGCGGCGCAAAAGCGTGGTTTTGCTTGCGCCATATCGATAGCTCTTTTTTCGGACGTTTCTTTTTGAACTGACAAAAACAAACGTCCGACTGAACGGAAAAACCCGACGCCCTGATGCGCTGTGCAAAAAGCGGTCAGTTTTTGACTTCCTCGATCAGATAGCACTCGATGAAGTCGCCCACCTTGATGTCGTTGAAATTTTCGATCGCGCAGCCGCATTCGGTGCCGGCGACCGCCTCTTTCACGTCGTCTTTATAGTGCTTGAGCTGCTTGACGTTGTTTTCGACGATCATCACGTTGTCGCGGTAAATGCGCAGCTTTCCGCCGCGCACAAGGCGCCCCTCCGTGACGAGGCAGCCCGCAATGGTGCCGACGCCCGTAATATTGAAAGTCTGGCGCACTTCTGCCTTGCCCATGTACGTTTCTTTATATTTGGGCGAGAGCATGCCCTTGAGCGCCGCTTCCATGTCGTCCAGAAGCTCGTAGATGATGCGGTACAGCCGCACGTCCACGCGGCTGCGCTCGGCAAGCGTCTTCGCCTTGGTGTCGGGACGCACGTTAAAGCCTATGATTATGGCGTTCGATACGCCTGCAAGCATAAGGTCGGATTTGTTTATAGCACCTACGCCGCCGTGAACGACGTTGATTTTGACTTCATCGTTACTGAGTTTTTCCAGCGAGGTCTTAAGCGCTTCAACCGAGCCCTGAACGTCTGCCTTGATAAGCAGATTAAGTTCCTTCATCTTGCCTTCGCTTATCTTGTTGAACACGTCGTCAAGCGTTATCTTCTGTCCCTGATTTGCCTGTTCGTTCTTTAATTTAGCGGTACGCTCGGCAATAACCTGTTTGGCGGTTTTTTCGTCATCCACAACATAAATAGCTGTCTCTTATACACATCTCCGAGCCCACGAGACTAGCGCTCATCTC
>URHP01000031.1 GCA_900547645.1 uncultured Eubacteriales bacterium
CTACACAAGGCTATTCGTCGGCAGCGTCAGATGTGTATAAGAGACAGGTACAAGAGAGCCGTGCGCTTATCGCCGATGGCGGTAAAAGAGCGCTGCGTGCGGGAGAGCAACAGATCGCTCCCCACAATGAACGCACCGCCCAGCAAAAAGCCGATCGTCACCGTAAGATAGGCGGGGAGCGGTCCTTCCGCCTCGATGGCGGGCAGAAGCAGGGAGAAGAAGCTCGCCGCGATCATGATGCCCGCGGAGGCCCCGAGGAGCACGGTGAGAACGCCCTCTTTGGGGCGTTTGGATAAAAAGACGCACGCCGCGCCGAGCGTCGTCATCGCATACATGACGAGGGAGGCGAGCAGCGCCTGAAGCCAAGCCTCCAGAGAAAAAAACCATTGCATTCGTACGACTCCCGTTTGCCCGGAAAGGGCAGTCGCTCCATCGTATGCGTAAAGCGCCCCGCCGCGTTCCGCGCGCGTCCGCGTCCGCACGCGATTTTTTTCACGGAAATTTCACCGGGCGTCTTGACAAGCCGAAAAAGCCGTATTATAATAGAGAAAAGCAGTTTGGGGGGAAATACAATGGTTGCATTGGGCGTTATCACGCTGATCCTGTTGGTATTCGCGCTCATCTTTTACGCGTATCTTGCCAACTATTCCGAGCATGACGTCTCCTTTTTTATGAGCGTCAGCCTGATCCTGCTCGTCATGAACCTCTGCACGAATGCAAGCGGTTCGTTCGGGCTTTCCTGGCTCTACCTCGCCGTAGCGGTGCTCTTTCTCGGGCTCGGCTTTGCGGTGGACGCGCACGAATCGGTCGAATTTTACAAATCGATCGGTCCCTGGTTCAAATCGACATTCTCCGACGTGACGCTTTTAGGCTGGAAAGCGCTCTCGCTGGTGATCTTCCCCGCCGGGATCGCATGCTATTTTGCCATGTACAACGGCAAGCCCGCGCTTGCGCGCACCTGCGGAAAGTGCGGGATCTGGGGGCTTCTGCTGTGGGCGGTCCTGCTTTGGGCGATTTTGGGACTTGCGCTTTGAGAGAGATTTTTTTCCGGCGCCAAAACCGCCGGATCCATTCTCCGATCTGAAAAAAGACTGCGTTCGGGCAATTGCCCGAACGCAGTCTTTTTTAACCTTTCACCGTCATCCGAAGGGAGCGCGTCAGCGCGACGTGAGCCCCGTGACATCCGTAGTTCCGAGGAACAAAGCGACGAGCCCCTCTAAAGGGGAACATTGCCCAAACTTAAAGGGCAGCCCTGAAACAAATTTCAGGGCTGCCCTTTTTTTGTTATCATTCGCGGTTGGCGTTTACCGCTCTGTACTTGGCAGCGCTTATTCGGAAACCAATGTATTATCGATCAGCTGACCGGGACCGGAATATGTAAGCTCAGTCTGTGCGCCGTCCTTATCATAGCAAGCCACATTCGCTGCCACCTTTACAACAATATCTGTTCCATCATAGATCGGTACCGGTGATCCTGCTGTACAAATATGAGATCCATTCGAATTGGCGCCCATATGCATCGCACTTTCTTCGATCGTCACGGAGCAAGTTGAGCCTTCCAAATAGACACAGTGCCATCCCGTAGAAGTAATATCAACATTTATCAGCGTCGCCGTTGAAGCACCAAGCACTTGAACGCCGCCAATCACCGTGATGTCTTCGATCAAAACATTCTTGGCATTAGAAGTCACAAAAACAGGATACGAAGTATTCACGGTATCGGAAAGCGTAATCGTTCCGTTTTTCAGAATAATATCGTTCGCAGCCAAACCAAATACGGCATTATCGCCGCCGTTCGTAACCGTTACAGTATGTCCGCCCAAATCGATCGTTACATCCGGAACAGTGATATAAGTATCAACCTTACCAAGCACGGAACCCGTGTGCACGAGGTCGATATTCTCTTCCAATACGATCGTACCGCCCTCTTCCACGGTTGCAAGCGCAATCTTAAAAGCCGACTGATTGTTTACACGCGCGATCTTCTGCTCTGCGTCCTCTGTGTTCGTATAATTTACACCCACAAGAAAGACTTGAGTATTATTGTTATACGCAAACAGATCTTTGCAAGCGCCGTTGACCGTGATCCGATCTTCCGTTGTCGTGGAAATATTGTAGACGATCAGCGCGCCGCGCTCGAGCGTGCTGCCTTCGGGGACGGGAATTTCAGCAGGCTTATCATTGCTCATCCATACCTGCAGATTACCAACGATGCCCGCGGCAAAGGTCTCCCCCTGAATGCGTTCCGCTTCGTTCAGACAGTTTTGTACAAGACCTGCATCATACAGCGTACCGACGATCCCGCCGCCGTCGTTTCCGCCGTCGATCGTGCCGCTGTTGCTGCACCCGATGACTTGGATCGGCGCCTTTGTCTGATAATCGGCGACCGCGCCGCTATAACGGATCCACCCGACGATCCCGCCCGTTCCGTACGCCGCCGTGTTTGTATTGACGATATTCGCCGTGTTCACACAGTCTGTAACGGCGCCGTAATTCTGCTGTTCGCCGACGATACCGCCGATCGACGCGCCGTTGCCCGCCACCACTCCGCTGTTGGTACAATCCGAAACGTATGCAGAGCTAAGTCCGACGATTCCGCCCGCCCCCATACAGGCAGCCGTGATCGTCCCCGTATTCGTGCAGTTCGTGATATGCATTGCCTGCGATTCATCCGCATAAATGCCGGTATAGTACGCCGCACCGACGATTCCGCCGACATTGCCGCTGGTTACGCTTGTTGCCGTAATCGACGCATGGTTGTTACAATTTTCGATCGTACCCGAGACGGTCATTCTGCCGACGATCCCGCCGTTCCCGCGCACCGCCGTCACGCTTCCGCTTTCTACCGTAACGCCGGACACCGTCGCGCCGTTGATCATCAGTCCCGCGACAGCTCCCACGCATTCGCCATCCGTAACGTTGACAGACACATTTGCAAGCGTCAGATCTTTCACGACGCCGCCGTTCAGTACGCCGATCAAGCCAAAAGCATTGTCATCCCCGTATGCGCCGCTGAATGTCAGATTGGAAACGGTCTTTCCGTTTCCGTCGAATGTACCGCTGAACGACTTTCCGCCTTCTGCAAGCCCGCTGCCGCTGCGCATTCCCTGCCCGATGGGCGTCCAGGAAGTGCCGGACAGATCGATGTCGGCCTCCAGAACAATATCGCAGACAATGTTCCCGCTCACCTTACCGAGATCGGCAAGCGCCGCCGCCGTCCAGACGTGCAGGACATCGTTCCGCCCGACGTCGCCAAGATCGCCCGTAAAATCAGACTTCTCGTCTCCGCCGAGGAAATGAACCCCTTCGTACCAGACGCATTCCGCGTCTTCCCTGAACAAACGATTGATGGAATAGACGTCCGTTCCGATCGCAAAAATTTCATACCCGCTTTCATTTTCGATCGTCACATCCTGCGCGATTCTGCCGTCTTCCAACGCCCAATTGGAATTCGTGCTCTTTGTTGCCCAATCGTAGTAGGATACCGGGAATTCTCCCTTACATACAAGCTGCAAGCCTGCTCCGAGCGTTACGTTCAGCGCGTTTGTCGCGTCGACTTCCGCGTAGTCTCCTTGACTGGGGTTGACTCCGTACCCGTGAGAATGCAGCGTGACCGCAGAACCGGAAGGATTGATCCCGTTTGCAGGACGCGTACCGAGTTCTGCTTCCCCGTTGCATTCGATCGTTCCGCCGATCAGATTCAGCGTTCCCATCTTGGCGTCGATCCCCGCATACAGGCCCTTCACATAGGCGTTCCCTGCCATGGTAAGCGTTGCGGCATTGGGAACATAGATCCCCGTTCCGTCATGGCTGATCACGGAAGCATTCCCGGAAAGTTCGATCGTCATGGTGCCGTTCGTATTGTTGCCGTCCAGTCCGTAGAGGTATGCTTCGATTCCGGCATCATCCGTCATGACAATGCGCGCACCCGTTCCGAGGACCGGTCCGGACGGAACGACCATCTGCGCCGAATCCTTCATTAAGACGGCCGATTTCGTGCGGACGCGCATGGCGTCTGCGCCCTCCTGATCCTGTTCCCCGTCGTTCAGAATATAATTCGTGTTTCCTGCAAAGGTGACTTCCGCCGCCTGCTCGGCAAGCATCCCGCAAATCTGATAGGACGCCGCATTGGAAAAGTCAATGGAGATCTCGCAGTCCGTAAACGTGACCTGAGCACCGTTGAAGTGCATCGCCTGCGACTGCGGTGTCTCGTCATTTACGGCATCGTTGTCATAGTCGATATCGAAAGAAGTATTTTCAAATACGGCACCCCCCCCCGAAACAACGACTGCGCTCATGGCGGCAGCATCGGCAGAAGCAACAAGCCCGTTTGCCCGAACGGACGAATCTGTCATGATAAGGGTGGCGCCCTGAACATTGAGCGCCGTTTTACCGGTCGCCTGTACGGCCACGTTTTCCAATGCGACCTGTCCCTGCGAACGCGTACGTGCCGCGAGGCCGTTCTGTGCCCCGACCGTCACGCCGTTTTCAATGGTCAGATTCCGCAGGGTGACATTCTGAGGAAGAGCGAGCGGCGCATCGTCGGACGTGGTAAGCAGCGCATCCCCATATCCTTCTATCACGACCGATTTCCCGGAAAGCGCATCGAAAGCATTGGCATCCAATTCATGCACGCCGTCCCCTGCAGAAAGAACGACTTCCGCTTCTTCGCTCTCCGCAGCCGCTTCGATCGCCTCGGTCAGCGTTCCGTAATCATTTCCGTCAAAATTAGCATTCCCCGTGAAGGCATTCGCCTGAACGGCGCGCACGACAAGGGTGATCTCGCTGTTGACGCTCGGCGCAGCGCCCCATGCAAGACCGATATGGAAGGAAAGTTCCGCGATCTGCCCCTGCGCTGTTCCCGCCGTCACCCAGCCGCCGACGCCTTCGGTCTGCGTCAGGAAATAAGAAGAACCCGTGCCGTTCATGACGCCGCCGTCAAAGGTATAGATGGAAGCGTTGCCGTCCAGCGAGAGATAGGCGACATACTTCATGGCGACCGTACTCGCGTTCTCAACGGTGAGCGTGAAATCGGCGGTCGTGCCCTGCGCAAGCGTCATGGTGATCTGCTCCCCGTTGACCGCCGCGCTGCCGTAGCCGTTTTCAAGCGTGATCGCGTTCTCCGAAGCGTTGCCGTCGCCCTGCGCGTTATCCGCAACGGACGTTGCGTCCGAATCCGCTTCCCCGCGGTAAGACATGGAATCGAGCGTCAGTGCGGACGAAATGCTGATCTCGCCGCTTTGCACGTTGAAAGAATATTCCTGCGAGCTTGTAAACGCCGCAACCGTTGCGCCGACAATGAGCGCGCCGCAGCACCCGATGGTGAGCGCGGACATGACGATCGCTTTCGTTTTCCCCGTCTTCCCTTTCATATAGCTCTTCTCCTCACTTGAATTTTGCTTTGGACGGGACAGAGCGCTCCTGCGCGCCCCTTCCCGATCTGCCCGTCCGCGGTTTTCCGCGGACGGGATTTTGTTTCTGACCATATGCCCCCGATCAAGGGGATTCATTTGTCGCCTTCGGCTCCTTTGAATGGCGCAAAGCCTTACGCCTGTTCTTCGGAAGCGGGAACGACCTGCCAGCCGCCTTCGACTTCAGACAGTTCGAATCCTTCCGCAAGGTACGCGTTGACAAAATCGGAAGTAAACGTGCCGCCTGCGATCTCAATGGCGGGAGCATCCGCCGCAACGGTGAATCTGAGCGTAACGTCAAACGTACCCGTGCATCCGGCTTCGACCTTCCAGACCGTCTTGGACTGCCAGTCTTCCCACATATTCTGAGCGCCGTATTCGATCTTTCCGGAAACTTTGCCCGTGAAATCGGACGCAAAGACCACGGAAACACCGTCTTCATAAGTCGTGCTCATTCCATACCAAAGGTCAAAAGCAACCCCTGCCGGATTCGTACTGCTTGCGATGATCTGCGTGTTGCCCTTGATCGTCGTCGTGCCGCAGTTGCTGGAAACAACATACTGCATATTCGGATCATCGGATGCATCCAGCACCATGTCCTGCAACGTCAGATCATTGTACTTCTGAATGAGGATATATCCCTCCGTAGCCTCGCTCTTGACCGAACCGTTCATCATGACAACGGTGGAGCCCTTCAGAAGCTGGAACAAATTGGTCTCCGTACCCGCAGAACCGACGGTGGGATCGACGACAACAAACGTCTTGCCCGCGAAATCGATGACGATGTTCTGTCCCGCAGAAACCTTAACGCCGCTGCCATAGACGGTATCCTCTGCGGCAATGAACGTGATCGTCTTCTGCGTGTTATCGGTGGGAACGTCGGCAACCGCATATGCAAGCGAAGAATATGCCATATTGTCCATCATCACCGTCATGCCGGCAGCCGCCGCTTCCTCGGGCGTACCCACATAGTAGGTACCGTCAACTTCCCATGCGACATAGCCTTCACCAAGGAAGCTCTCGGCGGGATTTTCCGTTGTGCTGTTGGCGGGATTGTAGTTAACAAACGCGCCGCCCGTAACATTAAACGTCGATTGACTGTTGTCAACTTTATTTAAAATCCACGTTCTATTATCATACGATCCGATTGCAGAGAAAGTACCGCCCTGGATATTCGCCGTTGCCTTGTTGTCGATTTGAACCGCCGTCAGCCCACACACATATGTGCCACCCGTGATAGTGAGCGTAGGACTGGGATAAGCGGGTTGCGTAGAACCGAGTCTGAACAGGTAGCCGAGTTCAGAATCTTCGCTCTGTATCATGCTGCCGTTGCCAATCGTAAATACAACATTGTTGTAAATATCGATCAAGCCGTCCTGATTGAAATACATGGTATAGCCGTTCAAATCAATGTTGACCGTGCGCTTCGGCATAAGCGGTCCCTGAAAGCGCAAGGTATCGTTGACCGTGATGTCGTTGCCGAGCGTAAGATCCAAATTGGAAGTAATGGTGAGGGGCTGCATCAGAAGCACTTCAATGCCGGCTTTCGTAAATTCACTGAGCTGTGCAAGCGTATATGCGTATGCAACCGTATCTTTGAACGTGCCGCCCGTGATCGTATAGGTCACTTCCTCGGCATACTGATAGTCACCCGGCGTTCCGACATAGCCGATGATATTGCCTTCAAACGTGCCGCCGTTGACTTTCGTCAAACCAAGCGCAGACGAATCAGCCCCATATCCGCCGCTGAGGATCGCATACGCACTGTTCGTAAATTGACCGTCATTGATCGTGAGATCGTTCCAATTCTGAACTGCCGCCTGAGATGCGTTGGTAAATGTACCGCCGTTGATCGTCATTACGCCATATTCATCGTTCTTGACCACATTCACACCGCCGCTGAACGTCCCGCCGCTGATAATCATGGTAGACATGTATTCGGGCTTCTGCGCGGGAGTGCTGAAATAACCGTTTTCAATCAGGCTGGAATAACCGTCATTCATCACAACGGAACCGCTGTTCAGATACGCCGTGCCTCTGTTGATGAGCGCGTAATAGCTGTTTCCGCCGTTTCCATAAGGTTCGTAAGTACCCGCCGCAAGGCTTCTTGTCAGTGTGCCGCCCTCAAGATAGAATGTTGCGCCGGCATTGTTGAAGAGCGCCGTCTTGGCATGCGTCAACGCATCGACCACGGCACCCGTACCGATGGTCAGCGTACCGTTATTGACGATAGTATCAGCGCCCTCTGCGGTAAGCGAGCTGCTCGTAACCGTTGCCGTGGCTTCGGCACCGACCGTCAGCGCAGAACCGTTCTTGTTCATGACCTTACTGTTGGAAAGCGTAAGCGTGCCGCCATTGAGGGTGATTGCACCGTTTTCCACCATGGAATTGACGATGGTGACGTTTGCGTTGGTCGCCGTGACGGAGCCCTTGAAGGTGACGCCGTCGAACATTGCCGTGCCGCCCTCGGCCTCGGTCGCCGCGTTGGAGAACGCCATGAGCGACATGGTGGAGATGCCTGCGGTCTGATCGTCGGAGATGGTCACGCTGCCGTTGATGGTCGCGTCCTCGATGCTCGCGTTGGAGGTAGCCACGACGTTGCCTTCGACGGTGACGTCTTTGAGCGTGACGTTTGCGGGGATGTAAAGCGTGCCGTTATCCGCAGCCTCGATGGTGGTGAGCGATTCGCCCGCACCAACAACGGCAAGCGGCTTGTCGCCGAGCTGCGCAGCTTCTTCCTGCGTCAGCCAGGTCGTATTCACGTTTCTGCCAAGGGAAATCGTTTCGTTGTTTGCCGCCTGCGCCATGGCTTCGGCAAGCGTTTCGTACGTCGTATCGCCCGCGGAAATGGTGCCCGTGTAAGCGTTCGCCTGCAGCGCTTCCAGAACGACCGTCATGGAAACGGACTGCGGCTCGGTCACGCCCTCGCCTTCGGCGGGATCGAACACTTCAAGCGCACTCCAGGGAAGGCTGATCTCGAACGCGAGCGTCGCGTCCTCTTCGGGGATCGCCTGCCCCGCTTCCACCGTCTGCCAATCGAGCAGGGAGACTTCGTCGTCCTCCAGCGACTTGTTCACGCCGTCCACGGAGAACTGAAGTGCCTGACGAAGTTCGCTGCCGCCCTCGCTTACAAGAACGGTGACGGAATACTTCATGTCCACCGCGCTTGCGTTGGTGACGGCAAGTTCGAATGCCGCGCCGTCGCCGAGGGACATGTTGTTGATCGTGATATTGCTGCCGTCCGTAATGACAACAGTGCCGCCCTGCGGAAGGGTTGCCGTGTTGTCGATGACCGTCGCTTCTTCGCGTTCGTTCGTGGACTGCCCCTGCGACCACGCCTGCGTCAGAGTAAGCTCGCCCTGCACGTCGATCTTGCCCGTGTTGACGCCGATCTGGTACTCGCGTCTCGAGGTGAACAGCGCGAACGTCGCGCCCAGGATCACCGCAAGGCACATGACCACAACGAGCACGGAAAGAAGGATGGCTCTGCTTTTCGTCTGTTTGCTTTGCATGTTTCTATTCTCCTCATTATAATTTTCGTTTTATATGCACGGCGTTCCCCCTTTGCGGACTTGCGCCGTCGTTTCTTGTACTTTGTTGCTCCTTAACATGACGGGAACCGCCGGGAGCGTCAGTTCAGTCCGAGCGCCTCGTTCAGATCGGCGTCGGATGCGTTCGCCTGACCCGCATAGATCGTGAACTCGATGGAAGCGTTCGTGATGAAGTCCTCCGCCGCGCCGTCGTCCCCGAAGGTCTGTTCGGCGTCTTTATCGAGCTCCACGGTGATCTCGAGCGTGACGGAACTTCCGGGCGCGATCTCCGTTTCCGCCCAGGTCCCGAACGAAAATGCGCCGCCGCCTTCCGCCGTAATCGCATAATTCAGGCTGTCTTCCGCGCCTTCAACCCCCGTGACGCCGGGCGTGTAGTCCACGCGGAACCGCGCGGCGGATTTGCCCGTGTTGGTGATGGTGAGCGTGAACTCCGCCTTATCCCCCGGGACCATCTGCGACAGCGAAATGCTGCCGTTCTGCCCGTCGATGGAGGCGCTGCCGCCCGTTGCGAAATTCAGGCTGCCCGTGGGCTGTGCGTCCGTGCTTTCGGGCGTCAGACTGTACAGCGTCAAACTGTCCGTGTCAAACTCGGCGGCAATGTCCACGCTGCCCGTTGTGACGGTCACTTCGCGCTGTTTCTGCGTGCCGAAGAGCGCAAACGTGGCGCCGACGATGATCGCCGCGCACAGCAGGACGGTGAGTCCCGCCGTCAGCAAAGCCGTTCTCTTGCTTTTCATATCCCTTTATCTCCTTATATGAAGATTTTTTCTTATAACAAAGGCTCAGGCCTTCTGCGTCGCCGTTACGGTGACGTTGAAAGAAAGGTCCGCGTTCATGATGGTCGCGCCCGTTCCGTCGTCGAGCACGTCCGATTCCAGAGGAAGTTCGACCTTCAGCAAAAAGGTCTGCGTTTCGTTTGCCGCGGAGACCGAACCGAGCGGGAGCGCGCCGCGCTCTACCATGCCCGCAAGCGTGGTGCCGGGATCGGTGAGCACGTTGCCCTCCGCGTCCGTGACCGTAACGAGCAGTTTGCCGGCAAGACGCTGTTCGGGAGAATTGTCCGCAGGCGTTTCGGCGTAAAAGAATGCGACCGAATAGTCGAACGCCACGCTGCCGCGGTTTTCGATCTCGAGCGTCGCTTCCTGCCAGACGCCGGGAACGCTGTTGCCGCCGAACGTAAAGACGGTATCGTCCGGATCGTCCGTCTGCGCTTCGGTGAGGTCAACGCGCGCCGTATCGGTGGCGACCGCCTGCAGGACGCCGTTCTCATCCGCCGTGCGTCCCGTCAGATTGGTGCGCGCCAATCCGATCTCCAGCGTGCCCGCCTGCAGGTAATTGACGACCGTCGCCGAATCGGAAAACAGCGCGAAGGACGCCGTGACCAGAATGACGGCGCTCATCAGCGCGACGAGAACGGACATGACGATGGCTTTGGATTTGTTCATACCGCCCTCCTTGCCTTATTCTTCGGCGGGCGGCGTCGCGGGCTGCGCGCTCTCTTCTTCCGCAGGCTGCTGCGCAGGCGGTTCTGCTTCCGATGCCTGCTGCTGCGCCGCGGCGGCTTCCTCCGCCGCCTTCTTTTCGGCTTCGCGCTTGAGTCTGCGCTGTTCGCGGCGGGCGGCTTTCTTTTCCTCCTCGCGGCGGGCGCGCTCCTCTGCGAAGTCGCTGTATGTAATATCGATGATGTTCTTGATATGGTCGATGGTCTCCGCCGATTCCACGCGCACGTCGATGGGCTTTTCCTTGATGTTCAGCCCCTCTTTGTCCGTGTAGGCGATGAAATCGTTGTTCTGCACGGTCAGGCGCGCCGTGATGCGGCCGCGGCGCAGCAGGATGCGGACGAGCAGCTTCTTTCCGTAATAGACGCTCGCGCTCCTGTCGTTGATGACTTTCTTTGCGCCCTCTTTGGCTTCGGCATACGCGACGATCTCGTCCACGCAACTCTTTTCGATGGGCGAGAGCTGTTCGTACGCTTCGGGATAGGGCACCGTCTCGTTGCGGCGCAGCAGGACCATGCCATCGGTATCGACGGGCTCCTCCTCCGGCTCTTCTTCAACCTCCGGCTCCTCAACGGGCGCGGGCGGTTCCTCGGTCGGTGCGGGCTGCGGTGCGGGCTCTTCGACCGGCTGCGGCACGGTACGGGAAGCGGCTTCGGCGATCGCCGCCTTATCCCCGACGCGCACAAGCACATACGCCGTATCGTCCACGACGACGACTCTGCCCGCATCCCCCTCTTTCTTCGCGCGCGCAAGCGAGACGATCAGCCAGACGACGAGCGCCAGAGCGACGACGCAAATGAGTACGACGCACACGATGAACAATGCTTGAGTCATTTTTCTTCACCTCTCTTTAATTCCTCCAGCTCCGCGCGCAGGCGCTCGATCTCCCGCTCGCGGGCATCCGATTCCTCTTGCTGCTTCCGATGCCTGTCCGCGCGCACGATGCGCGCGATATTGAAAATTTCGTAAATCAGAATGAGTGCCGCGGGCACGATGAGGCACACCACGATGCCCGTCGTCGAACACAGGAAATACAGGAATGCGCCCAGCCCGTAATTGCTCCAGGTCACTTTGCCGATGACGTCGTCCTCGCCGATCGGCTGCGCGTCGGGGGCATCGTTGGCGTCTCCCTGCGTGGTGAACGTAAAGCCCGTTTCCGTCTCGTTAATCTCAACAATGCGGTGGGTATTGACGACGGGATCGTCCTGCGTCCCCGTGCGCGTCCAGTCATTGAACGTGATGATGTCGCCCACCTGCAGCGATGCGAAAAATTCCTGCCGCTGCGCCTCGTCCTCGGGCGCGACCTGAATGCCCACAATGGAGTGGGTGCGGAGGGAATCCTCCCGATCGCCCTCCATGGAGCCCGTGAGCACGATGCGGTACTGCATGCCGCCGACGGTCAGCGTCTCGCCCTGCGCGCGGTAGCAGATCGCAACGATGAGCGCGGCGACCGCCGCGACCAGCACGACGGCGATCACGATGCCCGAAACGACGGACCAGACGCGCGCCGCACCGCTCTTTTTTCTGCCTGCGGCAGGTTCGTCCCCCGCCGGCATGGGAGCCATCACGGGCGCCGTCATACAGCGCCCTCCAGCGCATACTGCGCCGTAACGGTGCATGCCGCGCCCTGCGCCTCGTTGCCGACGCCGGCGTCCATGCGATAGGTCACCGTAAAGGCAAATTCGCCCTCGACGTCCGCGCGGTATTCCTTGCCCGCGCAGTCCGCGAGCCCGCCATCATACAGCACCTCGTCTCCCGCCACAATGCGGACGGAGAGGAAGCGGGCGAGCGCGCCGTCGTCCGCCGTCAGCGAAACGACAAGCGAAGCAGGGGAAGCGGACTCCCCCCGATAGGAACAGGCGCGCTCCCGCCCGGGCGCAAGGCCGTCGATGACGACCTCCTCGCGGAAGGTATCCCCTTCGCCCTCGAGCGCCAGCCCGTTGTTCTGATTGGTCATGAGATATGCTGCGCCCAGTCCCGTGCAGACGAGCACGACGGCAAGAGCGGCAATGAGTACGATCAGCGCAGACTTTTTCATGAGCGATCTCCCGTATCGGAACGGTGGGAATCCCGGACATGGGTCCCGCCGTCAGGCGCGCCTCGCGCAAATACGCGCGGAGCGTTTTTTTCTCCGACACTTTTACGCTTATATTATAACATACACCCCCCCCCCGATTGTCAACTATCATTCAACATTTTCAAGAGCGGCGGACGCGGACGCGTTTTGACCGAAATTGTCGCAAAATGAGCGGAACGCTCCGTGGAAACCGTAAAAATCCGGGGTTTTCCGGACACAAAAGAAAAAAATATCCGAAAAAATTTTCTTTCATACGTCGCGCACTTTTTACGACACCGCCCGCGAAAGGCGCGCAAAGCACCCCGGGAGCATGCAAAAAAGCCTTTGCATTCGGGCGCGCTTTCTGCTATAATAGAGGGCGTTATGGCACACTATGAAGAACTGTCTGAACCGCTGAGCGAGCGCATCCGGGCGGAACACGGCCGCGCGCCGCGTTCCCCCTATGCGTTTGACGAAACCAACGCCCTGCGCAGGGACGCCAATCCGCACGACGCGGCGACCGCGCTGCGCCCCGCGTTCATCCGCGATGCGGACAAGATCCTCAACTGCCCCTATTACAACCGCTATTCGGATAAGACGCAGGTCTTTTCGCTGTATAAGAACGACGACATCACCCGCCGCAGCCTGCATGTGCAGCTCGTCTCGCGCATCGGACGCACGATCGGGCGGGCGCTCGGGCTCAACGAAGATCTGATCGAAGCGATCGCGCTGGGGCACGACATCGGACACACGCCCTTCGGTCACACGGGCGAACGCTTTCTGGACGAACTGTACCGCGCACACACGGGACAGCGCTTTGCGCACAATCTCCACTCCGTGCGCGTGCTCGACGAGATCTTTCCGCTCAATCTGTGCCTGCAGACGCTGGACGGCATCGCCGCGCACAACGGCGAGCTGGAACTGGGCGAATACCGCCCCGCTTCCCTTGCGGGCTTCGGCGCGTTCGACGCGCAGATGCAGGCGTGCCGCGCGGATGCTTCGAACATCGCAAAACTCGTCCCCTGCACGCTGGAGGGATGCGTGGTGCGCATTTCGGACATCATCGCCTACCTCGGCAAGGACCGCCACGACGCGGAAAAGAGCAAGGCGCTCGGCGAAGCCGCGTTTGCGGACACGGGCATCGGCACCATCAATGCGGAGATCGTCAACAATCTGATGGTCAACCTTATGGAAAACAGCTTCGGACTGCCCTATCTGCGCCTGGACGAGCAACACTTTGCCGCCCTGAAAGCCGCAAAGCAGGAAAATTACAGGCTCATCTACCGTAACGAGGCCGTGCAGAACGCCGACGGCGTCATCCGTTCCATGATGGGCGCGATCTACGAAAAGCTGCTCTCCGACCTTAGCGCGGGGAGAAAATCCTCCCCCGTGTTCACCCATCACCTTGCCTATCTGGACAGGCCGTACTACAACCGCCACCGCCGCATGCCCTACCCCGAAACGGAAAAGAACCTGATCGTAACGGACTATATTGCGAGCATGACGGACGACTACTTTGTCGATCTGTATTCCTATCTCTTCCCGGACGGCGGGCTGCGCCTCGGTTACGTCGGCTATTTCGACGGAAGGAGGGAGCCATGACGCAGGTGGTCGCCGCGCTCATCGGGCGCGAAGGAAAGCTGCTCATCTGCCGCCGCCCCGCGCACAAGGCGCGGGCGCTCCTGTGGGAGTTTGCGGGCGGCAAGGTGGAAGCGGGCGAGACGAAGGAAGAGGCGCTCGTGCGCGAATGCCGCGAAGAACTCGGGATCCGCGTCCGCGTCGGAGCGGTCTATGCCGAGGTCACGCACGTCTATCCCGATCTGACCATTCATCTGACCTTGTTCCGCGCTTCCGTCGCCGAAGGCGAGCCGCAGCCGCTCGAACACAGCGAGGTGCGCTGGGTAACGCCGCAGGAGATCGAGGCTTTCGACTTCTGCCCCGCCGACAGGGAGATCGTGCACACGATCGCAAAGACGTATTCTGAATAAGGAGACCTGCATGCTTGCCTATACCTATCTTGCAAAAGGAACATTCGCGCTGACGCAGAAGCCGAAGCCGCGGCTGCTCGGTCCGCGCGATGCCGTTGTCCGCGTGACGCTCGCCAGCATCTGCACGAGCGATCTGCACATCCGCAACGGTGCGGTGCCGCGCGCCGTGCCGGGGATCGCCGTCGGGCACGAGTTCGTGGGCGTCGTGGAGGAAGCGGGGGATGCAGTCCGCCATGTGCGCAGGGGCGACCGCGTTGCGGTCAACGTGGAGACGTACTGCGGCGAATGCTTCTTCTGCCGGAACGGCTGGGTGAACAACTGCACCCATCCGCTGGGCGGCTGGGCGCTCGGCTGCCGCATCGACGGCGGACAGGCGGAGTACGCGCGCATCCCCTTTGCGGACACCAACCTGATCCCCATTCCCGACGGCGTGAGCGACGAGCGCGCGCTGTTCACGGGCGACCTACTCTCCACGGGCTATTGGGCGGCAAAGATCGCCGAAATACGCAAGGGCGACACCGTACTTGTGATCGGCGCAGGCCCCGCGGGCTATTGCGCAGCCCTGTGCGCGCTGCTGCATGCGCCCGCCCGCCTTGTGGTGTGCGAAAGCGATCCCTTCCGCCGCGCCTTCCTGCAGGAACACATTCCGCAGGCGGAAGCCGTCTCTCCCGCGCAGGCGCTTCCCCTGCTCTCCCGCACGGAGCGCGGCGGCGCGGACGCCGTCATCGAGGCGGCGGGCACCAAGGAAAGTTTCCGCCTGGCATGGGAGTGCGCGCGCCCCAACGCCGTTGTGGCGGTCGTCGCCATGTACGAAGAGGCGCAGACGCTTCCCCTGCCGGACATGTACGGCAAGAACCTTACCTTCAAGACGGGCGGCGTGGACGGCTGCGACTGCCGGAAGGTCATGGAACTCATCGCCGCGGGCGCGCTGGACGCGACGCCGCTCATCACCCACCGCGTTCCGTTTTCCGAAATCGACCGTGCATACGAGCTGTTCGAGGCAAAAAAAGACGGCGTCATGAAGATCGCCGTACAGATGGAACATATGTGACATATGGGCTCTCCCACACAAAAAGCCCTGTCTCTTATACACATCTGACGCTGCCGACGAATAGCCTTGT
>URHP01000032.1 GCA_900547645.1 uncultured Eubacteriales bacterium
GCGTGTCCGTCATGCAGGACAAGGCCATCCCGGCGGGCGGCGTCGGCGAATATTACGCCCTCGTCGAGGTGACGGACGGCGTGATGCGCTTCGATCTTTCGGGCACGTGGATCCTGAACGCGATCGAGATCTATCCCTATCGCGAGACCGATCTGAGCGGTTCGGGCGCCTTTGTCGTCACCCGCAACGGCGGGTACATCGAGGCGGAAGCGGCGCTTGAAAACAGCAGCGACGCCTATATCCGCTCCGCAACGAGCAATTCGCGCGAGTGGACGCAGACGGCGGGCGTGAGCGGCAGCGCCATGGCGGTCGGTCCCGACGCGGGCATTTCCAACACCAACACGGCAACGCTGACGGGCGCGTCGCTCAACTATCGGCTGAAGTTTGAAACGGGCGGAACGTTCTATATCTGGGCGCTCGTCAAGACGATCTCCGCCGACGACGATTCGTTCCACGTCGGCTGGGACGGAAGATACATGGGTTCGTTCAATCCGTCCAAGCGGAAAGACGGCTTCACATGGGTCTATTCGCGCGTGACGGTGAACGTCTCTGCGGGCGACGAACACCTGCTCACCATCTGGCAGCGCGAGGACGGCATCGTCATCGACAAGCTGTACATCAGCCCGTTCTATTCGTCCGTTTCGGCGGGGCTGCCCTCGTCCGACCAGATGCCCGTCAACGACATCGATCAGGTGCGGGAGATCCCTGCATCTGCTGCAAATTTATTCGGTAAGGAGGAAGAAGTATGAAAAAGAGGAGTTTTTGGGCGATCCTGCTGTGCGTGATGCTGTTTGCGCTCTCCGTTCTCATCGGCGCCTGCACGCAGACGCCGGGCGATGATCCGGGTACGGGCGACGGCGATCAGACGCAGACGCCTGACGACGGGAAGGATCCCGATGACGGGAAGGATCCCGATGACGGGAAAGATCCCGATGACGGCAAGGATCCCGACGAGGAGGATCCGCCTGCAGATAAGACGGAAGTCGATCTGATGCTTTTTATCGGGCAGTCGAACATGGCGGGCAGGGGAGACGCTGCGGATGCGACCGTCGTTGCGGAAGGGCACGCCTTTGAGTTCCGCGCGATCAGCGATCCCACCAAACTGTATCCGCTGACCGAGCCGTTCGGCGTCAACGAGAACAACGATGCGAGCGGCGTGTCCGAAGCGGGCGCCAAGACGGGTTCCATGGTCTCGGCGTTCTGCGAGAGCTATTACGAAGCGACCGAGACGCCCGTCGTGGCGGTGTCCTGCTCCAAGGGCGGCACGGTGATCGACTTCTGGGATACAGACACACAGGCGTATGCCGACGCGTGCAACCGCATGCTGGCGGCAAACTCCTTCCTGGAAGAGAGCGAAGATTACGCGCTCCGTCACACCTATGTCGTCTGGCTGCAGGGCGAAACGGACGGCGATCAGGGCACGTCGGCAAGTCAATACACCGATACGATGGATCGTATTTTCAACGCCTTTGCGTCTGATATCGGTGCAGAGCAGTGCTTCGTCATTCCGATCGGCGGCTATAACGGTTCGGACACGGCGCGGCAGCAACAGTATGCCGCCATCCGCGAGGCGCAGATCGAGTACTGCGCCGAGAGCGAGCTTGCGGCGGCGGTCAGCATTCAGCTTTACGATATGTATGAGCTGGGACTGATGAAGGATAAATTCCATTATGCGCAGCTTGCATATGAGATCGTCGGCGCGGATGCGGGCGCGAACGCAGCGTATTACGTTCTGAACGGCGAAGATCCGACATGCAAAGAATATGTGCCCGCACCCGTCGATCCGCTCAAACAGGGCGGTGCGTGGCAGGAAGAGGGCGGCATGGTCGTCATTCCCGCCGTGTCGGCGCTGGAATATTCGCAGTATGCGAACGCGACGGACGCCTACGACGGTTCCACGCACTATCATTGGGAGGACGCGACGGGCATCCTTTCGGGGATCCGTCTTACGCCCGACACCGACGATAAGCAGTGGGACAGGGGCAACGGCATGAAGAGCGCGCCCCAGCTCACCTATGAGATCGAGATCGAAACACCCGGCACCTACTATCTGTACGTGCTTGCGTCCTATCCCGGGGCGGATTCCAATTCCATCCTGGCAGGGCTGGACGGTAAGATGGTGTTCTACAGCTCTCCCGTGGAATACGGACCGGGACTTTGGATCGGGGACGCGAACCGTCCGGACGACGGGCAGGATCCCTGGTGCTATGAGATCACCGAGGCGGGTCGCCACACCATTACCATCGCGCCCCGCGAAGACGGCATCGTGCTGCATCAGCTCGTGCTCTCTACCAACCCGAATGAAACGTTCGAACGTTTTGTCGCGTTGGAGGAGAGCGACCGCGGTGCGATCGAAGAGCACGGCAACTATCTCGAGATCGGCGGCACGCTGACGATCGACCTGTTCGACGCGTTCGACAACGATGAGTATGCCTCCGCGACGAATGCATCCAAGAACGGGACGGACTTCTATTGGCAGCGCAGCCTGAACGGCAGCGGCGTGCAGCTCATGCCCAACAGCGGCGTGTCGTGGTCGGAAAACGACCTGCAGAACGCTCCCAAAGTGGAATACAAGGTGGAGTTTGCAACGCCCGGCACGTACTATGCATTTCTCTTCGGCAGCTGCCCGGACGCTTCGAGCGATTCCGTGTTCCTTGCATTGGACAACGGAACGCCCGTACCGCTTACCCGTTCGACGACCAGCCACGGCCTCGGCAGATGGCTGACGGGCGACACCTGGACCATCACGGTGGAAGAAGCGGGCGTGCATACGATCACGCTCTATGCCCGCGAGGACGGACTCGTATTCCACAAACTGTATCTCACGCAGGATGCGGATGCCAAGGCGGGTGCGCTCGATCCCGCGATTTCCCCGCGCAGCCTCGTGACGAACATGAACGCGGACTATGTCTATCTCGCCGCGGGCGATCTCGGGGGGGGGATACTCCTTTACCGCACCGCAGACGGGCGAATATACGGTCTATGCGGGCGGCACCGTTTCGGAAAGCGGCAGCATTTCCATCTCTGTCGGGAACGCATTCACAAAGAGCGCGTCGCAGTCGGGCTGGACAATGCTCGGCACGCTCTCGCTGACGGCGGGACAGACGTATGAAGTGAAGGCGGAACTTGCTTCGGCGCAGCTCACCGGCGTGTATCTGCTTGCAAACAGCGCCGCGCAGCGCACCTCGCAGGAGACGCTCGTCTTCGGCGATTCCTACACGGATACCCTCTTCTGGAAGGATTTCTATACCCAGCTTGCGGACATCGGAGCAAGGACGATCGGTATTTCCGGTTCGCATGTCGATACCTGGACCAGCCGTGTGGAAGATCTTGCGCTCTACAATCCCAAGAACATCGTCATTCACATCGGCGTGAACGACATCAACGGCGGCGAATCGGCAGAAAGCTGCAGCAATGCGATCATCGGTATGCTTGAGGACATCCGCGCGCTGCTGCCCGATACCAATATCTTCTATATCACCATTTGCGACAACGTGCGCTTTGAAAACAAGTGGGACGTCTATGCGCAGTCCAATGCCGCAGTCAAGGCATATGCGGAGACGGAAGAAAACGTCTATATCATCGACTATGCCGCACTGGTGGACGAGATGGACGAGAAGTGGGGGAACCGCGGCTTCCTTGCCGACAACCTGCATCCTTCCCTCGAAGCGTACGAAGCGCTCAGCGAACTTGTGGTGGAGAGCGTGCAGGCGGTGTACGAGCTCGACGCGGCGGTGGAGAACTATTCCAAGCAGCTCACCGACAAGTATGCGGAGGACTATGAGAGCGCGGAGCGCGTGCAGCAGGCATATCTGAACGGTCTGAACGCGCTGAATCTTGCCAAGACGGCGGACGCGGCAAAGGCGGCGTATGAGGCGGCGCTTGCCGCCATGCAGACGGCGTACGAATCGCAGGTCCTCGTCGAAGTGACCTATAAGGGACCGTTCGGCGACGTCATCAACAAGGTGAGCGGCGTCTTCGACAAGGGCGATGATTACAGCTTCACGTCTCCCACCTATCTCGGGCTGACGGCAGATCAGCCGCTTGTCTCGGGAACGGCGGAGAGCGACGCTTCGTTCACCGTCACCTATACGGCAGCCGGTACGGACGCCGCCTATACGGACAAGAACGGCGAGACGATCGCGGACGATACACGCGTTCCTGCCTATAACGAAGAACATCAGGACGACAACGATTTCCTGTACACGACGGGTACTTCCGCGTTCGTATTCGGCAACGCAGGCGTGACGGGCGACTTCTCGGCGACGCTCTACCTCAACACCAAGTTCGAAAATCCGTCCAATTCGGGCGGAGCATCGATTGCGCGTTCGGCGCGGTTCTTCCTGGTCGATGCGGCAAATGATGAAAATTATTGGTCATTTACTTTCATTTATAACCATGCGCTTGCTGACGGTACCAAGCTCGGGGTTGCAAACGGCGCCCGCAAGACGGAATCCACCATTCCCGATGAGAACACGGCGATCGCGCTCATGAAGAACAGCGACGTCTATCTCACCATCGTGCGCGAAGGTACGGGCGTCAAATGGCAGGCGATCGTCATCGGCGGCGAGGGCACGGGCTACGAAGGGCAGGTGTTCACCACCACCTGTACGCTCCCGGGCGTCACGGCGGAAGGGCTGAAGATCGCGCTCTCCAATGTGGCGTATGCGGAATACACCGTCTACGACCTGATGACTTCGCGCGAGACGCAGCCCAAACTCACCGTCAATTATGTGGACGAGTGGGGCAACACGCTCTCCACCTATTCGCAGAGCTATGCTTCGGGCGGCGCGTACCGCGTCGAAAGCCCTGCCTATCTCGGTTACACGGCGGATAAGGAAGTCGTGGAAGGGACGCTGACGGACGATACTTCCGTCACCGTCAAGTATACCTTCGGCGGGACCGAGCAGATCAAACACTTCAACAATCAGGGCACGGAAATTTCCTACGGAACCAAAGTCGAAGCGTACAATGGTCCCAACACTACATGGGATCATAAGGGTTCCACGGATAAAACGTACGTCGGCAGTACGGAAGGGTTTACGGGCGACTTTGCCATCACGCTGCGCATCAACAGTAAGTTCATCGCCTGCGAAAATATGAAGAATGTGGCAAACAACAGCACGGCGCGTCTGTATCTGACCGATGCGGCAAATACGGCAAACTTCTGGGTGTTCAGTTTCCCTTATACCAACAGAGTGGCGGAGGGCAATAAACTTGGATGCAGCAGCGCAAAATATTCGGAAACTCCTTTTGATGAATCGGTCGCCAAGCAGTTCTTCCTTGACTGCAACGTGACGCTCACCATCGTGCGCGAAGGAAATTCCGTCAAATGGCAGGCGATCGTCATCGGCGGCGAGGGAAGCGCGCGTGCGGGCGAATCGTACGTCATGACGTGCGAACTTCCCGGCGTTACGGCGAAGAGCATCCAGCTCGCCCTCACCAACCGCGCGTACTGCGAATATACCGTCTCCTCGATCTGGAAAAAGTAATTTTTCCGCAATTGCATCCCTGCCCCCGTACACCGTACGGGGGCAATTTTTGTTTTTGTTGGCGGAGGGGCAGGCGACGCAGGGACGAGGAAGTCTCGGCGTAACAGAGTATCCGGACCGGGAGGGAGCCTGCGCGCATGCGCGGGCTCCTTTTTTGCGCGTCTGCGCGTACGCCGCGCCGAAACTTCGGAAAAAACGGACAAAACGCTTGAAATCTGCGCCGCCGCGTGCTATAATGAAGCGTACGGAATATCGGCGGGAGAACGCTTATGAAGAGCATGACGGGTTACGGCAGATGCGCCGTGAGTGAAAACGGAATCGAACTGACCGCGGAGGTCAAGTCGGTCAACAACCGTTTTCTCGACCTGTCCGTCAAGAGCCCGCGCATCTTTCTCGCACAGGAAGAGGGCATCCGCGCCCTTGTGCGCCGCTATATCACGCGCGGTCATGTGGACGTCTTCGTCAGTTTTACAGATAAGCGGGAAAAGGAACGGTCGTATACGGCGGACGTCTCCGTCGCGCTCGCCTACAGGCGGGCGGCGGAACAGCTGAAAGCGGCGCTGCCCGGCGTAGCGGACGACACGTCGCTCTCCTTCTATCTGCGTCTGCCCGACGTGGTGCATGCGGAGGACGGCGGCGAAGCGGACGAGGCGCTCGTGCACGCGCTCGAACGGGCGCTGGAAGGCGCGCTTCTCTCCCTGACGCGCATGCGCGAACGGGAAGGGGAGCGGCTGAAGGAGGACTTGCTGTCCCGCGTGAACACCGTCGAGACGCTGACCGGGCAGATCGCGCAGCGCGCGCCGCTCGTTGCCGCGGAGTACCGTACAAAACTCACCGAGCGGATCAACGAATACCTTGCGGGCAAGGCGGACGAGACGCGCATTCTCACGGAAGCGGCGGTGTTTGCCGACAAGTGCAACATTGACGAGGAACTTACCCGTTTGCGGGCGCACGTCAAGGCGTTCCGCGAGATCTGCACCCTCCCCGAAGTGGGCAGGAAACTCGATTTCCTGGTGCAGGAATTCAACCGTGAGTGCAACACGATCTGCAGCAAGTCCAACGACGGCACGGTCACCGCGCTTGCGCTGGAGATGAAGAACGAGATCGAAAAGATCCGCGAACAGATACAGAATTTGGAGTAACGCATGAGAAACGTCCTCGTTGTCATTTCGGGACCTTCCGGCGTGGGCAAGGGGACGTTGGTCGATCTGCTGCTCGCCGAAGACGACGGTCTGGTGGAGTCCGTCTCCTGCACGACGCGCGCGCCCCGCACGGGCGAATGCAACGGCAGGGAGTACTTCTTCATCAGCGAGCGCGAGTTCCGCGACCGCATCGCCGCCAACGATTTTTTGGAGTACGACGAACATTTCGGTAACTTTTACGGCACGCCCCGCTCGTTTGTGGAGCGTCAGCTCAGGGAAAAGTCCGTCATTCTGGAAATCGACGTGGTGGGGGCGCTCAATGCCAAGCGGCTGATGCCGCGCAGCGCCGTGCTCGTCATGGTCGCGCCGCCCTCCATGGAGGAGCTGGAGCGCAGGCTGGCGGGGCGCGGTTCGGAGGACGAAGCCGCGCTGCGCGAACGGATGCGCCGCGTGAAATACGAACTCGATCAGGCGCCGCTTTACGACTACGTCGTCGTCAACGACGATCTGCAGCGCGCCAAGCATGAAATTCAGGAAATCATCCGCAAAGAAAAGGAGAAGAAGATATGATCAACGAACCTTCGGTGGACGCCCTCATCCGCAAACTGGGCACGGAGGAAAATCCCGCCAGCCGTTACGAGCTGTGCGTGGTGGTCGCAAAGCGCACCCGTCAGATCATCGAACAGATGCAGTCTGCGGGCGTTACGGAGCTCCCCGGCAAGCAGAAGGAGATCGTGCTCGCCTGCCAGGAGATCATGAACGGAAAAGTCACGATCGCGCGCGACTGACGCGCGCCATACAAAAGCGCCCCTTTGACGGGGCTTCTTTTGCATAACGAAGAAAAATCAGCATGATCTGTGAAGTCATTGTCGATATTGCGCACAGCGAAGTGGACAGGATCTTCGACTATGTGTGCGATCAGCCCGTTCAGGCGGGCGCGCGCGTCGCCGTGCCCTTCGGACGGAGCGCGGCGACGGGCTTTGTCATGCGCGTGAAAGAGCACAGCGATTTTCCCGCCGAAAAGCTGAAAAAGGTCTACCGCGTCGAGGCGGGAACGCCCGCGATCAACGCGGAGTGCCTGGGGCTAGCCCGCGCGATCGCCGCGCGCTACCGCGTGCCCCTTGCGCTGTGCCTGCGGCTGTTCATCCCGCCCGAAATGCGTACGGGGAAGGTCTCGGAGACCTATCGCACGTTTGCAAGGTTTATGGCGGACGTATCCGTCAAAAACGCGCCGCAGCAGGCGGCGTGTCTCGCGTTTTTAAAGGAGAACGGCGAAGCGGACGCGGCGCTCCTGCGCGCGCAGTTCGGCGCGGGAGCGGTGGGCGCGCTCGTCAAAAAGGGCGCCGTCGCACTGGAAAAGCGGCGCGTGCTGCGCGATCCTTATAAGGGCGTGGAGGGAAAGGCGGCGGAGCATGCGCTCACGCCCGCCCAACAGCGCGCCGTACAGGCGATCGGCGCAACGGATAAGACGGTCACTCTGCTGCACGGCGTGACGGGCAGCGGCAAGACGGAAGTGTACCTCACGCTCATTGCCGAAGCGCTCCGGCAGGGGAAGACGGCGATCTTTCTCGTCCCGGAAATTTCCCTGACGCCGCAGATGCTCTCGCAGCTGCGCGCCCGCTTCGGCGCCGCCGCCGCGATCCTGCACAGCGGGCTTTCCGCGGGGGAGCGCTTCGACGAGTGGCAGCGCCTGCGCGAAGGCAGTGCCCGCATCGCCATCGGCGCGCGTTCCGCCGTCTTTGCGCCCATCGAAAACGTGGGCGTCATCGTGCTCGATGAAGAGCACGACGGCAGTTATTCCTCCGAAAGCGCGCCCCGTTACAACACGTTCGACATCGCGCTCCTGCGCGCCCGGCACAACGGCTGCAAGCTGGTTCTGGGCAGCGCCACGCCCTCAGTGGAGACGTATCGGCGCGCGCTGGACGGGGAATTTTCCCTGGTGCGCATGCCCGACCGCATCAATGCGCGTCCGCTGCCCGACGTTGAGATCGTGGATATGCGCCGCGAGGTCAAGCGGGGCAATCCTTCGCCCTTTTCGGCGGTCCTGCGGGAGCATCTCGAGCGCTGCCTTTCCGAGGGGCAGCAGGCGATCCTCTTTCTCAACCGCAGGGGATATTCGCAGACCGTTCTGTGCCGCGACTGCGGTTATGTTGCCAAGTGCGAACAGTGCGACGTCTCGCTCACCTATCACAGTGAGGAAAACTGTCTGAAATGCCACTACTGCGGCGCGCGCTACAAGATGCTCGAAGCGTGTCCGGCGTGCGGCGGACGGCATATCTATTACGCGGGTACGGGGACGCAGCGCGTCGTCGGCGAGCTGAAAAAGCTCTATCCCGCCGCGCGCATCCTGCGCATGGACAACGATACGACGAACGGGAAAGAGGGACACTACCGCATTCTGAAGCAGTTTGCGGCGCGGGAGGCGGATATTCTCGTCGGCACGCAGATGGTCGCCAAGGGCCACGACTTCCCGCTCGTGACGCTCGTCGGCATTCTCGACGCCGACATGAGCCTGCATTTTCCCGACTATCGCAGCAACGAGCGCACCTTTCAGCTCGTGACGCAGGTCGCGGGCAGGAGCGGGCGGGGCAGCGAAAAGGGGGACGTCGTCCTGCAGACGTACGATCCCGACAACGCCATTCTTCGCTTTGCCGCGGCGTACGATTACGAGGGATTCTACCGCCACGAAGTCAACATGCGCGCGGCGACCATGTTCCCGCCCTTTGCGGTCATCGTGCGCGTCATGGTGTCGGCGGCAGAGGACCGCGCCGCGCTCGAGGCCCTGCGCGAGGTATACGAACGGCTGCAGACGGTCTACCTCTCCGCACAGGAAGAATTTTTGTTTTTCAACCGCATGCATGCGCCCATCAAGCGCATTCAGGGCAAGTACCGCTATCAGGTGCTGATGCGGCTGACGACGCGCAGGCTGCTTCCCCGCATTTACGATGCGGCGTCGGGCGTGAAGCAGAAGGACGCGCTCGTCTGGGTGGAGGAAAACCCCTCCAATTTAAGTTAAAAAGTCAGGTGAAAGGATATGATTCGTGAGATCGTACAGGTGGGCGATCCCGTTCTGCGGGAAAAATGCAAGCCCGTCACGCGCTTTGACGGGGAGCTGGCAAAGCTCCTCGACGACATGAAGGAGACGCTCAGGAACGCCGCGGGCGCGGGGCTTGCCGCGCCGCAGGTGGGCGTTCCCGTCCGCGCCGTGCAGGTGGACGTGGAGGAGGGCTTTTTCGAACTCGTCAATCCCGTGCTCGTCTCTCAAAAAGGGGAGCAGACGGGGCCGGAGGGCTGCCTTTCGGTGCGCGGCAAGGCGGGAACCGTCACCCGCCCCGAAAAGGTCAAGGTCGTCTTTTCCGACCGCAACGGCAACCGCTATTCTCTCGTTGCGCGCGGGTTCTTTGCGCGCGCCGTCTGCCATGAGCTCGATCATCTCGACGGTATTTTGTATACGGATAAGGCGCAGGGCGTCCACGACGTGGAGGACTGAGTCCGCGCTGTGTTTGCAAGGGAGCTTGCCATGAAGATATTTTTTGCGGGAACGCCCGCGTTCGCCGTGCCCGCTCTCAGGGCGGCGGCGCAGCAGTTTTCCATTGCCGCCGTGCTCACGCAGCCCGATAAGCCGCAGGGCAGAAAGCGCGTTCTGACGCCGTCGCCCGTCAAACAGGCGGCTGCGGAGCTGGGGATCCCCGTGCTGCAGCCCGCCCGTCTGCGCGACGATCTTTTTGCGCTGCGCGCCGTCGGGGCGGATCTGATGGTCACCTGCGCATACGGACAGATCCTGACGCAGGAGACGCTCGATCTGTTCCCCATGGGCGTATGGAACGTGCATGCCAGCCTGCTGCCCAAGTACCGCGGTGCGGCGCCCGTCGCCGCCGCCATTCTGGCGGGAGAGCGGGAGACGGGCGTCACCATCATGCGTACGGACGCCGGGCTGGATACGGGCGATATGTTTCTCAAAGAGCGCCTTCCCATTGCGGAGGACGATACCTGCGGAACGCTCACGGACAAGCTCGCCGTGCTCGGCGCGCGTCTGCTCGTCTGCGCCCTGAAGCGCATCGCGCAGGGGGACGTGACGCTTGAAAAGCAGGGGGAAGGCACCCTCTGCCGCAAGACCGCGCGCACGCAGGTGGATTTTTCCCGTCCTGCCGCGGAGGTGAGCGCGCTCATCCGCGCGCTTTCGCCCGCGCCGCTCGCCTATGCGGTCGCGGGGGAGATGACGCTCGGCTGCTATCATGCGCGCGCGCTTGCGGGAGCGGAGGAAGCGCCCGCAGGGACGGTGCTTGCGGCGTCGCCCAAAGAAGGACTGATCGTACAATGTTCGGAAGGCGCCGTGCGCCTTACGGAGATCCAGCCTGCGGGCGGAAAACGCATGGCGGACACGGCTTTTTGTAACGGCGGAAAACTGCGCAGGGGGGATAGGTTTGACCAACCCGTTTTATGATCCCTATCAGGTGCTGACCAAGGTGTACGGCGGCGCGCATTTCAAGATCGCGCTTGCCGAAACGCCGCTGGAGGAAGCGCACCGCCCGCGCACCGTCCGGATCTGCTACGGCGTGCTCGAGCAGGAAAATTATCTTTCGCTGTGTATCCGTTCGGTCGCGCAGAAAAATCCCAAACAGAGCGTGCGCACCGTCATGAAGATCGCGCTCTACTGCCTGATTTTTTTGGGGAAGGCGCGCTATACGGTCACCGATCTCGCGGTCGATCTGCTCAAAAAGATGGGCAAGGGCGGCGCGGCAGGATTCGTCAACGCGGCGCTCCGCAATTTTGACCGGGAGAAGGTCGCCGTCCCCGCGGGGGACGAAGGGCTCTCCGTGACGACGCCCTATCCGCCGTTCGCCGTCCGCCGCCTGCGGAAGGAGTACGGCGACCGGACAGAGGCGATCGTGCGCGCCGGGAGCGCCGGCGTGAGCGTGCGTTTCGTGCGCGGCGCGGAGGAATACCTCTCGCGTCCGCATACCGATACCCCCTTCGCAAACGTATATCTGTTCGATCATTTTACGCGGGACGCCGGTTTTTTTGCGGGCGACTACACCTTTCAGTCGGTGGGGAGCGTTGCGATCTGCGCCGTCGTCGAACCGTGTGAAAATCTGCTGGACGCCTGTGCCGCGCCCGGCGGGAAGTCCGTCCTGTTGGCGGAAAAATGCACCCGCGTGACGGCGTGCGAGCTGCACGCGCACCGCGTCGCCCTCATCGAAAGCTACTGTGCCCGCATGGGAACGCCGAACGTACAGGCGATGCAGGCGGACAGTTCCGTCTTCCGCCCCGCGTTCGAGGCAGCCTTCGACGGCGTCTTGTGCGACGTGCCCTGTTCGGGCTTCGGCACGGTTGCGGAAAATCCCGATCTCCCGCTCGGGAAACGGGAAGAAGATCTTGCGGGGCTGCATGCAGTGCAGAGCGCCATTCTGGAAAACTGCGCGCGCTATGTCCGGCAGGGAGGGCACCTCTATTACTCCACCTGTTCGCTGTTTGAAGAGGAGAACGACGGCGTGGTATCCGCCTTTCTCGCTTCCCATACAGAGTTTGCCGTCTGCGAAGCGGACAGCCCGCTTCCGCACGTCAAAAAGCGGTGCGGGATCCAGTTTCTGCCCGATACGGCATACGGCGCGGGATTTTATGTGGCAAAGTTGAGGCGCGTATGAAGGCGGTTTTACAGGACAAATCGAGGGAGGAACTTGCCGCGCTCGTCGCGGAAGCGGGGGAAAAGCCTTTTCGCGCGAAACAGCTCTACGAAGGGCTGATGCACGGCAGGCGCATTTCGCAGATCCCCGTTTCCGCGCGGCTGCGCGCGATGCTCTCGGAGCAGTTCGAAGACGAGCCCGTCCGCATCGAAAAGGTGTTTACGGCAAAGGACGGCACGCAGAAATTTCTGTTCGCGCTCGCGGACGGGAATCTGATCGAGGGCGTGCTCATGCGCTATAAATACGGCAACACGCAGTGCGTCTCCACGCAGGTGGGCTGCCGCATGGGGTGCAGGTTCTGTGCTTCTACGCTGGGCGGACTCGTGCGCAATCTCACCGCGGGTGAGATTTTGGGGCAGATCCTGGCGGTCAACCGGCTGGAGGGCGGCGGCCTGCAGGAAAAGCGCGCCGTGACCAACGTCGTGCTGATGGGCAGCGGGGAGCCGTTTGACAATTACGGGAACGTCGTCCGATTTTTGCGCAACGTGACGGACGGCGAGGGGATCGGCATCAGCGCGCGCAATATCAGTCTCTCCACCTGCGGGCTTGTGCCGCAGATGCGCGCGTTTGCGGAGGAGGGGATCCCGCTCAATCTCACGGTCTCGCTGCATGCGGTGACGGATGAGGAGCGCGCGCGGACCATGCCGGTCGCCAATGCGTATTCCATCGGGGAGATCCTTGACGCCTGCGCCTATTATTTTGCGCGTACGGGGCGCCGTTATATTTTCGAATACAGCCTGATCGACGGGGAAAACGCCGATCTTGCGCATGCGGAAGCGCTTGCGCGTCTCTTGAAGGGCAGACCTTGTCACGTCAATCTGATCCGTCTGAACGAGGTCAAAGAGCGTACGCTGCGCGCCGCGGACGAACGGAATGCGCAGGCGTTTTTAAAGGCGCTGACCGCGCGCGGCATCTCTGCAACGCTCCGCCGCAGCATGGGCTCCGACATCGGCGGAGCCTGCGGACAGCTTAGGGCGCGTTATTTGCAGGGAGATCAATAAAGATCTGCAAAAAGACGGAGTATTTTTGCAGATAGAGGAGCGGCAGGCGTAAAAGGCGAGTGATTCGGTTTTGCCGAATAACCGCAAAATGCGCCTTGCCGCGACGAGCCGATGTCGTAGGGTTCCCGAAAAAATACAAAGTATTTTTTTGGGAAGAGGAGCCGCAAGCGGTCGAAAGACAGCCGCGAGTATGCGAGCGGCGGCAAAGAATGCTTTGCGGCGACGAGGCGGAGCCTGCGGACAGCTTCGGGCGCGTTATATAAAGAACAATTTACACTGAAATAAAGCAAGGGGAGATTTATGCCTGAGATCAAAGTTGCACCGTCCATTCTTGCGGGTGATTTCGCGCGCATGGGCGAGACGGTGAAAAAATTGGAAGAGTGCGGGGCGGATTACGTCCACTGCGACGTCATGGACGGCAATTTTGTCCCTACCATCACGTTCGGAAGCCAGATGATCGGCGCCATCCGCCCGTACACCGGGCTGCCGCTGGATTGCCACCTCATGGTGCTGCGCCCCGATACGCGGCTGGAAGCGCTTGCCAGAGCGGGTGCGGACATCGTCACCGTTCACGTGGAGGAATGCCGCGAACTGACGGTGCAGACGCTGCGCATCATCAAAAACTACGGCATGAAGGCGAGCGCGGTCATCAACCCGAACACGCCCGTCGAAGAGCTGTTCGACTGCGCGGAAGATGCGGATATGCTGCTTCTGATGAGCGTGCATCCGGGCTGGGGCGGGCAGAAATTCTTGCCCGGGACGCTGGAAAAAATCGAAAAGCTGCGGGAATTCCTCATCCGCAGCGGTCGTCCCGATCTCGATATCGAAGTGGACGGCGGCATCACCGAACAGAACGTCCGCGACGTCATTTCGGCGGGCGCAAACGTCATCGTGGCGGGCAGCGCGGTGTTTCGTTCGCCCGACATGAAGCAGACGATCGAAAGGCTGCGCGGCGCATGAAGGCGATCATCTTATTGAACGGCGAACCGTACCGCGGCAGCATCGCCGCGGACGGCGCGCGCGTCTTCTGCTGCGACGGCGCCTACGATTGGGCAAAGGGGCGGGTACGCATCGACGTCAATCTCGGCGACTATGATTCGCTCTCCTACATTCCCGATCCTCCGCCCGCAGAGGTGTATCCCTCCGAAAAAAATTACACGGACGGCGAACTTGCCCTGATGCGCGCCATTGCGGCGGGAGCGGACGAGATCGAATTTTACGGCGGCGGCGGGGGACGGGAAGACCACTTTCTCGGCAATCTGCACCTGCTGTACGCCGCATGCAAACGGGGCGTGCGCGCCGTCATGGTCACCAATCATGCGCGCATTTTTGCGGCGGACCGCGAGGCGCGGCTGTGCGGGCTCAGGGGAAGAACGGTTTCCATTGTCCCGTTCGGGGGCGAAGCGCATATACTGGAGAGCGACGGACTGTACTATCCGCTGCCCGAAAAATTCGTTTACGGCTCCACGCGCGGCATTTCCAACGTCGTGACGGCGGAGCAGGCGTATTTCCGCGTGCAGGGAACGGTGCTCGTCTTCGTCGATGAGGAGGTAAAACCTTGAACATGATCGTCTGCATCAAACTTCCCGCCGTCTTTTCCTTTGTCGCGCGCCTGTTCGGGAAAAAGAAATGAGGTATTGCGACATGCATTGCGACGCGCTCACCGCAACGGGCGCGCCGCAGGTCACCGGGGCGCGGCTCATAGTTGCCGTCCTGCCACAGCCCTCTCTCCCGGAACCACCGGATGCCGGTGGAACAGTTTGCGAATCTGGGGATCGCGCCAGTGTCCAGATAGCCGCACTCGTTGGCACACCAGGAAACGAAGCAGGCACACCAGTCCACCCGGCTCTCGAAGCCGTACCAGGACCAATAAGGTTCCCCACCCACATTCCCGATCTGGGAGAGGGCCACCGCCACGATCTTCTCGCTACCCGTGCCAATGCCGTACAGGACCTGTCTCTTATACACATCTCCGAG
>URHP01000033.1 GCA_900547645.1 uncultured Eubacteriales bacterium
CTCGTGGGCTCGGAGATGTGTATAAGAGACAGGAATCGCTGCGCGCGATCCCCGATCCGCCGCTCGCGCTCTTTTGCGCAGGACGGAGAGAGCTGTTGCAGCGGCGGAAGTTCTGTATCGTCGGATCCCGCATCCTGCCCGCGTGGGCGGCGAAGACGGGGAAGTCGATCGCCGCGGAGCTGTCCGGTCCCTTCGTCATTGTCACGGGGATCGCGGAAGGGGGCGACCGCGCCGCCATTGACGGCGCGCTGCCCCGGGGCAATCTCATCTGCGTGCTTCCCTGCGGGCTGGACGTCGATTATCCCGCCGCGCACGCGTCGCTTAAGCGCGAAGTTGCGGGACGGGCGCTGCTCGTCAGCGAATTTCCCCTCGGCATGCGCGTGCAGAAGTATTCTTTCCATGCGCGCAACCGCATTCTCGCGGGGCTTTCGGAGGGAACGCTCGTGCTGGCGGCAGGGGAAAAGAGCGGATCGCTCATCACGGCGGACCGCGCGCTCGCCTACGGACGGGAGGTGTTTGCACTCCCGCACAATGCAGGTGCGGCGCAGGGCGCCGGATGCAACGAACTCATCAAGCAGGGAGCCTGTCTGTGTACGGACGCGGGCGACATCCTGCGCACGTTCGGCATGGAGCGGGCTGAGCGGACGCCTCCCGCGCTTTCGGAGCAGGAAGAACGGCTGCTTGCCGCGCTGAGGCAGGCGGGCGAAGAACACGCGGCGGCGCTCGCCTCCCGGGCGGGGATTCCCGTATGGGAAGCACAGGCGACGCTCGCTTCCCTCGAACTCAAGGGGCTTGCCGTGCGTGCGGGCGGAAACAAATACGCCGCATTGAAAGAGTAACGACGGACGCTGCGTCCGAGAAGGAGCTATATGGATCTTATCATCGTCGAATCGCCCAGCAAGGCGAAAACGATCTCTCGCTATCTCAAGGGAAAATATCAGGTGGACGCTTCGGGCGGTCACATCCGCGATCTGCCGCAAAAACAGCTCGGCGTCGCCACCGACCGCAACTACGAACCGCGCTACGTCAATTCGCCCGGGAAGGAGGCGGTCATCAAACGGCTCACGGAGGAGGCGAAGCGGGCGGATAAAGTCTATCTTGCAACCGACCCCGACCGCGAGGGCGAGGCGATCAGCTGGCACCTGCAGACCGTTCTCGGACTTCCCGCGGACGGCAAGAACCGCATCGAATTCAACGAAATTTCTCCGAGGGCGGTGGAGCACGCGCTTGCGTCTCCGCGCACCATCGATTATAACCTGGTGGACGCACAGCAGGCGCGGCGCGTCCTTGACCGTCTCGTGGGCTATAAGCTCTCGCCGTTGCTGAACGACAAGATCGGCAACGGGCTTTCCGCGGGACGCGTGCAGTCGGTCGCGCTCCGGCTCGTCGTCGAGCGCGAGCGCGAGATCCAAGCGTTCAAGCCCGAAGAATACTGGACGATCACCGCGGAATTGCAGGATACGGCAAAGAAGTATTCGCCCTTCAAGGCGGCGCTCGAAAAGTACAGGGGCAAGAAGTGCAAGATCGGAAGCAAGGAGCAGGCGGACGCGGCGCTCGCCGCACTGGCGGCGGGGGAATACCGCGTCGCAAGCGTCAAGCGCAGCGTGACCAGGTCGCACGCGCCCGCGCCCTTTACCACAAGCACGCTGCAGCAGGATGCGTCCAATAAGCTGGGCATGACCGCGCCCGAGACCATGCTCATGGCGCAGCACCTCTACGAGGGCGTGGACGTCGAAGGCATGGGGCACGTCGCGTTCGTCACCTATATCCGTACCGACTCCACGCGCGTCTCGTCGGACGCGCAGGCGGCGGCACGGCAGTATATCGAAACGACGTACGGGAAGGAATATCTTCCCGAAAAGCCCAATTTCTACGCGTCCAAGAAGGGCGCGCAGGACGCACACGAGGCGATCCGTCCCATCGATCTTTCCCGCACGCCCGATTCGGTCAGAAAGCTGCTCGATAAAAAGCACTTCAACGTGTACAAGCTCATATACGAACGCTTTATCGCTTCCCAGATGGCGGAGGCGCTGTATGATTCCATGCAGGTGGAGATCGCCAACGGCGACTACGGTCTGAAGGCGAGCGGCAAGGCGCTGAAGTTCGCCGGCTATACCGCCGTCTGGCAGGAGAGCAAGCAGGGCGACGAGGAAGAGGGCGGCAAGGGACTGCTTCCCCCCGTTGCGGAAGGGGACGCGCTCGACTGCATCGGCGTGAAGCCGGAACAAAAGTTCACCAAGCCCCCCGTGCGCTATACGGACGCTTCCCTCGTCAAGGCGATGGAGGACAAGGGCATCGGACGTCCTTCCACCTATGCGACCATCATCTCCGTGCTCAACAAGCGCAAGTACGTCGAAAAAGAGGGCAAGTATATGAAGCCCACCGAGGTGGCGTACCGCATCACGGATATGCTCGTCAAATACTTCCCGGACGTCATGGACGTCGGCTTTACGGCGGACATGGAGACCAAGCTCGACGAGATCGAGGACGGCGGCAAGGACTGGCACACCGTCATCGCAAATTTCTATCCGCCCTTTGAAAAGCAGCTGCGCTACGCCAAGACGGACGGGGACGAAGTGACGGACGTCAAGTGTTCCAAATGCGGCTCTCCCATGGTGCGCAAGACGGGCAAATACGGCACCTATCTTGCCTGTTCCAACTACCCCGCATGCTCGAATATCGTCAGCGAAGGGGAGGCGGAGGTCTCGGATACGCCCTGCCCCAAGTGCGGCGCGATGATGGTGGTCAAGAGCGGCAGGTACGGAAAATTTCTTGCCTGCCCCAATTATCCGACGTGTAAATCCACCCTTCCCTACGGGGACAAAGCGGCGGACGGCGTGATCGAGGGCAAGTGTCCCGTTTGCGGCAAGCCGACCAAAAAGCTGCGCACCAAAACGGGGAAATTTTATTACGGCTGCACGGGTTATCCCGCCTGCGATTTCAAGAGCTGGGATGAGCCGACGGGCGAAAAATGTCCGCAGTGCGGCGGCGCGCTCGTCAAGACCGCCCGCGGGACGGTCAAGTGCGCGAATAAGGAATGCTCTTACCGCGCGCCCAAGCCGCCCAAACCCGCCGCGCCTGCGGAGCAGGCATGATCAGAGTCATCGGCGCGGGGCTTGCAGGCAGCGAAGCCGCGTGGCGGCTTGCCGAGTGCGGCGAACAGGTGGAGCTTGTCGAGCAGAAACCGCTGCGCCGCTCGCCCGCCCATCAGAGCGACGGGCTGTGCGAACTCGTCTGTTCCAATTCCCTGAAGAGCGACGACGTGACCGGAAACGCCTGCGGGCTTCTGAAAGAGGAAATGCGCAGGCTCGGTTCTCTCACCATGGAGGCGGCGGAGCATACCCGCGTGCCTGCGGGCGGCGCGCTCGCCGTGGACCGGGAGCGTTTTTCCGAATACGTGACCGGGAAACTGCGCGCACATCCGAATATCCGCATCGTCTGCCGCGAGGAAACGCAGCTGCCCGAAGCGGGCATCGTCGCAACAGGACCTCTGACGGACGGCGCGCTCTATCGGGCGATCGAAGCGCGTTTCGGCGGCGGACTGCACTTTTACGATGCGACCGCACCCGTCGTCACGGCGGAGAGCGTGGATCCGGCAGCGGCGTTTACCGGGGACCGCTACGGCAGAGGGACGGGGGACTATGTCAACTGTCCCATGAACAAAGAAGAGTACGAGTCTTTCGTCGGCGAACTGCTCGCCGCCGAAAAGGTGACGCTCAGGGAATTTGAAAAGCGGGAGATCTTCGAGGGCTGCATGCCCGTTGAAGTGATGGCGGCACGCGGCAGGGACTCCCTGCGCTTCGGTACGTTCAAGCCCGTGGGGCTTTCCGACCGGTCGGGCAGGCGCCCGTACGCCGTCCTGCAGCTCCGCCGCGAAAACGCGGACGGAACGCTTCTGGGACTGGTGGGCTGTCAGACCAATCTGAAGTTCGGCGAGCAGAAGCGGGTGTTCTCGCTCATTCCCGCGCTGAAGCATGCGGAGTTCGTGCGCTACGGCGTCATGCACCGCAATACCTTTCTCGATTCTCCGCGCGTCCTCAATGCCGATTTTTCCGCAAAGGACAATGCAATGCTCTTTTTCGCGGGGCAGATGACGGGCGTGGAGGGCTATGTGGAGAGCGCGGCAAGCGGCATCCTTGCGGCAGTCAACTGTCTGCGCAAGCTGCACGGGAAGCCGCCGCTCGTTCCTTCCGACGCCTGCGTCATGGGCGCGCTCGCGCGCTACGTGGCGGCGGAGAACGCGCATTTTCAGCCGATGAACGCCAATTACGGCATTCTGCGCGGGTTGGACGTCAGGGATAAAAAGGAAAAAAAGAGACTTATGGCGGAGCGCGCGCTCGGAGAGATCGAATCGTTCCGTGCGGCGCTTGCAGAATAAAGGAGGAAACTATGGAATTTCACGGGACGACGATCTGTGCCGTCAAAAAGGACGGCGTGACTGCGATCGCCGGCGACGGACAGGTCACGATGGGCGAATCCGTCATCTTCAAGAACACGGCGGTCAAGGTGCGCCGCATCTACGGCGGCAAGGTCATTCTTGGTTTTGCGGGATCCGTGACGGACGCTTTCGCGCTCTCCGAACGTTTTGAGGGGATGCTCAACAAATTTGCGGGCAATCTCATGCGCTCAGCGGTGGAACTTGCGGAGTTGTGGCGCAGCGATAAACTGGGCAGGCAGCTCAATGCCATGATGATCACCGCCGACAAGGACACGCTGCTCATTCTTTCGGGCACGGGGGAAGTGATCGAGCCGGACGAAGGCATCTGCGCCATCGGTTCGGGCGGCAATTATGCGCTCGCCGCGGCACGCGCGCTCGCGCAGAACACCGATTTTTCGGCGGAAGAGATCGCGCGCAAGGCGCTGAAGATCGCTTCCGAGATCTGCGTGTTCACCAACGATCACATTCTCTGCGAAACGGTATAACTTTGTGCGGATATTCCCGTGCGGATGCGCGGTTTTTCTGTGCCGCCCCGATCATGCGGCACTGTTTTGAAAAAGGAGCAGACTTATGGATTTATCTCCCAAACAGATCGTAAACGAACTCAATAAGCACATTATCGGGCAGGACGAAGCGAAAAAGGCGGTCGCCATTGCGCTCAGAAACCGTTATCGCCGCGCACAGCTCTCCAAGGAAGTGCGCGACGAGATCACGCCCAAGAATATCATCATGAAGGGTCCGACGGGCGTCGGCAAGACGGAGATCGCCCGCCGCCTTGCCAAGCTGGTCAAAGCGCCCTTCATCAAGGTGGAGGCGACCAAGTATACCGAGGTCGGCTACGTCGGCAAGGACGTCGAGGGCATGGTGCGCGACCTTGTCGAGTGCGCCGTGCGTCTCGTCAAGGATGAAAAGACCGCCGAAGTTTCCGTCAAGGCGACCGAGACGGCCGAAAAGAAGATGGTCAAGATCCTTGCCGAAGTCAAAAAGAACGACCGCGGTGAGACGGCGCGCGAAGTGTTCGAACAGAACCTTCTGGATTCGCTGCGCAAGGGCACGTTCGACAAGATGGTCATTGAAACGGAAGTCAAGGACGAGCCAAAGAACATGGAACTCGTTCCCGGCGGAGCCGCCATCAGTCTGGGCTCCATTTTCGGCGATATGCTTCCGCCTCGCAAAAAGAAGCGCAAGCTGACGGTGAGCGAGGCAATGAAGCTGTTCATCGCCGAAGAAGCCGACAAACTCATCGACGACGACGCCGTGCACGAAGAGGCCCTGCGCCGTGCCGAGAACGACGGCATCATCTTCATCGACGAGATCGATAAGATCGCGGCAAAGGGGAACACGGGCGGTGCGGACGTCTCGCGGGAAGGCGTTCAGCGCGATATTCTGCCCATCGTCGAAGGCAGCACCGTCATGACCAAGTACGGCGCGGTGAAGACGGACTACATGCTCTTCATTGCGGCGGGCGCCTTCCACGTTGCGCGCGTCGAAGACCTCATTCCCGAGCTGCAGGGGCGCTTCCCCGTTTCGGTGGAGCTTGCCAGCCTGACCAAAGAGGACTTCGTCAACATTCTCACCAACACCGAACATTCCATTACCCAGCAGTACGCCATGCTGCTTGCGGTGGACAACGTCGATCTGAAATTTACGCCCGACGCGATCGAGGCGATCGCGGAGATCTCCGAAGAGATCAATCTGACGAGCGAGGACATCGGCGCGCGCAGGCTGCACACCGTCATGGAATTTTTGCTGGAGGACATCTCCTTCAATGCGGGCGGCGGCAACTATCCCGTCGTCACGGTGGAGATCGACCGCAAGTATGTGGAAGAACATCTTGCCAAGATCACCAAGGACAGGGATCTGAAGAAGTATGTCTTGTGATCCGCGCATATTCTCGCGCAAAGGCATGATCAAATTTTGATACGCATGATTTCAGAATAAAAAGGATAGACGCATGATCCAGATTCCAAAGGGTTGTAAAGACGTTCTGCCGTCGCAGGCATATCTGTGGCAGTATCTCGAAGCAAAGGCGCGCGAAACGGCGGGCGCATACGCCTTCAAGGAGATCCGTACCCCCGTTTTCGAACACACCGAGCTGTTTTCGCGCGGGGTGGGGGATACGACGGATATTGTCAACAAGGAAATGTATACCTTCCTCGACAAGGGCGGCAGGTCCGTGACGCTGCGCCCTGAGGGGACGGCGGGCGTGGCGCGCGCGTTCATCGAGCACGGGCTTGCGGGCGGCGTACTTCCGTTCAAGGCATATTATCTGATCTCCGCGTTCCGCTATGAACGCCCGCAGGCGGGCAGGCTGCGCGAATTCCACCAGTTCGGGTGTGAATTGTACGGCGCGGCAGGCGCGACCGCCGACGCGGAGGTCATCTCGCTTGCCGACGCGTTTTTGAAAAATCTCGGGCTCCGGAAGGTGGAGCTGCGCATCAATTCCATCGGCTGCAAGACCTGCCGCGCGCGCTATCATGAAGCGCTCAGACAGTACTTTGCGCCCCGGCTCGGGGAAATGTGCGAGGACTGCCGCAACCGCTTTGAAAAGAATCCCATGCGCATCCTCGACTGCAAGGTGGAGGGCTGCAAAAAGATCGCCGCCGATGCTCCCAGAATGCTCGACTATCTCTGCGACGACTGCCGCGCGCACTTCGGTCAGGTCAAGGCGCTGCTCTCCGCGGCGGGCATTGCGTATACGGTGGATCCGTCCATCGTGCGCGGGCTGGACTATTACAGCCGTACCGTGTTCGAGTTTGTTTCGGATGCGGCGGGCGCGCAGGGCACCGTGCTCGGGGGCGGCAGATACGATACGCTGCTCGAGCAGATGGACTCCAGACCTGTGCCCGCCGTGGGGTTTGCCGCGGGCATGGAGCGGCTGCTTCTCGTCATGGAGGCGGAAAACTGCCTGCCGCCTGCGGACACGGGTGCCATGTGCTATCTGGCGGGCATGGATGCCGCCTCGCGCGAAAAGGCGTTCCTGCTTGCGCAGGAACTGCGCCGGAAGGGCGTCTCCTGCGAAGTCGATCTTATGGAACGTTCCGTCAAGGCGCAGTTCAAATATGCGGACAAAACGGGTGCAGGATTTGTTGCGGTGCTGGGCGAACGTGAGCTGGAAGAGGGGGCTGCGGAAGTCAAAGATATGCGCAATTCCGCTTCCGAACGCGTAAAATTCGGCGAACTTGCCGACTATATTATAAGGAGAATCTGATATGTCGAAAAACGTTATGGAAGTTTCGGGCGCACAGCTCGAAGAACTCATCAAACGCGGACCTGTCGTGTGTGATTTCTGGGCGGGCTGGTGCGGTCCGTGCCGCATGCTCGCACCCGTTCTGGACGGCGTTGCAGGCGAGCTTGCCGGCAGGGCGACCTTCGTCAAGGTGGACGTGGACGCGAACGGCGAGGCAGCGCAGCGTTACGGCGTGATGTCCATTCCCAACGTCATCGTCTTTAAAGACGGCGTGCCCGTGGGGAACAACCTCGGATATGTCCCCGCGCCGACGCTGAAAGCGTTCCTCGAAAAGTATATTTAACGTGATGAAAGAAGCCTTTCCGTTCGGGAAGGCTTCTTTTGAGGACTGAGTATTATTTATATTTTTTATAGGTTATGTTACATATTTTGCATTTGAGTGTAAAATTGATTTTATTTTTACAGCATAGGCATGTCGTTGGCGTTCCCATTGCTTTGGGATAATAAAATGTATTGATCTTTGTGTAATTTATAAAGCAGCGAGTCTGGGTAAATGTCCGTTCCGACAGCTTTTCAGGTAAAATTACTTCCCCGGAGACCAATTTTCCGTTGAGGTACAGGTTTGTATTATACGCGCGATTAAATCCGGAGAAGCCGGAATTGATCCAATCTTCTAATGTTCCGGTAAAGAAAATTTTTTCTAAGGGCAAATCGAAAAAAGGAGAGTTGCATGAATTGTAATTTGGACTGTGATTGTCTGCGATAATGGCAAGCTCTTTTAATGCAAAACAATTGACAAAATTGTCATATCTGACAGTTTCGGCAAGGTAGGACGACATTGTAATTTTACGCAAAGAAGTACAGTTGTAAAACACATAACCGCAAAGCGTTTTTATTGAATTCGGCAAAACAACCTCTTGCAGAGAGGAGCAATATGAGAAGGTATTTTGCTCTAGTTTTTCTAAATGGGACGGTAGTGTAATTTGCTCTAAGGCTGTACAATCCTGAAAAGCATTCGGATAAATTCTTTCTATAGATTCGGGGAAATGTATACTCTTCAAAGACTTGCAACATAAGAAAGCTGCATTCCCGATCTCTTTTAAAGAAGACGGCAGACGGACTTCTTTGAGAGATTCACAGTAGGCAAATGCATTATCTTCAATGTGCGTCAGAGTATCGGGAAATTTTATTTCTTTCAGAGAGAGGCAGTTATAAAACGCACCGGTTCTGTTTTCTTCTGAAGCATTTGGATTTGGGGGTTCGATCATTTTTAGTTTGCTCGGCAGGATAACTTTTTCAAGATATGTGCAGTTTGCAAATGCTTCGCCGCCGATAGAAAAGACATTTTCGGAAACAACGACCTCGGTCGCTTCTCCATGATATTTTATTAAAACGCCTGCACGTATTTCAAAGTCATTTTCTTTTGTATAAATATTAACAGTATTCGCTTGAATCGTATTTTGATGAACGACATTGATATTATAATTATGAATTGCTTTTTCCACAACGAACGCCGAACCACAATAAGGACAGATCATAGCGTCTTCTTCACTGTTGACCTGTAATGATCCTCCGCAATTCGTGCATTTTGCATTAACAAGAGGCATAATTTCACCAATAATGAATAGTATTTTTTGTAATTATAACACGTTTTTAGGGTGAATGCAATATTTAAGATCAATATATTTTGTTTGTTTCTTGTATAGATTGATATTGGCTGTGACGAAATGCAAATGTGATACATAAATTAATCTTTTCAAGTTCTTGCTATTTTTCCGTCGGTCTGTTATAATGAAGAAAAAACAACGGAGCGCATTATGATCGATCTCACCACTATTCGAAACACCGATCCCGAAGTATGTAAGGCGATGGAACAGGAGCTTGCCCGTCAGCGGGGGAATCTGGAACTCATCGCAAGCGAAAACATCGTCTCTCCCGCGGTGATGGCGGCGATGGGCAGCCACCTGACCAACAAGTACGCGGAGGGGTATCCCGGCAAGCGCTATTACGGCGGCTGCGAATTTGTGGATATTGTGGAAGATCTTGCGCGCGATCGCCTGAAAGAGCTGTTCGGCTGCGAACATGCCAACGTGCAGCCCCATTCGGGCGCGCAGGCGAATTTCGCGGTGTACTTTGCCATGCTCAAGCCCGGCGATACCATCATGGGCATGAACCTTTCGCACGGCGGACATCTGACGCACGGCTCGCCCGTCAATATTTCGGGCAGTTATTTCCGCATCGTTCCTTACGGCGTTTCCAAGGAGACGGAGACCATCGACTATGACGAGATGGAAAAGATTGCGCTGGAGTGCAAGCCGAAGATGATCGTTTCGGGGGCGAGCGCCTATCCCCGCATCCTTGATTTTGCCCGTATCCGTGCCATCTGCGATAAGGTGGGCGCGCTCATGATGGTGGATATTGCCCACATTGCAGGGCTTGTCGCGGCGGGGCTGCATCCCAATCCCGTGCCGTATGCCGATTTTGTGACGACGACCACGCACAAGACGCTGCGCGGACCGCGCGGGGGCGTCATCATGTGCAAGGAGCAGTATGCCAAAGCCATCGACAAGGCGGTGTTCCCCGGCACGCAGGGCGGTCCGCTCATGCACGTCATTGCGGCAAAGGCGGTCGCCTTCAAGGAAGCGCTCTCTCCCGCGTTCAAAAAGTATCAGCAGCAGATCGTCAAGAACGCGGCGGTCATGGCGGACAGATTTATGCAGAACGGCGTACGCCTTGTTTCGGGCGGCACGGACAACCATCTGATGCTTGTCGATCTCAGAAAAGACAACATGACGGGCAAAGAGCTGGAGGCGCTGCTCGACAGAGCGCATATCACGGCGAACAAAAATACCATCCCGTTTGAAACGACGTCGCCCTTTATCACCAGCGGCGTGCGTATCGGAACGCCGTCCATCACGGCGCGCGGCATGAAGGAGGTGGAGGCTGCGGAGATCGCAGACCTCGTGACCGAAGTCATCCAAAGCCGCGAAGCCGCATTGGAAGACGTTTCGGCAAAGGTTGCACGGCTCTGCGAACGTTTCCCCATCTACGCAAACGACATTCTGTAATGGTTTTGTGATTTGAAACGAACAGGCGCGCCGCATGCCGATGCATGCAGCGCGCCTGTTCATGCCGAAAATCTACGCGGCATGATCATGGCGCCGGAGATGACGTTAGGGGCGGGATCAAATTGATGGAGTGCTGCTTTGAAAAAACGCTTGACAGAATGCAGGCTGCGTACTATAATCAAAGCAATCGAATATTCTTTGGGGCGGAGTGAAAGTCTCCACCGGCAGTATAGTCTGCGAAGGGCGCAAGCCCCCGAACGGGTGTGATTCCCGTACCGACGGTCATAGTCCGGATGAGAAAAGATACAGGCGCAGATTTTGCGCGCCCCGCGTGTTTTTGCGGGGCGCGTTTTTCATGCGGCAGATCAAAGGATACTCGAAAATTCTTTTACGGGGTGTTTCTATGGCTGCGGCAAAAAAGTACTTTTCTTCCACGCGCATTGCGATGATCGCGCTCTTTTCGGCGCTTGCGGCGGTGCTCTATATCTTCAATTTCGCACTGCCGTTCGCCTTCCCGGGATTTCTTGAATTCCGCTTTTCAGACGTTCCCGTGCTGATCGGCACGTTTGCGCTCGGTCCGCTCTCCGGCTGCGTCATCGTCGTCATGATGGTGCTCATCAAACTTGTCTGCGTGTCCACTTCCACCATGTTCGTGGGGGATGCGGCAGATATTCTGGTGGGCATTGCGCTCGTCATTCCCGTCGGCCTCATTTATCAGCGCATGCGCACGTTCAAAGGCGCGCTTTTAGGCCTTGCGGTGGGTTCGCTCATCTCCACGGCGCTTGCAGTGCTCCTCAACCGTTTCGCACTCGTTCCCGCCTATGTGTACCTCATGTTCGGCGGCAGCTGGGAACCCATCCTCGGCATGATGACGCCGCTCTTTCCCAATTGCACGCAGGAAAATTTTTACAGCATCTATCTGTGGGCATGCGTTCTGCCGTTCAATCTTCTGCGCTGTCTGGTCGCGTCGCTCATCACGCTGCCCGTCTATAAGCACATTTCCCGCGCCATCAACCGCCTGAACGCCAAACTGACGCCCAAAAAGAGGGCGACGGAAGCAAGCGCAAAACTTTCCACGGCAATGGTGATCGTCGGATTTGCCCTTGCGGTGCTCGTGCTGGTGTTCTTTGCCGTCTTGCATTATCTGCTTGCCGGCTGAATGTTTGGAAAATTCTTGCAAAATGTCGCCATATGCGGTATAATAGCCGTGGTATGGCGATTTTTCTTTCCCGCTCGCCGGAAGATACCCTCGCGTGGGCGGAGAACTATGCAAAGACGCTGAAGGCGGGCGACGTCGTCCTGCTGGACGGCGAGATGGGCGCAGGCAAAACGGTGCTTGCGCAGGGCATTGCGCGCGGGCTGGGTGTCAAGGAGGACGTTTTAAGCCCGACTTATGCCTATGTCAACAGCTATGCGCCCATGTTTCATTTCGATTGTTACCGCATTGAGAGCGTGCGGCAGGCGGAAGAACTCGGCTTTTCCGACTATTTCGACGCGGGCAGGATCTGCCTTGTGGAGTGGAGCGAAAACATTGCGCCTCTTTTGCCGGAACATTGTAAAAAAATCACCATCCGTAAGAAGAGCGAAGGGGAACGGGAGATCATCGCATGAAATTTCTGGCGATCGATACAAGCGGAAAACAGCTCAACGTCGTTGCGGTCAACGGGGAACGGCAGATCGTTTCCCGCCGCGGGGACTGTGCGATGCAGCATTCCGTCCTGCTGATGGACGAGATCGACAAGGCGCTGAAAGCGGCGCGCCTTTCGCCTGCCGACTGCGATTTTTTCGCCTGCGTGGCGGGACCGGGTTCGTTCACGGGCATCCGCATCGGCATTGCCACCGTCAAGGGGCTGTGCCTTGCCTGTCAGAAACCCGCGCTGCCGCTCACCTCTTTCGATACCCTCGCATACGCTGATAAGAGCGAACGCAAACTCTGCCTTGTGGACGCGGGACACGGGAATTTTTATGCCTGCGGCTATTCGGGCGTTCAGGTCGTTCTGCCGCCTGCGTTTTTATCGCGGGAAGCGGTGGAAGCGCGCATCGCGGAGGGATTTGTCCCCGTGGCGCATACGGCGCTCTTTGACGGCGTGCGGCAGGCGGACGCGGCGCAGGGGCTTCTCGATGCCGCTGTCCGGAAGGCGGACGGCGTGTGCGGCGCACACGCGCTGGAAGCCGTGTATCTGCGCAAGAGTTCCGCCGAGGAACAGCGATGAACGGGCGGCCCTGGCAGTACGCCGACCTTTCGGCGATCGCCGCGCTCGAGCGCGATTGTTTTTCCGATCCGTGGAATCACCGCATGCTTGCGGAGTCCTTTCTTTCGGGGCACTTTTTCGGTTCGCTTCTGGAAGAAGACGGCGCGGTCGTCGCCTACGGCGGCATCAGCGTTGCGGGCGAGGCGGCGGAGGTGCAGCTCATCGCCGTGGCGGAAATGTACCGCCGCTGCGGCAGGGGCGCAAAGATCATGGAGGACCTGCTGTCGATCGCAAAGGAAAAGGGAGTCAGACGCGTCTTTCTGGAAGTGCGCGTCTCCAATTCTCCGGCGCTCATGCTGTATCTGCGGCATGGATTTCAGGGCGTCTATGCGCGTTCGCGCTATTATGCGGACGGAGAAGACGCCATCGTCATGTGGAAGGAGCTCGCTTGAAGCTGTCTTATTTGCAGACGGGGGAAGGGAAAGACCTAGTATTTTTGCACGGGTATCTCGCTTCCAAGGAAAGTTTTGCCCCGCAGATCGCCTATTTTTCGCGGCGGTTCCGCGTGACGGCGCTCGATTTTCCGGGGTTCGGAGGTGCGGAGCCGCTTTCCGCGGCGTGGTCGGTGGGGGACTATGCCGACTGGACCATGCAGGCGCTCGCGTCCCTCGGGATCGCGTTTCCCCATGTGGTCGCGCATTCCTTCGGCGGCAGGGTTGCCGTCAAGTGCCTTGCGCGCGGGGACGTCTTTGACAGGGCCGTGCTTGCCGGCTGCGCGGGCATTGTGCCGCGGCGCACGCTCCGCTATCGCGTGCGCGTGAAGACGTACCGCTTTTTCAGAAGGGTTGCGCCGCGCTGGGCGGACGCGCATTTCGGAAGCAGCGAATACCGTTCGCTCCCGCCCGTCATGCGCGAGAGTTATAAAAAAATCGTCAACGAGGATCTGCGCGGCGATGCGGAACGCATCGCGCGCCCCGTGCTGTTCGTGAACGGCACGCGGGACGCCGAAACGCCGCCCGCCTCCATCCGCGTCTATCTTTCCTGTGTGAAGGGGAGCAGCGTATTCTGGATGGAGGACTGCGGGCATTTCGCATTTCTCGACAATCCGCTCGCGTTCAACGCGGCAACGGAGGAGTTTTTACAATGACACAATCGACGATGATTGCCGTGATCGCGGGCGGCGTGCTTGCCGGCATGGTCTATTGCCTGTGCGCGCAGCGCCTTGCCGCCATCCTGCAGCAACAGGGCTATTCGGGGCGCGCGTTCCTGAAATGGTACTACCGTTCCCGCAATATCGAGCGGAAAAAGGCGTCCATCCTCGCACTTGCCGTTGCGCTGCTGACGGCGCTGATAAGCGTCTGCTTCTCCTTTGCGGGGTACAGGATCGCAAACCTCGTCTCCGCCGCACCCTTTTTCGGGATCACGCTCTTTTATTATTTCGCCGAGAGCAGGCATGCGCTGAAAGTCCCCGCGCGCGCGACGGCGCGCTATCTCAGGCTGTGGATCGCCTATGCCGTCGTCATGTTCGCGCTCTGCATCGGGCTTTCGTTTGCCCTGACGGCGATCTCTCTTGTCGCGGATGCGGGCTGGCTGTATCTTATGCGCTATGTGCCCTTCTGCCTTGTCCCGCTCGTCAGTCCGCCCGTGCTCGTCCTCGTCAATTTCTGCATGAAGGCGTACGAAGTCCCGCACACCGCAAAATTCCTGAAGAGGGCGAAGGCGGCGCTTGCGGCAAGCCCCTGCGTCAAGGTCGGCATTACGGGGAGCTTCGGCAAGACTTCGGTCAAGAACTTTGCCGCCGTCATTCTGTCGGAAAAGTACCGCGTTCTTGCGACGCCCGCTTCCTATAATACCCCCGTCGGCATTGCCAGGACAGTGAATGAGGGAGGGCTGGACTGCGATATTTTCCTCGCCGAAATGGGCGCGCGCAGAAGGGGCGACATCGCCGCGCTGTGCGATCTGGTCTGCCCGACGGTGGGGGCGGTGACGGGCGTCACCTGCCAGCATCTCGAGACATTCGGCTCTCAGGAGGCGATCAGGGCGGAAAAGGGCGAACTTGCCCGCCGCGCGGAAAAATGCGTTCTGGGGCGCACGGCGGCGGACATGGATGCCGCCGACGCGCTCGTGATGGGGCGTGATTTCGATGCGGAGGACGTGCAGCTGTCTTTGGACGGCACGCGCTTCACGCTGCGTCTGCCTGACGGGAGCATGTCCGTCTTTGTCCCCGTCCTCGGCAGACATGCCGCGGAGGACGTCGCCATTGCCGCTGCGCTCTGCTCGCTGCTCGGCATGTCGGCAGAGGAGATCGAAGCCGGGATCCGCAGGATCGCGCCCGTCCCGCACCGGCTGCTGTCTCTTATACACATCTCCGAGCCCACGAGAGTAGCGCTC
>URHP01000034.1 GCA_900547645.1 uncultured Eubacteriales bacterium
GCCGAGCAGCGCATAGAAATAGGTGAGCACGGACAGGCGGTCGCATGCGCCGTCCGGGCCCGCCATTGCCGCCAGCAGTTTTTTGGGCGGAATGGAAAATTCGGAAGCGTGGTAGCAGTTCCTGTTGCCCGTCGCCCGGTCGTAAAACGGTTCCAGCAGCTTCTTGCCGCCTTCCAGCTTGTCGAGCAGGGAGGAGGAAAAATTGATGGTATAGCGCTCATACGGCTCGCTCTCCAGAATGGTGATGCGGTGCGACATCATGGGCGCGATCAGTACGAGCGTTTCGGGCAGAAGCGGAAACGTCGTCGTTTCCACGGTGCAGCTCGCCGTTCCGCGGATGAAATACAGCAGTTCGAACTGGTCGTGAATGTGCATGTAAAACGGATCGTTGTTGGGCTTTTCGTCCACGACGTGGCGGTACATCAGTTCGTTATCTTTATAATAGCTCAGATGGGGCATGGCGGCCCTCCTTTTTCATTGGCGCTCTTTGAAGAATATTATATCACGGTGTGCATAAAAAAGCAATATCATTGGCTCAAAATTGCAATTGATTTGCAAATTGTGTTATTATATACTATTTTATGTCAAGGAAGATCTTGTCTTTTTCTGCGCGGGAAAAGGGATTTCCGGACAAATTACGGATGAAACGGGACGCTTTCGGGCAATCCCGCGAAAAAATCATAAGGGGTGCGGTATGAAAAAGTTTTTGTTGGCGCTGATGGCGATGGCAATGCTCTGTTCGGTCGCATTCGTCGGCTGCACGACGAATGAAGATCCGAACAACGGCGACGGTTCCGACATCACGCAGCCGGGCGGAGACAATCCCGGCGGAGAGAACCCGGGCGGAGACAATCCCGGCGGAGAGAACCCGGGCGGGGAAAATCCCGGCGGAGAGGATCCGGACGGCGATAAAGTCGCGGTGGAGAGCGTGACGCTCAGCCAGACGACGGCGGAAATTACGGTCGGCGAGACGCTTACGCTGACGGCGGCCGTCCTTCCCGCGAACGCGACGAACAAGACGGTCACATGGAAGTCGGACAATGGCGCGGTGGCGTCGGTCGCACTCGGCGTGGTGCGGGCAAGAGCCACGGGGAAAGCGACCATCACGGCGACGGCGGACGGCAAGACGGCGACCTGCGTCGTCACGGTCGTCGCTCCGCCTTCCGACGAGGAGAAGGTCCCCGGCTATATCTACTACGAAGATTTCGACGATCGCGACGAAATGCCCAACTATCTGACCGTCAGGAAGAGCGGCAGCGGCAATGTTGCGCTGACCGATAACGGCGAGATGAACATTTCCTCGGGGACTTCCAATGCGGAAGTATTCGTCAGATATGACTTCACGGAAGCGTTGCCCGAGACCTATGCGTTCGAAGCGCGCATCATGGTGACGAACGATGCGGGCGCGTTCCACAACGTGCTGTTCCTGTATAATTCCGCAGGTACGGGCGTGGTGACGCTTGCCATGGAGGGCGGGACGTTCCGCAACCATTCGGGCGGGACATGGAATAATCTGAATGTCCCCTACGAGGCAAACGTTTGGTATACCATCCGCATCGTGCTCGACTGTGCGGAAAACACGTATACGCTTGTCATTGACGACGAAGTTGTCATGACCGATATTCCTTTCCGCAATGCGGATACGGACGCGGCTTATTTCGAGATCGGCGGCAACAAGCAGAACCTCGGCATTCTGTACGATTATATCGCGGTGCGCGAAGTTTCCGCGCCTACGCTCCAAGTGAACGAGACGAGCAAGACGCTCGACCTCGACGCGGGACAAGACGAATATACACTCAACTATACGGCGGATTCCTCCGTCGCGGAAGAGCCCGAAATCACCATTTCCTGCGATAAGTCCAGCGGCTTCACGCGCAACGGCAATGTGCTGACGTTTACGGCGGCAGGCGTCTATACCTTTACGATCACGGCGAGCGACTGGGCGGGTTCCGTCTCCGAAGAAGTCGTTGTGACGGTGACCAGCGCGACGCAGGAAGCGCCCGAAGTCACGGTGACGGAGCAGAGCAAGGAACTCGTGCTGCAGGAGGGCAACACCTATACGCTGCAGTTCAGCGTGACGGGCTCGCCGCTTCCCGAAGTCACGGTGACGAGCGACAAGCCGAACGGCTGTGTGTATGATGCGGACACCAAGACGGTGACTTTCTTCGCGGCGGGGCAGTTCACGTTCACCGTTGCGGCGGAAAATACTGCGGGCAACGACAGCGAGCAGATCGTGGTTACGGTCACGGATCGGTATGCAAAGCCCTCCGAGATCGGCGACAAGACGATCTGGTCGGAAGATTTCGAATCCGATGAAGACTTGAACGGACAGAACGGCATTACGGTTACCAAGGGCGGCTCGGGCAACGTGACCTTCGCGGACGGCGGCATGCAGATCGCCACGAGCAGCGACAATTCGCAGACCGGAAAGGCATTCCTCGATAAGGCGTTCGACAGTGCGCTCAGCGGCATCGTCGTTACCGAAATGACCTTCTCCTATGCGGGCCCCTTCGGTGAGACGGGTTCCAACGGGTTTATGAACCTACTGTTCTTCACGGATGCGGATGCGAAAACCAACACGGCATGCTTTGCGGTGCAGTACGGCATCCTGAAGGGATATGTGGACGGCACTTGGCGCGCGGCGCAATTTGCAGGCTATGGCGTTCGCCTGATCCAGGGCGAGGACTATACCATCCGTCTCGTCAACGACTTCGAAAACGGAAAGAGCTATCTGTACCTGACGGGCAGCGCCATTACGCTCGTCAATGAAGCCGACAGTGTGGTGATCGAACGGCAGACGCTCGACGGCGAGATCTATCTCGGTTCGTACAATTTCCGCAATCCCGGAACGCCCGCGGTCAATTTCCGCACGGGTACCGATAAGACGAAGGTCGATTACACCGTCGAATCCATCGTCATGTATCAGCTCCTGCCCGATCTGACGGTCAACAAGAGCAGCGATACGGTCACGAACTTTACGGGGAACGCACAGTATTCGCTCGATTATACGGCGGAAGAGGGCGCAACCGTCAAGGTGGAAGTGAAGGAAGCGAGCGGCATTACGGACGGCGCTTCCGTGGATACGGACAACAAGACGGTGACCTTCACCAAGGCGGGTACCTATACGTTCACGGTGACGGTCTCCAATGCATACGGCGCAATCTCCCGCGAGATCATCGTCATGGTTGTGGAAGCTGAAATCCCCGCGACGGAACCGATCTGGGCTGTTGATTTTACGGATGCGGATTCGCGTCCCGAAGCGCCTACGGGCACCGGCAGTGCAAAGGTGGAGTATACCGACGGTGGGCTGTCTATGACGACTGCCGACAATGAGAACGGTACTGCGTATTTTGAGCACACTTTCGACGAAGTGCTTACAGGTACGGCGACATTTGAAGTCACGTTCAGTATTCCCGAAAACAATAAACAGTTCGTCAACATGTTCTTCCTGTACAATAAGGATTTCAGCGGCAACCCTGTGGCAAACTTTGCAGTCAGTTCTGTCACAGTGAATGAAGTAGAAGGCGCTAAAACAGTTATTCAGTTCCGCGGTCCAACAGGAAGTTGGGGTAACCAAAAGTATGGCGACAAGGAAGTTTGCCTGCAGAAAGGTACGGACTATACCTATACGATGAAGGTCATGGTGGACTTCCAAAACAAGCAGATGTACCTGTGGCTTTCGGGCAGCGACATTATGCTTGACGGGATCGAGCAGACGAAGCTTCCCGAAGAAGGGATCTACATGGGCGCATATGCGTTCAGAACGCCCGGAACGGCTGCACAGTCGCTGCGCATCGGTATCGACGGTAAGTCAAAGTGCGGCGTGATTCTGAAGGAAGTGAACGTCTATAAGGACAATGCAGCTGCGGTTCTGGAGCCTGAATCTGTTGAGATCCGTATGGATGGTGATTCTGCTGCGTATACGCCTGTTGCTATCTATAATGCGGAAGCAACGATCGATTGTACAAGCGCCAATGCGTCGAGCGTGAAGATCGAAAACGGCGTGCTCACCTTCTCGGAAGTCGGAACGTATACCTTCTCGATCAAAGCGGAAAACGCTCTGAATAAAGTTGAAAAGACGCTCACCGTCATCGTCAAAGACGAAATTCCCGTCTTCTCCGAGGTGACGGAGAATGTAACGTTCCCCGTTGGAAAAGTATTCGATACGACGAAGCACTATCAGGTTACGATCGGCAGTGTGATTGTTACCTGCGAATCTGTTGATGATGTCGTTATCGACGGCGGCAATGTAACGTTCAATGCTGCCGGAACGTATGAACTGTTGCTTACGGCAACCAACGGTCAGGCGACGGCTACCGCGACGATCACGGTGGAAGCGAAGGACGACACGCCTCAAAACAGTCTTTTGTCGGTCGACTTCACAAACGCCGAAACTCGTCCCGCGCTTCCGGAATCCAATGAAAATGCAACCGCGACGTATACGAATAACGGATTGCAATTGACTTCTTCGACAAGCGCAAACGGAACGATCTATTACAACCATGTGTTTGATGAGGTTCTTTCCGGAATTGTAACGACGGAGATAACATTCCGTATCAATCCTGAAAACAATCAGTTTATCAATCTCTTGTTCTTTAATGCGGTTGACGGAACAAGCCCCGCTATGGGTTATGCAATTGCTTCGAGCGGTATGATTCAGCATACACCGAAAGCAGGTTCGTGGATCAGTCAGCAATATAACGGCAAGACGATCTATCTGCAGAAGGGCGATTTTGAGTATACGATCAAAGTTGTTGCGGATTTCGATCAAGGAATCAGCTATCTCTATCTGTCGGGTGATTCTGTAAAGCTGGACGAAGATGACTTTGTGCTTCCGGAAGAAGGAATCTATATTGGTTCCAATCCATTCCGTTGGTCCACAAGAGAGCCGCAGAAATTGTCGGTAGGCATCGACAAGAAAAAAGGTGTGTCTTTCACCGTTGCTGAAATCAATGTGTATGAGAGCAACGCGCCCGTGATCGTGGAAGCAGCGGCGGACAACGCGGAAGTGACGCTTGCGGACGGCACGGCATCCGTGCAGATCTCGGCGACCGTGCTCGGTGCAGACGACTTCACCGTCAGCTGCACGCAGGAAGGCGCTTCGGTCTCCGGAAAGACGGTCTCCTTCACGCAGGAAGGCGAATACACCGTCACCGTGACGGCGCAGAACGAATTCGGAACGGTCACCAAGACCGTCACCGTCACCGTCAACGTCAAGGCGGCGGCACAGACGGGCGAGTGATCGCGGCATAAGCATGGAAAGAAAGCTGCCTTCGGGCAGCTTTCTTTAAAAAATCAACAGAAAACGGGAGCAGATATGAAAACGGCAGTCGCAGGGCTCGGTGTCATCGGCACAGTACATACGGGCATTTTGAAATCGATGGGGCTGGAGCCCTCCGCCGTGTGCGACACGCAGGCGGAACGGTGCGGGGCGTATCCCTCCGCCGCGGCATATACGGACTATTTCCGGATGCTCGATGCGGAACGCCCCGATGTGGTGCATGTCTGCACGCCGCACTATCTGCATGCGGACATGGTAGTGGGCGCGCTGGAGCGCGGGATCAACGTCCTGTGCGAAAAGCCGCTGTGCATCCGCGCGGAGGATATTCCGCGCATTCTCGCCGCGGAGGAACGCTCGGGCGCGCAGCTCGGCGTCTGTCTGCAGAACCGCTATAACCGCGCCAATGCCTTTGTCAAGGAATATGTGCGCGGGAAGAGGGTGACGGACGGAGAAGGGATCGTTGCCTGGCATCGCGATGCGGCGTATTACGCTTCGGGCGAATGGCGCGGCAAGTGGGCGACGGAGGGCGGCGGCGTGCTCATCAATCAGGCGCTCCACACCCTCGATTTGCTGCAATGGTTTGTCGGCATGCCCGATTATGTCACGGCAAAGACGGCGAATCTCACCCTTCCGGGCGTCATCGAGGTGGAAGATACCGCCGCGATGCTCTGTTCGGGGAATGCGGACTTTTCCTTTTTCGCGACCAACGGAAGCGAGAGCGAATTTCCCGTTGAGATCACGCTGCGGGCGGAGGGGAAACTCATCAAAATTTTGTCCGACCGCGTGCTGATCGACGGGGAAGTGCAGACGTTCGGGGGCGATTCCCGCGTGTTCGGCAAGTACTGTTACGGAACGGGACACGAGGCGCTCATTGCGGACTTTTACGACTGTGTGCGCACGGGGCGCAAATTTGAGATCGACGGCGCCGAGGGCGCCAAGGTGGTGCGGCTCATCCTTGCCGCTTACCGCAGCGACGGACAAAAGACGGCGGTGTGGGAGGGCGTCCGCAGCGGGGAGAGCCTTTCTGCCATGGCTGCCGTGCAGCCGTAGAAAATGCAATTATTTCCGCAAAACACACAATAGACCTGTGCGAGTTTCTGTGATATAATAAGGAGAAAAATGATGAAATTGAGGACAAAGCGCACATGGCTGCGCGCCGCCGTCCAGGCAGGGATCTTGTTTTTGTGCCTGATCGCGCTGGTGGTGCGGCTTGTATGCGCGACACAGTTTCCCAAGGTCGCCGAAGCGTCCATCGGGGACATGACTTCCAACACGGAGAACGGCAATCTCATGACATTCAACTGCGGAAACAATCAGGTGCTGGTGGAACTCTGTACGCCGCGCACGGTGCGCGTGCAGCTCTCCACGGACGGAGCGGACGGCTACCGCCCGTACGATCCCGAGTATTACATGGTACAAAAGACCGCATGGGCGCCCGTCTCGCACACGACGACGGATGCGGGCGACTACATTTCGGTCAAGACGTCCGCCTTGGAACTCCGCATTCAGAAAGAACCCTTCCGCATCGGCATGTACGATCTGCAGGGCAACCTCATCAGCAAGGATACCGATGAGGTCGGCATGTATACGGAAGGGGATCAGGTCGGCGTGAGGAAGACGGAAAACACGCAGAACGCGGGCGGCATTTTCGGGTTCGGTTCGGGCGATCACGGCAGACGCGAAAATCTCAACCGTTACGATCAGGATTTCGACGAATTTTCCATGTCGCACGGCAGGCTCATCTCGCCCTTCTTCATGAGCACGGTGGGCTATGGCATTTTCCTCAACACGATCGAGAAGGACACTACGTTTTTCCGCCGCGGCGGCGGATTCGAGACGACGGGGTATCTGGACTACTTCTTTATGTACGGTCCCGACTTCAAGACCATTCTCAACGAGTATGCGGAGATCACGGGGCGCATGGAACTGTACGGTAAGTGGGCGTTCGGGTTCATGCTCTCCAAGTACGGCAACGACAACGCCACGCAGAAGGAGTTCCTCGAATGGATCCACCGTCTGCGCGACGAGGGCTATCCCACCGACGTGTACGTCTTTGACTACGGCTGGCGCGGCGACGTCGCGGACAACGGCGGCAATCAGACGGGCGCGGGCGAAAAGTGGGGCAGTCAGATCTGGAACAACGACAAGACCAAATTCCCCGATGTAGACGCCATGTTTGCCGAAGCGCGCGAGCTCGGGTTCCACGTCGGGCTCCACAATAACGCCGGCACGCCCCAGGCAAAGGGCGGGACGCGGCTCTGGGACGAAGAGGTCGCCAAAGATTGGGTGGATTCCTACATGGCGGTCGTGGAAGCGGGACGCGGCGACTGGTTCTGGCCCGATGAATTCGACGTGCTCGGTTCCAACACGGCGCCCGTGTTCGCTGCAAAGGGCGCGTATGAGGCGTGGATCGATTCGGACGTCGTCGACACCCGTCCCATGTTCATCACGCGCGGCAGCTATGCGGGGCAGCACTTTGCCACCGCATGGTCGGGCGACATCAACAACACGTCGCAGGAGCTTGCCTATCAGATCGGATTCAGCCTCGACGCCGGACTGGTCGGCTATTGGGCGGTATCGAACGACCTCGGCGGGTTTATGGGCAAGCCCACGGACGAGCTGTATACGCGCTGGGTGTCGGAATTCGGCGCGTGGAGCGCGATCATGCGTACGCACGGACACGACGGCAGGGAGCCGTGGCTGTACGATGAGACGGCGCAGGAGACGCTCAAAGCCAATCTTAAGACGCGCTATGCCCTCTATCCCTACATTTACACAATGGCGTGGCAGGGGTATTCACAGGGCGTTCCCATGATGCGCGCGATGATCCTTGAAGACGGCAGCCAGTACAATCCCGACGCGTGGGATCTCAACAAACAGTATTATTTCGGCGACTGGTTCCTTGTCGCACCTGCGACGGAGACCTATGATACCGTCGTCTCGGTCTGGCTTCCGCCCGACACGACCTGGTACGATTACAACACGGGCGAGCGCTATGTGGGCGGCGAGGACGGCAAGACCATCCGCGTCGCGGCGGCGCTCGACGAGATCCCTGTCTTTGTCAAAGCGGGTGCGATCGTTCCGATGGGGCCCGACGTCAACTATGCGGACGAAAAACCGCTCGATCCGCTGACGCTCGACATTTACCCCGCGGGAACGAGTTCCTACACGCTGTATGAGGACGACGGCGAGAGCCGCGAATACATTGAAAAGAACGCCTATTCGACGACGGATTACCGCTGTATCGAAGACGGCAGCGTCATCACGTTCGAGATCGGCGCGCAGAACAACCGCAACGAGTCGCTCTATAAACCCGCAGACCGCTCGTACAATCTGAAGTTCAATCATCTGAGCGACGTTCTGAACGTGCAGCTGGGCGGCAGCGCGCTCGAAGCGTGCGCTTCGGTCGAAGCATACAACGAGGCGCAGCAAGGGTATTATTACGACGCGCAGAGCGATACGCTTTACGTGAAAATCGTTGATACGCGGCAGGCAATGACGGTCACGGTGAATACGGCGGACGGCGTCACGCAGCCCGCGCTCGGCAACGAAAATCAGGGCATGCCCACGCAGAGCATCACGGACGGTTCGACGTACGAACTTGAAAACGCGGAGCTTGCAGGCTCGGTCGCGGCGTCTTCCGACTATCAGGGGTATACGGGAAGCGGCTACGCGGCGGGATTTGCTGCGGTCGGCGATGCGGTCAAGCTCGACGTGAACATCGTCCGCGAAGGAACGTACGATCTGGTGCTGCGCGTCAACAACGGGAAGTCCGGCATCGGCGATAACGGCTCGCGCCGTCTGAACCTGTATCTGGACGAAAGTGTGCTTGAAGAACTTGCGATCAAGGCGACCGACTGGACGGATTCCAGCGGGAACGCGGTCTGGACGGAATATACGATCGAAGACGTGGAGCTGAGCGAAGGACGCCACACGTTCGAGATCAGAGCGGACAGGACAAATGCGGGCGCATTCAACCTCGATTCGCTCACCTTCCATCGGCATGATACGTCGCAGGACGCGTTCTCTCCCATTCAAGGGGAGAACGCCGCAGACATGGACGGCGCTTCCGTGGTGACGGACGGGGATGTGCAGGCGGTGCGCGCCACGGCGAACGGCGCATGGCTGCGTTTTAACGAAGTCAAGGGCGAAAATAAGGGCGGCATCTGCCTGCGGCTCAGAAGCTCTACGGGCGGCAGCATCATCATATATGAGAACGGCGTCGGCGACAAGATCCTCGGCACGGTGGAACTGCCCGACGACGGTCAGTGGCAGACGATCGAAGTGGACTGCCGAAATACCGACGTTTCGGACAGCAACGTGTTCTTTGAGTTCCGTGCGGCGGAGGACGGCGCGCTCGATGTTTCGCTCGATTGGTTCCGGTTTGTCAAAAAGGTGGATGCCTTTACGGAGATCGGCGCGGTCACGGCGGACGAGCGCGATCCCAATATCGTCGTCAACGCGGACTACCTCGGCAATATCTATGACGGCAGATGGGCGATGTTCGAAGGCATCGACTTCGGCGAAAAGGGCGCAAAATCCTTTGTGATCACGGCGTCCAGCAACAATCCCGGCGGCACGGCGGAAGTGTATCTCGACTCTGTTTCCGAAGAAAACCTTGTTGCGCAGGCCGTTGTCACGAATACGGGCTCGTGGTCGAACGAGCGCGAATTTATTGCCCGCTGCGAGGAAGTGACGGGCGTCCACAACGTATATATCGTGTTCCGTACCGCGGAGCAGGGGAAGGCTGTGTGCGACTTCTATTCCTTCCGCTTCTCCGAGACCGACCTGCTCGCCATCAACGAGACGGGAACGCTGGAGCTGGAGAGCGGGACGGGCGTCACGAACGATGCCGGAAACGGCCTGCGCGTGGACACCGAGTGGTCCGGTTACACCGGCACGGGCTATGTTGCGGGCTGGAAGCAGAGCGGCAATTACGTTGAAGTGGATGCGCGCATCGCGGAGGACGGACGGTATACCATCGTTCTGCGCGGGGCGGCGGGCAAGAAGAATGACGCGACGGACAATTCTCCCCGTACGGGCGCGCTGTATGTGGACGGCGTGAAGGTCGCGGAATTCGGGCTCGCGATCCAGGATTCCTGGAGTACCTGGGTGGAATATACGTTCGATGCGCTGCGTCTTTCGGCGGGCGAACATACCATCCGCATCGTGGCGGAGGGCGATAACGCGGGGAATTTCAATCTCGACAGCCTTGCGTTTACCCGCCTGACGGTGGAAACGGCGCTCGGCGATGCGGTGGAGGAGGCGCAGGCGCTCAGCGCAGACGACTATGAAGCGGCAGGCTGGCAGGCGATGCAGCAAATCCTTTCGGAGGCGCGGGAACTGCTCGCTTCCGAAAGCGCGACGCAGCAGCAGATCGACGATGTGACCGCCCGTCTGAATGCGGCGGTGGACGCGCTCGTCTCCGTGACGGAGGAGCCGGAGGATCCGCAGACGCCCGATCCTTCCGATCCGCAGGAGCCTTCCGGAGAGGATCCTTCGGGACAGACGCCCGGGGGCGGGCTTGACGGCGGGGCGATCGCCGGGATCGCGATCGGCTCGGTCGCAGGTGCGGCTGCGATCGCCGCGGGCGCGACGTTCATCGTCAAGCGGAAGAAGAACAAAAAACAGTAAATCATGTGCAAAACGTCCCTGCCGCCTGTGGCGGCAGGGACGTTTGTCTGCGAAATTTCCGCACAAGTTCGGTTGCAAATTTGCACCGCGATATGGTATACTGTAAGGGAAAAATACGAATTCGCTTTTTGCGGCATCTTTTGAGCGCCTTGCCGTTCATCGTCTTTGTAATACTTGGGTATTACTGCATCCTCTTCGCGGCAACTCATCTCAAAATCTTACCGCAAAAAGTGCAAAGCAATCAAAAGCGGCAAGACGGGCGATCAGGCGCGGCGAAACCCGCAGCGCGTGCCGTGTGGCACGGGCAAGGGTTTCAACAATGCATGGGTGTTCCGGTTTCCGCTTTTGATCGAGTTCGTATCCTTCCCTTACAGTATACTGTAAGGGAATCAAGCAGCCGCAGACCATGCAAGGAGTGACTCTTTGAAAAATCTGATCCTGAAGATCCGCGAAGGGGATCTGTTCCGCTTTTTCGACAGCGAGGAACGCACCGAGCTAACGGTGGGTTCCAAGCGCACGGCAGATATTGTCGTCAAGTCGCAGTTCGTCGAGCCCGTTCAGATCCGCCTGCTTCTCAAAAATAACGTGTGGTACGCGGAGGACCTCACGCCCGAAAACGCCAGGAGCGTCGTTTTGCTCGACGGCAAGCGTTTCCGCCGTCCGATGGTAAAGTTCGACGGCGCGCTCTCCATCCGTCCTGCCGGGAAAAAGGAGAAGGAGGACCTCGTCCGCATCAGGGCGGTGCGGCAGTTCAGCCGCAAGCGCGTCAAAAATAATTTCGATCTGACCGCCAAGACGGTCACAACGGTGGGCAGCGGCGAAAACTGCGACATCCGCGTAGACAGCCCGCTCGTCTCCGAAAAGCACTTCTTTATCGTCTTTGACGGAACGAATTGCTTTATCGAGGACGCGCACAGCGTGGGCGGGACGTATGTCAACAACAAAAAGGTCAAACGGCAGAAGCTGGGCGATTATGACCGCATCTCCATTCCGTCGGCGGCGTATATCTTTTACCGGAACACGCTGCTCTTTTCCACTGCGGAAGGGGGTATCCGCATCGATGCGGTGGACGTATGCAAGCGCGTCCCGGACAGGAATGCGCACGGAAAGGTCTCTCTGGTCACAAACGTGACGTTCCGCATCGAGGCGGGCGAATTTGTGGCGGGGGTCGGCGGCAGCGGCGCGGGCAAGTCCACGCTGCTCGACTGCATCAACGGCATGCGCCCCGCAACGGACGGCAAGATCTACTACGACACCAACGACTATTATGAGAATATCAACACCTATAAAGGGGTGGTCGGCTACGTTCCGCAGCGGGACATCATGCACGACGACCTCACGGTGATGCAGGCGCTCCGCTATACGGCGATGCTGCGCACGCGGGCGGGGCTTTCGGCGGAGGAGCTGAATGCGCGCGTTTCGTCGGCGATCGCGGACGTGCGGCTGAAGGGCAAGGAAAAACTGCGCATCTCTTCGCTCTCGGGCGGGCAGAAAAAGCGCGTTTCCATCGCCATGGAGCTTCTGTCCGATCCCAAAGTCATCTTTCTGGACGAACCGACAAGCGGGCTTTCGCCCGATCTCGACATGGAGATGATGCAGCTTCTGAAGGAACTTTCCAAAAAGGGACGCACCATCGTCGTCATTACGCACGCCATGGAAAACCTTGACAAGTGCGACAGGGTGGCGTTTTTGGGGCGGGGCGGCAGGCTCTGTTATTACGGCGCGGCAAAGGATGCCTTCCGCTGGTTCAACCGCCGCAGCTATTCGCGTATCTTTGCGGCGCTCACGGACGAGGCGACGAGCGAGGCGTTTGCCTCCAAATACCGCCGCAGTCCCTATTATAAAGAGCTGTATGCGCAGCTTGTCGAAGAATACGGCAAGGGCTGCTGTCTTCCGCCCGAACAGGAACCGGAAAGCGAAGCGCCCTGGGAAAAGCCGCCCAAAGATCTGCCGAAGCCGTTTACGGCGCAGCGCGGGGAGGAGGATGCATGAAAAAGTTCAGACGGCATTCCGCGCGCATGAACCTCATGCATTACCGCGTGCTGGTGGGGCGGTATTTCCGGCAGATCTTTTCCAGCCTCGGTACGCTTCTGCCCCTTGTCCTGCAGGCGCCCGTCATGCTGGTCATCGTCTATCTGGTCTGCCAGAAAAATGCCTTTCAGCTGCGCTCGCCCGATGCGCTCACGGGCGCGAACGTGACGCTGTTCGTGCTCATCATCATGAGCGCGCTCATGGGCATTCTCAACAGTTACCGCGAGATCTGCAAGGAGCGGGAGATCCTCTCGCGGGAGGTGTTCGGGGGGCTCGACATCACGGCGTACGTCCTTTCGAAATTCACCGTGCTCTCCGTGATCGGCATTGTGCAGTGCGCCGTGCTCTTCGGCGGAACGCTGCTCTTTATCGATTTTGCGTTTCCCGTACCCGCTACGGGATATATCTGCGCATATGCCGCCATGGCGCTCACGAACATCAGCGTCATGACGGTAGGATTATTCATTTCCGCGCTGCTGAAAAAATCGGAAAGCGCCATTTTGCCCGTCTTGTTCATCATCATCGTGCAGGTCGTATTCTGCGACAGCCTGTTTTCGCTTGAGGGGAGCGCCGCGTGGCTGCGTTACGTTACGCCGAGCGCCTGGGGGATCGCCGTATTCAGCCACGAGTGCGGACTCAACGACTGGGCGCCGCAGATATTTCATAAATCGATGTTCGATCTCAATCCGCTGATCGGGCTGGGCGTGTTGGCGGCAATTTCCATCCTGTTTGTTCTTTTGACCGTTTTCCGCCTGAAGCGTCTCTATCGCCAGAAGGACTGAAAGTTTTATCAATCCCGGAAAAGACCGGACGGAATCGTTTGGTCTTTTTTTGCACCGAGGGAACGATCTGCGGCCGCATGGTCAATTCCGGATGCGCTTATGGGATTGGTTCACGTTTCATGACAGGTCGGCAGAGAATGGAAATGGACAAACGAGTGATTTAAGGATATTCTGTCTCCATAAAACGCATAAAATCTTCGGAGGGACAAATCGATGAAACCGATCATGGACAAACCGATCAAAGAGAAGCTGCAATACGCAGAAGACGTCTTGAAAGATTCCGTTTACGAGCGGCTTGTCGGGCTTGATATGTCCTATGCGCTTACGCAAGAGCCCGTGCCCTTCCGGGAACGCTTGTCTTTATCGTATGCGCCCATCCGCGAAGGAGAAGTGTGGAGCAATTCCCTTTGGGATTGCGGATGGTTCCATATTACAGGGGATATTCCCCAAGCGCCTGCAGGCAGGACTCTTTATTTCGCTTTTGATTTTGAAGGGGAGGGGTGCGTATTTTTTTCCGACGGCACACCGCTGCGCGGGATCACCAACGTTTCCAGTCAATTTTCTCTCAGGCTCGGATTCCCCGGGAAAAAATATATCCGTGTTTCCGAAATTGCGCAGGAGGGCAAGAAGGCCGACCTTTGGATCGAAACGGGAAACAACGATCTGTTCGGAAATTTGCGCACGGGGACGGTAAAGGAATGTGCCGTCGTCACCTGTGACGAGGCGCGCCGCGCACTCTTTTATGACTACGCATTCCTTCTCGATCTTGCCGAAAGCGTGCCGGAGGATGATCCGCTGCACTATACGTTGGTCTATGCGCTTGAAAAAGTTGCCCTGCTTGCAACCAAACGGATGAGCGCCGAAACGATCGGGACGTGCCGCGCGATCCTCAGACCGCATCTCGAGCGCAAAAACATTGCCGATCCGCTTCTCAAATTTTATGCGGTGGGGCATTCGCATCTCGATCTTGCATGGCTCTGGCCGCTGCGCGAGACGCGCCGCAAGGCGGGAAGAACATTCTCCACGGCGCTCGCCAATCTGAAAGAGTATCCCGATTACATTTACGGTGCAAGCCAGCCGCAGCAATTCGAATGGGTGAAGCAGGACTATCCCGCGCTCTATGAAAAGATCAAAGCCGCCGTCAAAGAGGGGCGGTTTGAAGTGCAGGGCGGCATGTGGGTGGAGGCCGACACCAATGTGACGGGCGGGGAGTCGCTCATCCGGCAGTTCCTTTATGGGACGCGCTTCTGGAAGGAGGAGTTTGACAAGGAAGTCCATACGCTCTGGCTGCCCGACGTATTCGGATTTTCGGGTGCGCTGCCGCAGATCATCCGCGGGTGCGGGTGCGAAAACTTTCTCACCATCAAGCTGAGCTGGAATATGGTCAATGAATTCCCGTACCATTCTTTCCGCTGGCAGGGCATCGACGGCAGCGAAGTGCTCGCGCACATGCCGCCCGAAGGGACGTATATCAGTTCGGCTTCTCCCAAGGC
>URHP01000035.1 GCA_900547645.1 uncultured Eubacteriales bacterium
TATTTTACTGGAACAACAAGAGAATTTCTCTCAAACTAAAAGGAATGAGCCCGGTTGGATACCGAACTCATTCCAAAACAATCTAATTCTTTTTTGTCCAAACTTTGGGGTTCACTTCATTCAGCGCACGGGCGGCTTTTTATCGCTTTATCCATTCTTATTCCAGATAACGGGCGTTATGCCGTCATCGTCATAGTGCCAGTAATTGCCGTCGTACCCCGTCTGCCCGTCTCCGAGCGGCGGTTCCTGTTCGCTGTAAAAATATACGGTTGCCTGCGACCATTCTGCGCTGTCCGCATATCTGTACACTTCTTCCCACGCCTGCTGCGTTCCCTGATAGAATATTTCTGCCAGGGAAAGGCAGTTAGTGAAAGCGTCTCCGGATATCCGCCGGATATTTTCAGAAAGCACAATGCGTTTCAGGGAAACACAATCTTCAAATATATCTCTATTAAAAACACCAATTTGCGTTATGCCGCTTCCAAGCACAACGCTTTCAAGCCTGTAACATCCGCTGAAGGCGCGATTGCCGATACTCGTGACGCTGTCCGGAATGACGATCTCCGTCAATGATGTACATCCGCTGAACGCCTCAGCATAAATTCCAACGATTCCATCCATGAGCGTCACGCGCTCCAGATTCGTGCAGCCGGCAAACAGCTCCGACTCGACCCGTCCCCGCTCCGAGGAAACCGTAACTTGCCGCAGGCTTGTGCAATTTTCCAGCCGCATATAATAATCCCCGGAAAGGACAAGCTCGGTAACCAACTCACCATTCATATACAGCTTCCACGGCACAGACGAGGAATAGCCGCACTCCGCCCACACAGCAAGGTCGGCAACGTCGATCTTTTCCAAACTGCAATCTCTGAATGCCATACTCCCGATGCTCGTCACACTGCTTGGAATGGTGATACTCGTCAACCCGCTGCAACCATAGAACGCCAATGGTCCGATACTTGTTACACCGCTTGGAATGGCAATACTCGTCAGCCCTGTGCATCCACTAAATGTACTTTCTTCAATATTCGTTACGTCGTTGGGAATGGTGATACTTGCCAGCCCGCTACAACCGTAGAATGCATGATTCCCGATACTTGTCACACCGTTCGGAAGAATAATATCTGCCAATCCCTTACAATCCCTAAACGCATCATTTCCGATGCTCTTTACGCTCTCCGGCAAGACGATCTCCGTCAATAATTCCCGACCTTCAAACAAGCTGTCGGGAATATGCGTAATGCCGTCCGGGACGGTAAACTTTCCCTCCATGGATACCGAAACATAGACGATCTCCGTCTTTTCCCGATTGTAGATGACGCCGTCCTCACAGACGTACAGGGGATGTCCATCTTCCACCAGAAAGGTGCCCGACAATATTGTTCCCTGTTCGTTATACAACGGCGGGCATCCCCATTCCACCCTGGTAAAGTCAATATTGTCAAAAGTCAATGCCGACGGAATGACAAATGCGGTCGTGTTGCCGAAAGTAGCTGACAGTTCGATAATTTTCTGAACTGTAAAATTACACAGCACAACAGGCAACATGGGTGTTTCCTCTCTCCCGAGATATGTCAAACCGCATGCATTTTCGACCCCGTCATAGTAATCGGACCACCAAAAATCCCAATCCTCTTCGTTGATCCATGACGAGGTATAAACGGCCGTAACGGTGACTTTCCGCCCCGCAGCGCTCCAATCGAAGCAACTTCCGATCTCCCACTCACCCACACAGTCCTCCCGTTCGGGAAGGGCGGGCTGTGGGATTGCCTGTTCTGTACAGGAATAGGTATCGCTTTGCAGAACCGTTCCGTCATAAGACAAAAATTCCACATCAACTTGCTGTTTGCTGATGTCAGGCATGCAATTTTCCTTGCAGAAGTATGCCGATTCATACAATTCCCCTTCCAACTGCATAGCGCCGTCAGAAATTGTTCCCGTCATCGTAGGAAACTCGCCCGATATGGAACTCGCGGGAATATAATGAAATGTCAGCACAATGCCGCCGTCATCACTCAACTGATAGACTCCTCCATAGATTCCCTGCTCAAGGGAACCGGTAGACCAACCTTTCTCTTCGTTAAAATAAAAAGGTGAATACTGAAAAAGCCAGTAATAGTCGAATGTTCCGTCGTCGTACAGACGAATAAAATTATGATAATCGTATGCAGCGCAAAGCGTTGCCTGCGCGCCATCCGGTTTGGTCTCTACGGTGTATCCGTACAGATAGTACGTGCCCGCAACGGAATCGGCCGAGGTGCTCACATTAGTTTCCCGCTCTTCGCCGCACCCCACAAGTCCGAGCGCGAAAAACAGCGCGCAGAGCGTCGTCAGCACAATGAGTAAATACTTCCGTTTCATAAATCCCTCCTGCATTTCTTCACATTCTTTTATAGTACAATTATAGCGTCCCCCCCCCGAAAGTCAAGTTTTTTGCGACGATCCACAAATTTTCAAAAAATATCCCCCGCCTGCTTGCGAAATGCGCTTCCTTGGGGTATAATAAAGCAGAACAAACTTACAAGAGGTACTCTATGAAACAAACTTGTGCGATCATCATTATGGACGGCTACGGACTTGCTCCCGCGGGCAAAGGCAATGCCATTTCCATCGACGGCAGCAAAAACGTGAACGCCTACCGCGCCGAATACCCCTCCGCCACGCTGGGCGCGAGCGGCAGAGCCGTGGGGCTTCCCGACGGTCAGATGGGAAATTCCGAAGTCGGTCACCTGAACATGGGCGCGGGGCGCATCGTCTATCAGGATCTGACAAAGATCACCAAAGAGATCGAAGACGGCGAATTCTTCCGGAATCCCGCCCTCTTAAAGGCGATGGAAAACGCCAAAAACAACGGCAAAAAGCTGCACCTTTGGGGACTTTTGTCGGACGGCGGCGTGCACAGCCACATTACGCACCTCTATGCGCTGCTGGAAATGGCAAAGCGCCACGGCGTGCCCGAAACATACGTACACGCCTTTCTTGACGGACGCGACACGCCCCCCGCTTCCGCCGTCAACTATGTGCAGGAACTGCTGGACGAGATGAAGAAGCTGGGCTACGGCAAGCTCGCATCCCTCTCGGGCAGATACTATGCGATGGACCGCGACAACAATTGGGACCGCATCGAAAAGGCGTACGACATGCTCACGCTGGGAACGGGCGTTCAGGCGGACGATCCCGTCGCCGCGCTGCACAAATCGTATGATGCGGGCGTAACGGACGAATTTGTTCTGCCCACCAACATTACGGAAAACGGCAAGCCCGTCGCGCTCGTGGAGGAGGGCGATTCCGTCATCTTCTTCAACTTCCGCCCCGACCGCGCAAGGGAGATCACGCGCGCGTTCTCGCAGGATCCCTTTGTCGTTCCCAAGGGAACGGCGTTCGAGCGCAAGACGGGATTTTTACACCCTACGTACGTGTGCTTCACCGTGTACGACGCGGAATACAAAAACGTGGAGATCGCCTTCCCCAAGCAGACGATGAAGAACACGCTGGGAGAATACCTGGCGTCCCTCGGAAAGAAGCAGCTGCGCATTGCCGAAACGGAGAAATACGCGCACGTCACGTTCTTCTTCAACGGCGGCGTGGAAGCGCCCAACAAGGGCGAAGTGCGCGTGCTCATCAACTCGCCCAAGGTCGCGACCTACGACCTGCAGCCCGAAATGAGCGCGCCCGAAGTGACCGAACGCGCCATTCAGGAACTGAAAACGGGCGAATATGACGCAATGATCCTCAACTTTGCCAACTGCGACATGGTGGGACATACGGGCGTCATTCCCGCGGCAGTCAAGGCGGTGCACACCGTGGACGAATGCGTGAAAAAGGTGGTCGACCAGATCCTGTCAATCGTCGGCAGCGTCAGATGTGTATAAGAGACAGCCTGTCAATGGGCGGCAGCGTCCTTCTGACGGCGGATCACGGCAATGCGGACAAGATGCTCGCCGACGACGGCGAACCCTTCACGGCGCACACCACCAACCCCGTGCCCGTGGTGCTCATCTCCGAACAGTACAAGAATGCGACGCTGAGAAAGGACGGCATCCTCGCCGACCTTGCCCCCACCCTGCTCGAAGTCATGGGCCTGCCCGTTCCCGCCGAAATGACCGGAAAGAGTCTGATCGAAAAATAAGACATGCAAGAAAACCCGCGCGGCTTTTACGCTGAAAGCCGCGCGGGTTTTTATTGTTTTCTTCCGTTCACGAAACATTCCCGCGCTTTTGCACGGGAATGTTTTGAACGATTTACATATTCTGCGTACCGCGCTTGCCGTGCGAGAGTTTTTTGACGGAAGTACGGTGCTCTTCGCCCGCGAACAGGCGGACAAGGTTTTTGCGGTGCGCGAACCACGTCAGAAAATTCAGCGCAAGCAGCAGCATGAAAATTGCGATCACCCAGCCGCTCAACAGCATGCCGTTCGCCGAATAGCGGAACCAAAAGACCAGCCCCTGCCAGACGGAAAAGCCCGAAACGCCCAGAAGCGAACCCATCGAGCCCCATTCCGTGAGCGCGATATACCCCACGACCACAAACAGCAGCACGGCAAGCACGATGAGGATGTTCCAGGGATCTTCGCACGAAAGGCAGAACCAGAACAGTCCCAGGGACGAAGCGATGCCCTTCCCGCCGCGGAACTTCATGGTCACGGGCCAGATATGCCCGATGATGACGAACACGCCGCAAAAATAACGGGTAAAATCGGAGACGACGACCTGCGTCCCTTCAAACACATACCCGCGGAAGAGGAAATAGCTGACGAGCGCGGGCACGCCCCCCTTACAGGCGTCCAGCAAAAAGTTCAGAAGCCCGATCTTCAGCCCGAATTCGCGGCTCATGTTCATGGTGCCGGGGTTTCCGCTGCCGATCTTATGCACGTCCTTATGCTTGGTCTTTGCAATGATGACGGCAAAGTTAAAGCACCCGATAAAATAGCAGACGACCGCCATCAGCACAAACCAATACCAGCTTTGGGAAAGGAGCAGCTCTTTCATTCGTTCTCCTTCTTGTTCCGTACCTTGATGCGGATGGGCGTTCCCGAAAAGTCATAGGCGCCGCGGATGACGTTTTCCAGATAGCGTTCATAGGAAAAGTGCAGCAGCCCTTCGTCGTTGACCATGAGCACAAAGAGCGGCGGATGCACGGCGACCTGCGAAGCGTAATAGAGCTTCATGCGCCTGCCCTGATAGGACGGCGGTTCCGAAACGCGCATGGCGTCCATCAGAAGATCGTTGAGGTCGCCCGTCGGAACGCGGAAGCCCGCGTGTGCGTAGACCTCCCATGCCAGAGCCAGCAGCCTGTCCGTGCGCTGTCCCGTCTTTGCCGAAACGTACGCCGAACGGAAATAGTCCATGAACTTGAGCTCTTCCTTCAGCTTCGCCTCAAACTTTTCGACGGTATGCGTATCCTTTTCGATGAGATCCCACTTGTTCATGACGATCACGGAAGGTTTCCCCTGCTCGTGCACGTAGCCGATGATCTTGACGTCCTGTTCGGTGATGCCCTCCTGTGCATCCACCACCAGGAGACACACGTCGGCGCGGCGCACCGCGTCAAATGCGCGCAGCACGGAATAGTACTCCACGTCGTCCTCCACCGACCGCTTGCGGCGGATGCCCGCCGTATCGATGATGGTATACGCCCTGCCCTCCCGCTCGAAGCGCGTGTCCACCGCGTCGCGCGTGGTGCCCGCAACGGGCGTGACGATGGTGCGTTCCTGTCCCAGAAGACGGTTGACGAGCGAACTTTTGCCCGCGTTCGGCTTGCCGACGACGGCGATCTTCAGAGAATCGTCCTCCGCTTCCTCCCCCTGCGGGAAAAGTTCCACCGCCTTGTCGAGCAGATCGCCGATGCCGCGCGAATGTTCGGAGGAGACGGCAAACGGTTCGCCCAAGCCCAGAGAATAGAACTCGAACAGCTTGTCCGGCGAATAGTCGTCCACCTTGTTGACGGCAAGGATCACGGGTTTTTTGCAGCGGCGCAGATAGTCGGCGACGTCGTAGTCGGACGAGGTAAGCCCCTCTCTGCCGTCCGTAAAGAACACGATGACGTCCGCAAGCTCCACGGCAGCCTGCGCCTGCAGGGCGATCTGTTTCCACATGACGTCCTCGCTCTTGAGTTCGATGCCGCCCGTATCGATGAGCGTAAAGGGTTTGCCGCGCCATTCGCAGTCCGCGGTGATGCGGTCGCGCGTGACGCCCGGCCTGTTTTCCGTAATGGAGATCTTGCGTCCCGCGACCTTGTTGAAAAACGTGCTCTTTCCGACGTTGGGACGCCCCACGATCGCAATGACCGGAAGCATAATCAGCCCTCCCGTTAGTTTCCTGTTTGATAATCAAACGAATCCGCCCTTGTGCATCATCCGGACACGATCCGCATTTTCTCCCCTATAGTATAGAAAAATTCCGCGGTTTTGTAAAGAAAAAACGGCACAAATGCGCCGTTTCTCCCGCAATTTTTCTCAGATGCCAAGCGTCATCCCCAGGATGGTACCCGCAATGTAGATGACAAGGAAGACGAAATACGCGATCTTCCAGCCCTTGCGTTTGCCGCGCACGAAGAACCAGCCGGGAATGGCGATCGCCGCAAGCAGGCAGTACTGCGACACGAGATTGAGCGCCTGCATCACGACCGCGCCGCCCGTATTTTCAAGGATCCACTTGAGAATGGGACCGATCACAAGCAAAATTGCCGCTGCCGCGAGCGCGCAGAAAGCGAGCACGTTGACAAGGCTGCCCAGCGTAAACGACGAGCGGCGGCCGGGCGTGGACTTCTTTTGTTCGTTCTGTTTGTTCTGTTGTTGTGCCATATCAATCCTCCGAAAATCAGATTTCTTTTTTATACAGATCGACGGCGTCTTCGCCGTCCGTCTCTTCGAAATGCACGACGACGCGCTCCGAACGCGACGTAGGCACGTTTTTCCCCACGCCGTCCGCACGGAAAGGAAGCTCCCTGTGTCCGCGGTCGATCAGCGTGAACAGTCTGACCGACTTGGCGCGCCCGAGGGACGCGAGCGCAGACAGCGCCGCGCGCACCGTCCTGCCCGTGTAGATCACGTCGTCGCACAGGACGACGTTCCTCCCCTCGATCTCAAAATCCACCTCGCTCCCCTTGAACACGGCGTCGCAGCCGTCCAGAAGATCGTCGCGGTAGAGCGAAATATCGAGGATCCCGACGGGAACTTCAACGCCCTCTAATCGGGCGAGTTCCGCCTGCATCCTGCGTGCGAGGATGACGCCCCGCGTACGGATGCCGATCAGCACGAAATCCGTGCCCTTGTTGAGTTCCGCCGCCTGCATGGCGAGCCGCGTAACGGCGCGCCGCATCTCGTCGGCATTGAGAATGCGCATCACTTCCTCCTTACCCGCGCTCCCTGCGGAGCACGGCGAGAACCTCCAGAAAATCTGCGGGAAGGGGCGCTTCAAACTGCATCCGTTCCCCCGTCCGCGGATGGGTGAGCGTCAGACGGCAGGCATGCAGAAGCTGCCCCTGCAGCGCAAAGCGCTGCTTTTTATAGCCGTAAACGGGATCGCCCACAACGGGATGCCCCAGATATTTTGCGTGAACGCGGATCTGATGGGTGCGCCCCGTCTGCAGCGTAAAGCGCGCAAGCGTATTGGCGGGAAAGCGCTCTTCGACGCGGTACTCCGTCACGGCGCGCCGCCCGCCCGCAGGCAAGACCGCCATTCTCAAGCGGTCCTTGGGATCGCGCCCGATGAGCGTCTCCACCCTGCCCGCGTCCTCTTTGAGCACGCCCTCCAACAGGGCGAGATATTCCCTGCGGCAGGTCTTTTCCGCGATCTGCTTCGCAAGTGACAGGTGCGCCGCATCGTTTTCCGCCACGACCAGAAGCCCCGTCGTGTCCTTGTCGATGCGATGCACGATGCCCGGGCGGATCTCTCCGTTGATGGAACTCAGCGACTGCAGCCGGTAGAGCAGCGCGTTGACGAGCGTGCCGTTCACCCTGCCCGCGCCCGCATGCACCGCCATGCCGCGCGGCTTGTTGATGACGGCGATATCCCCGTCCTCATAGAGCACTTCGACGGGAAGGTCCTCCGGCTCGGCGCGCACGGGACGCGGCTGCGGGATCTCGAGCGCAACGCGGCTGCCGATCTTCAGCACATGTCCCGCTTTGACGGGAACGCCGTCCGCAAACAATCTCCCCTCGTCCGCAAGTTTTTTGACGGCGGAGCGCGTCAGTCCCGTCCGCTCGCTGACAAAGACGTCCGCACGGACGGCGGCGTCCGCTTCAAATTCATGCATCTTTCAGCCGCTTGTCGCGCTCCTCGTCCTCTTTCTTCGCTTCCTCGCGCCACTTTTTGGTGAGCGGGAACACGGCGTCCTTGCCGATGAAGAGGATACAGACGATGACGGCGATAATGCCGCCCGTGATGAAAAAGTCCGCAATGTTGCAGATGCCGAAGCCGATGGGAATGACGTCCACAAAGTCGCGCACGTACCCGAGGCAGAAGCGGTCTGCGATATTGCCGAGCGCGCCCGCCTCGACCACGGCAAGGCAGATGCGCACGGGCGTATTGTTTTTGAAGAGGGTGAAAAACATGACGGCGATGAGTACGGCGAGCACGACGGTGACGTAGCTCATGACCTCCATGGCGGTCTCGTTCGCGCCGAAAATCCCGAACGCAATGCCAGGATTCTTCGTATAAGTCAGTTTGATAAAGCCGAGAAAATAATTGGGCTGATCGAGCGAATAGACGAGATCGTACCACTCCGCCCACGTCTTGGTAATAAGGTCGACCGCCAGCAGAACGCACACGATGAGCGCGCTGCCCAATGCGACCATGATATTGCGGTATGTCTGATCTTTCATTCGCCGTCCTCCATCAGTCCGAGATCTTTGCACAGCTTCCCGAGATCGAGCGGCTGTTTGGGTGCGAGCACTTCGTCCATGTCGAGCGTCGTCTCCTCTTCCTCCTCGGCAGCCGCGCCGCGCAGCGTCTCCACAAACGCGGAAAAGGCGCGCACGTCGTCGGCATCGGGATATTTTGCAGCGAGCGTCTGCGACAGAAGACGGCATTTGGCGATGAGCAGCGAAAGCTCCTTTGCGCCGTTTTCCGCCTCCCGCGCGCTCTCCTCGCGGATGCGCTCCCGCTCCTTTTCGGCGCCGATCAGCGCCTGCGAAACGCCGGAACGCTCCGCTTCCAATTCGGAGACGCGCGCCGCAAGCGTGCGGTTTTCCGCTTTGATCGCCTCGGCGGCAGCCTGCTGCTGCCCGAGCACGGCGGAATATTCCTCCCGCAGGCGGCGGACGAGTTTTTCGACGTCACGTTTCGTATACAATCCGAACACGGCAGACACCCCTTATCGCGCCCCGAACGCTTCCACAAGTCCCTGCTTGAGCTTGTGGAGCGCCGCGGACAAGTCCACTTTATAGATATGCGGCATGTCCTGCCGAAGATACTCTTCCCAGAAACGCGCCTGTTCGCCCGCGCGGTATGCGGCGATCTCGGAGAGCGGACGGACGGGCGCGACGCGCTTTCCGTTCCGAAAGAGATCTTCGCGCAGATTGCGCACGCGGAAATGCTCGATGGTCATGCGCTTCCATGTATCGACGGGGTGAAAGATGGTGAGCGGCTTTCCCTCGTCGATCGTTTCGCCCGCGCGGACGATGAGATCGGCGATCGCCTTGTCCGTCGCCGCGTCATAGATGCGGTACACCTCTTTCACGCCCGGATTGGTGATCTTTTCCGTCGTATCCGACAGTTTGATCTTGGGGATCTCCTTTCCGTCCTCATACACGGCGGCGAGCTTGTAGACGCCGCCGAGGGCAGGCATGTCCGCGCTGGTGATGAGCTTGGTGCCCACGCCCCAGGTGTCGATGCACGCCCCCTGCGCCTTCAGGGAACGGATGAGCGTCTCGTCCAGATCCCCCGACGCGCAGATGACCGCATCCGGGAAGCCCGCCTCGTCGAGCATTTTTCGCGCCTTTTTGGAAAGGTAGGCAAGGTCCCCCGAATCCAGACGGATGCCCTTGGGCTCATATCCGCTCTCGCGCAGTTCGCGAAAGACCTGAATGGCATGCGGGACGCCGCTTCTGAGCGTATCGTAGGTATCGACGAGCAGCAGGCAGTTGTCCGGGAAGCTGCGCGCATAGGCGCGGAACGCCTCAAGTTCGGAGGGAAAGTTCATCACCCAGCTGTGCGCCATCGTCCCGGAGACGGGAACGGAGAACAGCTTGCCCGCATACACGTTGGAAGTTCCCACGCACCCGCCGATGATCGCGGCGCGCGCGCCGTACACGCCCGCATCCGCGCCCTGCGCGCGGCGCAGTCCGAATTCCATGACGCCCCCGCCCGCTGCGGCGCAGATCTTTGCCGCCTTGGAGGCGATGAGCGTCTGATGATTGATGAAGGTCAGCAGCGCCGTCTCCACCAGCTGCGCCTCGAGCATGGGCGCCGACACGGTGAGGATCGGCTCATAGGGAAAGACGATCTCCCCTTCGCGCACGGCGCGCACGTCGCCCGTGAAGCGGAGCTGCGCCAGATAGGCGAGATATTCCTCCGAAAACATTCCCAGCGACCGCAGATAGGCGATGTCGTCCCCGTCGAAATGCAGATTTTCAAGGTATTCCGCCGCCTGTTCCGTTCCTGCGGCGACGGAATAGGTGATCAGCCGGTTGGGGCGGAAGAACACGTCGAACACCGCCCGCTGTTCGTGCTTGCCCTCGTTGAAATATCCCTGCCCCATCGTGAGCTGATAGAGGTCGGTCAGCAGCGTCAGATTTCTCATTTCCCGTCTCCGTCCTTCCGATCGCCCTCTTGCCCTGCGGCTTTCTGCCGCTCCTTTTCCCGCTTCAGCTCCTCCTTGGAGGGCTTGGGCGGATACTTGTCGCCGAACATGTTGATCTTGCTGTAATAGGGCTTGTCGTCCTTATAGGGCGTCATGTATTCGGTAATGGCGCAGGGATCGCCCACGCGGCTGCCGATGAATGCCTTTTCCTTGCGGAAGTTGAAGATCATGAGCGTAAGGATGGCGGCGATCCCCAATCCGACCATGAGGATGGAGAAGACGAGCGACCACGGGATGCCGCCCGCATCGAGGATGAATTCGGGATCGCGCAGCGGCTCCATAACGGAACGCACGGTGCCGTACCAGACAAAATACAGACAGGTGGAAATGCCGTTGGGCTTGCTCTTGCGATACCAGGTGAACGTAAACAGGATCGCCCAGCCGATCAGATTGATGACGGACTCATAGAAGAAGAACGCGTAGTGCCATGTGGCGTTCGGATCGGAGAAAGAGCCGATGCCGAAGGTCCCGGGAAGGGAACTGATCGGCACGGCAAACGGGAACCACTGCAGCGCGGGATTTTCCACCACGCCGCCGTACACTTCCGCATTGAAGAAGTTCCCCCATCTGCCCAGCGCCTGTGCGATGAGGATGTTGATGACCACGCAGTCTGCCGCCCGCAGAAAGTTTACCTTTTTGATGAGACACACGACGAACCCCGCCAGCACGCCGCCGATGACGCCGCCCGTGATGGACAGCCCGCCGTCGCGGAAATCGAAGAAGCGCGCGATCCCGAGATTGGGATCGGTGAGACAGGAAAAGAGCCGCGCGCCGATGATCGCCGTCGGGATACATACCACGAAGAGCAGGAAGATGAAGTCCACCGACATGTTCCTGCGCTTCATGAGCAGCGCGGAGAGCACCGCCGCAAGGATCATCCCGCACACGATGCAGATCGCATAGTAATAAATTTCAAAGCCGAAGAGGATGATCCCCCTCTCGTTCGCGCCGAATGTAACGGCAAGCAGAGAACTTGTCATGGACAATCTCCTTGCAAGAAATCACGATCATTATACCACGCGCGCAATAAAAAATCAACCCGATGGACGCACTCGGGCTGACTTTACACACAAATATGGGAACGGGGAAGGCGGGAAGCGGGACCGCAGCCGGCGCCAAAGGCGCGGCGTCTTCCGGTTTTCCCCGAAAATACATGCTGCCGTTCAGCGCAGCGGGACGTTTTTCGCGCCGACCGCGTTGATCAGCGGCACGGCGGCAAACAGCAGGGCGTAATTCACCAGGCTGTTGAGGACCTGCAATTTGAAAAACAGGCGGTAGCAGACATAGGCAAAATAGCTTGCCGTTCCGCCGAAGTGCGATTCGAAATATTCGATGACGGCGGTCGAAAAGCCGGAATATTTGTTATAGAAATAAAATCCCGCGCTGTTCACCCCCGCCGTACACACGAAAAACGTGATGACGCAGATGAGGGCAAGTTTGAGGTAGATCCCCCACTTCTTTTCAATGCGAACGCCCATCACGAGCCCTGCGATCAGCGCAAAGAGCGCGGAAGACAGCCCCACCCAGGGCATATACATATAGCCCCAGCTGTTATAGACGTATCCGAGAAAATCGCCCAGATAGACGGCGCAGAACCCGAACAGCGGACCGATGAGCATTCCCGTCAGAACGGAAATGAAGATGGTGAGCGAGAACTGCACGTCAAAAAATTTGATCTCGAGAAACATGTTGGAGACGATGCACAGCGCCGTCATGACGCCCACGACGGCGATGCGCTGCGCCTTGCCGCGGCTGAGCATGAAGTCCGAAAACAGGACGCGCTTCCAGGCGGGAAAATGAGCCGCCGATCCTTGTGATTGCATAAAATAAAACCTCCCGAAAATTTGGAAGGTCCGCCAGCCGCCGCCGTTCCCGCTGCGCCACGGGAGTCATCTGCGGCTTGTTTCAGAATGCGCTTTCGCGCCGATCCAAGCGGACGCGCCGCGGCACCGCAGGGGAATTCCCCTTTCGTCTGCGAACAACGTCCCGTTTCGCAGCACTTAACGCGCCTTGGCTACTCTTCTGCCCTATATTATAACACTTTCGGCAAAAAAAGCAACAAAACGGACATACTTTTTCCCCGTTCGCGCATCCTTTTTTTATGGTACTCGTCATGATCCGCACCGCGATCATCTTCGCCGTGCTCCTCATCGTCATGCGGCTAATGGGCAAACGGCAGATCGGCGAGATGCAGCCTTTCGAACTCGTCATCACCCTGCTCATTGCGGAGCTCGCCTGTATCCCGATGGCGGACACGTCCATCCCGCTGCTATACGGCGTCGTCTCCGTGCTTGCCATCTTCGTCCTGCACGAAGTCGTGACGCTCCTCGACCTGAAGGTCAAGCCCCTGAAATCGGTGCTGAGCGGAAAGCCGAGCGTCGTCATCAACAAAAACGGGATCGACGACTATCAGCTCAAGAAGAACAACCTCGACGTATCCGACCTCATCGAGTCGCTGCGCGCCGCGGGCTACTTTTCGCTGGACTGCATCGACTACGCCCTCTACGAATCCAACGGCACGTTTTCCGCCCTGCCCAAGGAAAACTATGAGCAGATGCAGACCTCGCTTCCCCTCGTCATCATCGACAACGGAAAGTACAACGGAAAAAATCTTGCGCTGACGGGGCTGGAAAAGGCGTTCTTTGAAGACATGCTCAAACAGCGGGGCGTCCGGAGCGAAAAGAGAGTGCTGGTGCTCACCGCCGACGGCGAAGGCAAGATCTACCTGCAGGAAAAGGGCGCAAAATTCACGACTTTCCGCGTGCAGTATCCGCAGGGCAAGACATGGTGACGGTCCCGCTATGGCATCATCGCGGACATGGGTGCCGCGGAGCGCGTCCGCCTTGCTCTTTTGCGCCGAAAAACGCCGCGCGCTCCTACATATGGTCCGGTCTCTTTCCTCCATTCTCGCCGTCCTTTTGCTTCTGGCGGGCGCAGCGATCTTTGAATATTTTTATGTGGGAAACGCATTTGAAGGATTTTACGCGGAGCTGATCTGCCTCTACGAAAAGGCGGATGAAGAGAAGGCGACGCTCGGAGACGCCCGCGCCGTGCAGACCGCATGGGAAGCGCGCAAAGAAAAACTGCAGATCTTTCTTCCGCACAACGACGTCGCGCGCGTGGACAACTATCTGGCGGAGACGGTGCGACTTGTTGCCGAAGGCGGCTACGCCGACGCGCTCCCCAAACTCGAAGCGCTGCTGCACCTTGCCGAGACCTTTCCCAACGCCTACCGCCCCACGCCCGCCAATATCTTTTAGAAAAGGCGGTCCCGGATCATCCGGAACCGCCTTGCGTCATTCCTTGGTTTGGAGCAGTTCTTCGTGCCGCAGGGGACGTCTGAAATGCGCTTTTGTGTACAAAACGAGCGGATCGTCCGCGGGATAGGTCACGCTGCCGTCGTCCGCATAATAAGCAGGAACGGTATACACGATCAGCGATGCGCCGCGTTCGTTGGCGCCGAGTCCGCGTTCCTTCCCCTCAAACTTTCCGCTGCGGAGCTTGCCGCGCAATTCGTTCCCCGACCAGTACAGTCTGAGGCGCGTTGCGCGCGTCTGCGCGCCCAGCCGCAGAAAGCCGGCTTCCCGCATCTCCTCCCAGCGGAGCGACGTCACCCTTCTGCCGAGGCAGTGATAGGACACCCCCTCCGCGTCCGCAACCCAGCGGGAAGTGCGCATCTTTGCCGTGCCAACGCACACGCCGAACACGACAAGGCAGACGACCGCAACCGCAATGCATCCGATCACGACGATCAGACCGTCGTCCGCATAGAGGACGGCAAACGCAACGAACGCCGCCGCAAGGACGGGCGAAAGAATGAGCAGCGCCAGCCAGAGCCTGCCCTGCCTGCCGCGGAAAAAATCCACCGTAACGC
>URHP01000036.1 GCA_900547645.1 uncultured Eubacteriales bacterium
CAGATGTGTATAAGAGACAGGGCAGGGAGGGGGACCTGCGCCCGGCGCTCGGGCTGTTCGCGTTGCTGGGCGCGTTCGCCTCTCTGCTCATGTGCCTTCTGGCTTCACCCGTCGCGCGCATGCAGGGGGATGCCGGGCTTGCGGGGTGCTATCTCGCCCTTGCGCCCGCGGTGCTTCCCGTCGCGCTCCTCGCGGTGCTGCGCGGCTATTGGCAGGGCCGCAGCGAAATGACGCCCACCGCGCTTTCCGAGATCGTCGAACAGGTGGTCAAGGCGGGGGCGGGGCTGCTGCTCGCTTCGCGCTTTCCGACCGATCCGCTGCGCGCGGCGCAGGCGGCGCTGTTTGCGGTCACGCTCTCGGAGGCCGCCGCGCTGTGCGTTCTCGCCGTGCGCCCGCGGGAGCGCCGCAGGATGCTCTCCGTGCGGCGGAAGGGCCGGGGGAGCGCGCTGCTGTTTTCGGCGCTGCCCGTCATGGCGAACGCGGCGCTCATGCCCCTTTCGCAGATGCTGGACAGCGTGCTCGTCGTGCGGCTGCTCTCCCGCCATACAACGCGCGCCGTACATCTGTACGGACTGTTTGCGGGGAGTGCGGTCTCCCTGGTGTCGATGCCCGCCACGCTGTGCTGCGGGCTGGTCGCCGCCGCCGTGCCGACGGTCGCGGCGTGTATGGCGCAGGGCAGGGAGGAAGAGGGCAGGCGGCGCGCGCTCTTTGCGCTTGCCGTCACGCTGGCGCTCGCGCTGCCCTGCGCGGCGGGACTGCTGGCGCTCGCGCCGTGGATCGTCAGGCTCCTCTATCCCGCACTGAACGCGGAGGACGCCGCGCTGCTCGTGCGGCTGCTGCGCCTTCTGTCGGTGTCTGCGGCGACGCTCGCCGCCGTCGATACCCTGTCCGCCTGTCTCACCGCCATGGGGCTTGCCCGGCGCGCCGCGCTCTCCATGCTCGCCGCGGTCGCCGTCAAGGCGGCGCTGCAATGGCTGCTCGTGGGCGTGCCAACGCTCGGCATCACGGGGGCGGCGATCGCCTCGAACGCCTGCTATCTGGTTGCTTTTTTCCTCGATTTGTTCTATACTGTAAGAAAAAAACGGGAGATGCGCCATGTTGAGCATCATAGGATTGGGAACAAAAAAGGGGGAGCTGACGCAGGACGCGCTCGCGGCGCTCAGAAGCGCGGACGCCGTGTTCGTCCGCACCGCGATGCATCCCTCGGCGGAAAGCTTGAAGGAGGCGGGAATCCCCTTTGAAAGCCTGGACGGGCTGTATTCCGCCAGCCGCAATTACGATACGTTCGTTGCAAAGGCGGTGCGTCTGGTGCGTGCGCGCGCAAAGACGGGAAACGTCTGTTACTGCGTGGACGGCGGCGCGTTCGAGGACCGCGCGGCATGCATCCTTGCGCAGGGCAGGGGGGTGACCGTCTGCCCGGGTGTGTCCAAGAGCGCTGCGGCGGCGGCAAAGGCGGGCGTGTACGGCGCGTTTTCCGCCCTTCCCGCAACGGAAGCCGCCGCGCGGGAGCTCACCCGTCCGCTCGTCGTCTACGACCTTGCCGACCGCGCGCTTGCGGGCGACGTCAAGCTCGCGCTCGCCGAATCGTTCGGCGACGAGGCGCCCGCCGTATTCGTCTGCGGGGAGACCGCCCGCCGCATCCCGCTGTATGAAGCGGACCGGCAGGATACTTACGACATGACGTGCGCGCTCGTTCTGCCCGACGAGCCGCTGCTCGAAAAAAAGAGGTTCGATCTGTACGATTTTCTGGCGATCATGCGCCGTCTGCGCGCGCCCGACGGCTGCCCGTGGGACCGCGTGCAGACGCATGAGAGCATCCGCATCAACGCCATCGAGGAGGCGTACGAGCTGGTGGACGCCATCGACGCGGACGATCCCGATAAAATGTGCGAGGAGGCGGGCGACGTGCTGATGCAGGCGGCGTTCCATACGCTCATCGAGGAGGAACGCGGGCATTTTACGATGACCGACGTGCTTACGGGGCTGTGCCGCAAACTCATCGACCGCCATACGCATGTGTTCGGGGGCGACGCGGCTGCGGGAGCGGACGGCGCGCTCTCCGTATGGGACAAAAACAAGATGGCGGAAAAGCATCAGCAGACCTTCTCCGACGCGGTGAACGACGTGCCCGGCGGCTTTCCCGCCCTCCTGCGGGCGCAGAAAGTCTGCAAGCGCTGCGAAAAGGGGGGCTGGAAGCGCACGCGCGAAGAGGCGGCGGAGCAGGTGCGGCAAGCGCTCGCGGCGCTTCTTGCCGCGGACGGGGACGTATCGGAGCGGCTGGGCGAATTTCTGTATGCCGCCGCCGCGCTCGGGTTCCGTTCGGGCGGCGACTGCGAACAGGCGCTCCTCGACTGCGTCAAAAAAGTGCAGGCGCGCTATACGGCGTTCGAGTCCCTCGTCCGCGCCGACGGCAAGGACGTGAACGCGCTCTCCGGAGAGGAGCGTGCGCGGTACATGGCCGAGGCAGAACGTGATTCATGAGCTGAATATCGCGGGCATGGCATGCCCGAACAACGTCATGCTTGCCCCGCTCGCGGGGTACACCAACTACCCGTTCCGTACCATGTGCATGCGGTTGGGCGCGGGACTGACGTTTACGGAGATGGTGAGCGCCAAGGGGCTTGCCTATCGCAGCGAGGAGACGAAGAAGCTGCTGCTTTGCGGGGAGGAATCGCCCAAGGCGGCGCAGATCTTCGGCAGCGATCCCGCGATCATGCGCGCCGCCTGCGAGAGCGAGGATCTGGCGCCCTTCGACCTCATCGACATCAACATGGGCTGTCCCATGCCCAAGGTCGTCAAAAACGGCGACGGCAGCGCTTTGATGGAAAATTTCCCCCTTGCGGAAAAGGTCATTGCGGCGTGCGCAAAGAGCGGCAAGCGCATTTCCGTCAAGTTCCGCATCGGCGTGGACGAAGCGCACAAATGCGCCGCCGAGTTTGCGCGGCTCTGCGAGGGGGCGGGGGCGTGCATGATCGAGGTGCACGGCAGAACGCGCGACAAGGTGTATGCAGGCGCACCCGACTTCGCCGCGATCGCCGCCGCAAAGAACGCGGTGAACATTCCCGTCATTGCCAACGGCGGCATCTGGAACGGAACGGACATGGAAAAAATGCTCGCGCGCACGGGGGCGGACGGGGTGATGATCGCCCGCGCCGCACTCTACCGTCCGCAGGTATTTGCGGACCTTGCGGGCAGGAGCGCCCCGTCCATGCGGGAGCTGTTCGCGCGCCAGCTTGCCGAGACGCGGCAGTTTTACGGCGAGCGGTTTGCCGTCGTATTCATGCGCAAAATGGCGGCGTTTTACTGCAAGGGCGCCAAGGGCGCGGCGGAATACAAGCGGCGGCTCTTTGCGGCGCAGACGACGGAGGAGGTCGCCGCCCTCGCCGATGAAATTTTCGGGGAATGAAACCCGCGGCGCCAGGCGGAAGGACGGTATCGTCGCGGGAGGTTGCGATCGGCGCATAATTGCCCCGTACGGGCGCGGGGCGCGGGAATGGATTCCTTCCATTATAGCGGCATTCAAAAGGCGTGTAGGGCAAATTACGCGCCTTTTTTGCTGTCATCGCGGAAAATTTCACGGAATACGGCGTCCATTCGCTGTACTTTTTCGCGCGCGCGTGTTATAATAGTATAGTAATTTTGTATTTCAGGCGAGGAAAGTTTGCCATGTCGGAAAAAGTAGAAGGCGCATACGGCGCGGAACAAATCCAGGTGCTCGACGGGCTCGAGCATATCCGCAAGCGCCCCGGAATGTATATCAGCTCGACGGACGAAAAGGGGCTGCACCATCTGGTGAGCGAGGTCGTCGATAACTCGATCGACGAGGCGCTCGCGGGGTACTGCGACCGCGTGGACGTCACCGTCAACGCGGACGGTTCGTGCACCGTCGAGGACAACGGGCGCGGCATTCCCACCGAGATCCATCCCAAGGAGGGGGTGTCCACCGTCGAGGTCGTGTTCACCAAGGTCAACGCGGGCGGCAAGTTCGGCGGGGATTCGGGCTACAAGGTCTCCTCCGGTCTGCACGGCGTGGGCGTAAAGGCGGTCAACGCGCTTTCGGAATGGCTGGAGGTGGAGGTCTCGCAGAACGGGCACGTCTACAAACAGGTGTATAACCGCGGCGTTCCCCAGCGTCCGCTCGCCGTGATCGGCGATACGGACAGGACGGGCACCAAGGTCACCTTCTTCCCCGATGCCGAAATTTTCGAGACCATCGTCTTCAAATACGACATTCTGCGCGTGCGGCTGAAAGAGCTCGCCTTCCTCAACAAGGGGCTGACCATCACCCTCACCGACAAGCGCGGCGAAAAGGAGCGTTCGGACAGCTTCTGCTACGAAGGCGGCATCCGCGAGCTGGTCGAAGAGCTCAACAAGGGCAGCGATACGCTCTTTCCCGAGCCGCTCTATTTCGAGGCGCAGGACGGCACCACCGTCTGCGAGATCGCGCTGCAGTATAACGACGGCTATAACGAGGTCATCTATTCGTATGCCAACAACGTCAACACCATCGACGGCGGCACGCACGTCGAAGGGCTCAAGCAGGCGCTCACCAAGGTCATCAACGACGCGGGCAAAAAGCTGAATATTCTCAAGGAGAGCGACCGTCTCACGGGCGAAGACGTCCGCGAGGGCATCACCGCCGTCGTCTCCGTCAAGCTCGAAAACGCGCAGTTCGAATCGCAGACCAAGGATAAGCTCAACAATTCCTTTGTGCGTCCCTTCGTCTCCAAGTGCGTGGCGGAGGAATTCGGCACCTATATCGAGGAGCATCCCGCCGAAGCGCGCGAGCTGGTCCTGCGCTGCATCACGGCGCAGAAGGCGCGCGACGCGGCGCGCTCCGCGCGCGAGCTCACGCGCAGAAAGGGGGTGCTCGAATCCACCACGCTGCCCGGCAAGCTTGCCGACTGTTCGGACAAGCGCCCCGAATTGTGCGAGATCTATATCGTCGAGGGCGATTCCGCAGGCGGCACGGCAAAGCAGGGGCGCGACCGCCGGTTCCAGGCGATCCTGCCCCTTCGCGGCAAGATCCTCAACGTCGAAAAGGTGCGCCTCAACCGCGTGCTGGAAAATGCCGAGATCAAGGCGATGATCACCGCGTTCGGCTGCGGCATTCTCGATGATTTCGACGAGAGCAAGCTCCGCTACGACCGCATCATCTCCATGACGGATGCCGATGTGGACGGCGCGCATATCCGCATTCTGCTGCTCACCTTCCTGTTCCGCTATATGCGTCCGCTCATCGAGCACGGGCACGTCTATTCCGCAATGCCGCCCCTCTATAAGGCGAGCGTCAAGGGCAAGGAGGACGTGTACCTCTATTCCGAGGAAGAAAAGACCGCTTACGACGCGGCGAACAACAACAAGGTGGAGTATCAGCGCTACAAGGGTTTGGGCGAGATGAGCACCGAACAGCTCTGGGACACCACCATGAACCCCGCCACGCGTACGCTCGTGCGCGTCTCCATGCGCGACGCGATGGAGGCGGACAAAATGTTCACCATTCTCATGGGCGAAAGCCCCGCGCTGCGCCGTCAGTTCATCGAACAGAACGCGACGCTGGTGAAGGATCTGGATATATAAACGCTCGGAGATTTTCGTAAGGGCGGAGCTCTTTGTTGCGGCAACACAGTAAAAACAAGTACCAAAAGGGGTAATACTTTGGCTAAAAAAGAAACAAGTCCCGAGCTGACCGAAGAATTCAAAAAGACGCTCGAAATGACCAAGATCCTGGACGTCGAGGTGGACGACGAACTCAAGCGTTCGTTCATCGCGTACGCCATGGCGGTCAACAAGTCCCGTGCCATTCCCGACGTGCGCGACGGGCTCAAGCCCGTGCATCGGCGCATCCTCTATTCCATGCACGAAATGGGGCTGTACAACGACAAGGCGTACCGCAAGTGCGCGCGTATCGTCGGTGACGTTCTGGGTAAATTCCACCCGCACGGCGACATCTCCGTCTATGACGCGCTCGTACGCCTTGCACAGGACTTTTCCATCAACTTCCCGCTCGTGGACGGGCACGGAAACTTCGGCTCGGTGGACGGCGATCCGCCCGCGGCCATGCGTTATACCGAGGCGCGTCTTTCCAAGCTCGCCGCGGAGATGCTGCGCGATCTGGACAAGGAGACGGTGGACTTCTTCCCCAACTTCGACGGCAATGAGATGGAGCCCGCGGTGCTCACCGCGCGCTTCCCCAATCTGCTGGTCAACGGCTCGGACGGCATTGCGGTGGGCATGGCGACCAATATCCCGCCCCACAACCTTGCCGAAGTCATCGACGGCACCGTCGCACTCATCGACAATCCCGACATTACCGTAGACGAGCTGATGGACTATATCCCCGCGCCCGATTTCCCCACGGGGGGCATCATCATGGGCAGGAGCGGCATCCGCAAGGCGTACCGCACGGGACAGGGCAACATCGTCATCCGCTCCAAATGCGAGATCGAAGAACACGGCACGGGCGCGAACGTCAGAAGCCGCATCGTCGTCACCGAAATTCCCTATCAGGTCAACAAGGCGCAGCTCATCGAGACCATCGCCAACATGGTGCGCGACAAGCGGCTCGAGGGCATTTCGGACATCCGCGAAGAATCGGGCAGGGACGGCATGCGCATCGTCATCGAGTGCAAAAAGGATGCGAACGCGCAGGTCGTGCTCAATTCCCTGTACAAGCACACCAACCTGCAGACGTCGGACGGCATCATTTTGCTGGCGCTCGTCGAAAACGGTACGGAGCCCAAGGTGCTCAACTTGCGCGAGATCCTTGTATATTACCTTGCGCATCAGAAGGAAGTCATCGTCCGCCGCACGCGGTTCGACCTTGCCAAGACGGAGGAGCGCGCGCATATCGTCGAAGGGCTCGTCCTCGCGCTCGCCAATATCGACGAAGTCATCCGCATCATCAAGGAATCCGCGGACAAGAACGACGCGGCAGCAAAACTCACAGCGGCGTTCGAACTTTCCGAAAAACAGGCGAACGCCATCCTCGAAATGCGCCTGCAGCGCCTGACTTCCCTCGAGGTGGAAAAGCTTAAGGAAGAGCTGGAAGGGCTGCGCGCGACCATCGCGGATCTGAAGGATATCCTCGCCAACGAGTGGCGCGTGCTCGACATCATCAAGACCGATCTGCTCGCCATCAAGGCGAAATACCCCTCCGAACGCAGGACGGAGATCTCCGTCGACTACGGCGAGATTGAGGACGAAGACCTGATCGACGTGGAGGACGTCGTCATCTCCATGACGCATTCGGGATACGTCAAGCGCATCCCCGTTGCCGAGTACCGCGCGCAGAACCGCGGCGGCGTGGGGATCACGGCGCACCGTCCCAAGGAGGACGACTTCGTGGAGCAGATGTTCGTCTGCTCGACGCACAACAATATCCTGCTGTTCTCCAATTTCGGCAAGGTGTATTCCATCAAGGGCTATCACATCCCCGAGGCGGCGCGCGCCGCGCGCGGGCGGGCGATCGTGAACATCGTGCAGCTTGCCGCGGGCGAAAAGATCGCCGCGATCCTGCCCGTTCTTGCCAACGGCACGGGGTATCTCGTCATGGCGACCAAGCGCGGGCTGATCAAAAAGACCGCGACGAGCGAGTTTGACCATATCCTGCGCAGCGGTAAGATCGCCATCCGCATCATGGAAGGGGACGAACTGATCTCCGTGCAGTTTGCAAGCGGAAACGACGAGATCGTCGTCGCGTCCCGTTCGGGCAAGTGCATCCGCTTCGCGGAGACGGACGTGCGCCCGATGGGGCGGGATACGATGGGCGTGCGCGCCATCAATCTTGCGCCGGATGACGCGGTGGTGGATATGCTCGTGCTGCGCGAAGGCTGCGACATTCTCACTGTCTCCGAAAACGGCTACGGCAAGCGCACCGATCCCGCCGATTACCGCATCCAGACGCGCGGCGGAAAGGGCATCAAGGCGGGCGTGTTCAACGCAAAGACGGGTGCGCTCGTCAACATGAAACTCGTCACCGATCAGGACGACGTCATGCTCGTGACATCCGCCGGCATCGTCATCCGCATGCACGCGGACAGCATTTCGCAGATCGGCAGGAACACGCGCGGCGTGCGGCTCATGAACGTCAGGGACGGCGTCGTGGCAACGGTCGCCGTCACGGAAAAGGACGAGGACGCCGAGGTGGAAGCGCCCGAAGAGACGGTTGCGGACCTTTCCCCCGAGGAGCTGGCTGAAGGCGCCGAAGACGACGGCGCAGACGCGCAGACCGAGGGCATGCCTGCCCGGGACGGCGGAGACGAGGAAGAATAAACCGCCCATGTCCGCATGCGGACATGGGGGGAGAAAGAGCCCCGCGCGGCGGACCATGTCCGCCGCGCGGGGCTCTTTTGATTCGGCTTCCGGGTTTTTATTTAAACAACGCCCCGACGGGTATGTCGGGGCGTTTGGCGTTGAAGGGGTCTTACAGGATCGGCTGATTGTCGGCGGAAAAGAGATAGACGTTCTGATTTGTCGTGACGTAGCCGTAGCCGTTCGAGTAGCGAACGGAGCGGTAGGATTCTCCCGTCCGGAAGCCGATCAGCCGCGTTCCGCCGTAGGTGTAGACGGCGCCCGCCGTGGTGGCGTTTGTCTGCCGTACGATGAGACCGTACTGCGCGGTCACGGTGTCCGTCTCCGAAGCGTCCGTCAGATAGGTAAGGCTCTGTCCGTCGGGAACGGCTTTGGAGACGATGACGGTGTCGCCGCCGTCGATCGACGTCGCTGCATAGCCGCCGTAGAAGGTCAGGGAAGAATACCTTGCGCCCAGCGCCACCTTTCCGTCAAAGTCGATCGCAAGATAGTTTCCGTTGACCGAGCCCGTGATCAGCCCGAGCGAGGGATACACGGCAATATCCGTGGCGTCGGCGTAGGCAAGCACGTTCATGTCGGCGTCGATCAGATAATATCCGCCGTTCACGCCGTGCGCGCCGTAGCGGTTGTCCGCCAGCTGCGAGATGGTGGTGATGTCGATGGGCTGCTGCGTGGCGTCGTATTCAAGTTTGAGATCTTTGTTGAGTACGACGCTGTATAAGACGGAGCCCGTGCTTCCCGTTGACGCGACGTCCAGCGTGACCGTTGCAACGCCGTTGCGGAACAGGCATGCCTGTGCATAGGCGGCGTCATAGTCCTGTTCGGCATAGTTGTACAGCGGCTGCAGTCCGCTCCCGTCGGGAAGGATATAGTAGTCGCTTTCAATGCGCGAAACATTGTCCTTGAGCACGTTGTAGCGGTAGTATTCCACATTGTACTTGAGTTCGGCGATCCCCATGGAATAGACCACGTTGTAGCCGCCCGTTGCGCCGGGATCGACTTCCGTCATTTCATAGTAGTAAATATATTCGCCGATATAGCCGAGCAGCGCGCCGTTGTTGACGGCAAAGGATCCCGTCTGATCGCCGTTGCGGAAGACGTAACAGACGGTGGAAGAGCCTGCCTCGACGGCGGCGAGCGCGTAGCCGTTGAGCGTCGCGGGGAGCAGCGCGCTTGTAAGGGAGGACGCTTCCGATTCGAGCATGTTGAGCGTGTCGCCGCTTGTCGGCTCGCCGGAGATGCGCAGGTCGTCTGCGCTGTACTCGTGCCAGACGCGGTCGCCGCCGACCGTCTCCGCGGCATAGGTGAAGTAGCGCACCGTTTCGTTGATCGCCGTCTCGTCCACGCGGTAGGTCATTTTATAGAAGGTCGTTTTGGGTGATCCGCTGCGCAGATAGCCGGAGACGGTGGTGAACGTCGCGGGAGCGGTCAGATTTTCAACCAGCATCGAGCCGGTGGGGGCGCAGTAGGAATAGGTCACCCCCGAGGTCATATTGCTTGTCAGCGCTATGACGGACGGCCCGATCAGGGAAATGTTTGTATAGTGTACGCTGTTGACATAGCTCCCCGCTGCCGCGCTGTAAAGGCGGTATCCGTCCGCCGTGGAAACGGAGAACAGGGCGCCGGCCAGAGAACTGAGATCGGTCGCTCCTTCGATCGTCTGCGCCGTCGTGTAGGCGGCATATTCGTTGAGCTCCGAAATTTCGGCGCTTCCTGTGGGGCGCGCATAATCGCGCACGTTGAACGTCTGTCCGGAGCAGCCCGCAAATGCAGCAAGAGCGGCGGAAAGCGTCAGCGCCGCCGACAAGGCCAAAGCAGTTTTTTTCATGATTCCCTCCGATTTGTGTAAATATCGTAAAAATATTATAGCAGATTCGGGAGGAATGTCAAGACCTGTTTTCAAATATTTCTGCGGCATGCCCGTACGATCTTGCCTGCGGCGGAGCGCTTCGGGCTCCGCATAAAAAAAGACCAATCCGTGTTCGGATTAGTCCAATCTGGTGACCCGTACGGGAATCGAACCCATGATACCACCGTGAAAGGGTGGTGTCTTAACCTCTTGACCAACGGGCCTTATATTAAAAAACGGCGCGAAGCCGATTTTTTTGGTAGCGATGAGTGGAGTCGAACCGCTGACCTATCGGGTATGAACCGATCGCTCTAACCAACTAAGCTACATCGCCATATGGTTGCGGGGGCAAGATTCGAACTTGCGACCTTCGGGTTATGAGCCCGACGAGCTACCTGGCTGCTCCACCCCGCGATTTCGGTATCCGTTTAACCGAATAGCTTATTTATTGTAACGGAAGAACCCCCGTTTGTCAACTGTTTTCGGAAAAAAAAGAAAACTTTTTTTGCGGATCGGCAAACTTTACGGGGTGCTTGCAATTGTCGCCGCCGTGTGGTATACTGAATTTGTATGAAATTGTTCGGGTTGCAGCCGTATGCGGGGAAACGCGTCTGCGTCGCCCTGTCGGGAGGGCGGGATTCCGTCGCGCTGCTGCATTATTTTCGTGAATCTGCCGGGGCGTACGGCATTTCGCTCTCCGCGCTCACCTGCGAGCACGGGCTGCGGGGGGAGGCTTCCCTTGCCGATCTTGCGTTTGTCGAACGGCTGTGCGCGCAGTGGGAAGTGCCGCTGCGCGTGTTCCGTGCGGACGTCGCGCGTCTTGCGCGGGAGCGGCGGGAAGGCGTGGAGGAGGCCGGCCGCAACTGGCGGTATGCATGCTTCCGCGAAGTGCTTGCCGCGGGGGAAGCGGACCTCGTTGCGACGGCGCATCACAGGGACGACTATGCCGAGACGGTGCTCTTCCGCCTGGCGCGCGGCACGGCGCTTGCGGGGATGGACGTGTTCCCCGCGCAGCCCGGGATCGTACGCCCGCTGCTGCAGGTGCCCCGCGCCGCGATCGATGCATATATCGCGGAAAACGGTCTCGCGTTTTCCGAGGACGCGTCCAATGCGGATGAACGGTTTGCGCGCAACCGTCTCAGGCGCACCGTGCTGCCTGCTCTGGAGGAAGCGGTGCCGGGAGCGGCGGAACACCTTGTCGCGTTCGCGGAGCGCGCAAAGGCAGACGAGGCGTATCTTGCCGCGCTTGCCAAAGAGGCGGTCGTCATGGAGGCGGGGGGCGCCTTCCGTGTTCCGCTCGGGCTTCCCGATCCGCTCTTTTTCCGTGCCTGTCTGTTCGCCATGAAGGGGTGCGGGATCCTCCGCGACTATACGCAGGCGCATCTGCAAGAGATCGCCGGGCTGCGCGCGCTGCAGAGCGGCAGGCGCGCCGCGCTTCCGAACGGCGTGTGGGCGGCGCGGGAACAGCAGACCGTCGTGTTTTATACAAAAGACGATGCATCCGATCCGCAGACATCGGAAGAGGCGCCCTTCGCGGTGGGAACATTCCGGGAGGGTGCGCTCACGGTCGGAGAAGGGGAGCATGCGCATGCGCTTGCGGTCGATCTGGACGCCTTCCCCGCGGGCTGCGTGGTGCGGACGCGGCGGGAGGGGGACCTGTTCACGCCCTTCGGCGGCGCGCGCAAGACGCTGAAAAAGTTTTTGACGGACAGAAAGATTTCCGCGCGGACGGGGAAAAAACTGCCCGTGATCGCCAAGGGCAGCGAGATATACGCCGTCTGCGGCGCGGAGATTTCCGAACGGGTGAGGATCACGGCGCATACCGTTCGCAGGGGGTATCTGTATACGCCGCTGCGCGCACCCGATCATGATTACGGAGGAAATATATGATCCATCCCGATTGCGAACGCATCCTTATCTCCGCGGAGGAGATCGCCGCCAAAGTCCGGGCGGCGGGCGAATGGCTCACCGAAAAATTCCGCGGAAAATTTCCCGTTGCGGTGTGCAACCTGAAGGGCAGCGCGGTCTTTTTCTGCGATCTTCTGCGCGCGGCGCAGATCGACGCGGAGATGGACTTCATGGCGGTCAGTTCGTACGGCTCGGACACGGTGCCGGGGCGTCCCAAGATCACGCGCCACCTGTTTTCCTCCGTCGCGGGCAGGGACGTCATCCTGGTGGAGGACATCGTGGATACGGGCAGGACGCTTGTGACCTTGCGCCGTTTTTTTGCCGAACGCGGTGCAAAATCGGTGACGGTCGTTGCGCTGCTGGACAAGCCTTCCCGCCGCGTGGTGGAATCGTGCGCCGATTACACCTGTTTCGAGGTGGGAGACTACTTTTTGGTGGGCTACGGGCTGGACTACGCCGAGCGTTACCGCAATCTTCCCTATATCGCCGTGCTCAAGGAAAACGTATACGCCAAGTGAAGCAGCGAGAAATCTCCATGACGAAACGGAAGAAATTCTCATAACGCAATGCGCATCACAAAAAACCGCCGTTTCCGGCGGTTTTTTAATCGAACGGAATGAGCAGATGCGTTCCGCAATCGGGAACAGTCACGCCCGCAAAGCCGATCTCTTTGAGTGTGTCAGCAACGATCTTCCGTCCGTGCAGGATGCGATCGGGAGCGTGCGCGTCCGAAGCAAAGGAGACCTTTCGCCCGCCGAGCCGGAAGTACCGTTCCAGGATGTCCCGTCCCGGCAGAAAGTCGCCGGCGCCCCGCGCCGAGGAGTTGACTTCGAGGATCTTTCCCCGTGCGATGATCCCGGAAAGGATCTCGTCGAACAGGTCGGGGAAATCGGAACAGCGCAGGAGATTGTCCGCATAGGGGGCATTGCGCGAAACATAGCCGATATGCGCAACAATGTCGTACGGATAGGGCGCGTCCAGACTTTCGCGCACCTTTTCGAGATAGGTGCGGTACGCCTGTTCGCGCGTCTTGCCCGCAAAGTATTCTCCGTACCACGCGTCTTTTCCGTTGACCGAGTGTACGCTGTTCACCACGAAATCGGGATGAAAGCGCGCGATCGTCTGTGCATAGAGCGCGTGGGCGCGCGGGTTGCCCGTGTAGCCGAATTCTCCGCCGATGAGGACGCGCATCCTGCCCGCATAGGCTTTCTGCCGGCGGCGCGCCTCGGAAAAGTACGCTTCGGCGTCGATCATGGGCACGGGTTTTCCCTCTGCGAGCACGCCGTCCGTCAGATAGTCGTAGTCGAAGTGTTCGGAAACGCCGTAATATGCCGCGCCGAGTTCCGCCGCGCGGGCGAGCATGTCCTTCAGGGGCGCTCTGCCGTCGGCGGAAAAAGCGCTGTGGGTATGAACGTCTGTGAGCTGCATACCCGCATTATAGCACGTTTTTCGGGGTTTTGCAATCGTCAGAGCACGCGCCGCGCGGTGATGAAATATTTCTGGCGCGTTGCGGACATCTGTTCGATGACGGCATAGTCGCTCGCCGTGTGCAGGATATAGTTTTCGCCGAGGTAGAGCGCGACGTGTCCGATGCGCTCCACGCCCGTCTTGTCGTACCGCTGCGCATTGGTGTAGAACAGCAGATCGCCGCGCGCAATGTTTTCCCAGGTGACGGGCACGCCCTGTCTGACCTGCGTCCGCGTCGTAACGTCGAGCAGGATCCCCGCGCCCTGATAGAAGATATACTGCATGAGCGAGGAGCAGTCGAACGCGCTCGTCGTAAAGTTTTTCAGGAAATTTCCCTTTCCGTCGTGCAGGCGCACCGCGCCGTACACATAGGGCACGCCCAGAAGCTCCAGCCCTTCGGCAATGACGCGCTCCACTTCGTCGCTCGCCTTGTCCAGATAGGCGACGGCGGTGTAGGCTTCCTTGGCGCTCACATAGGCGGCGGTGCCGCGGTAACGGGTTTCGTACCAATCGCCCGTTTTTCCGACAAGGTGCAGCATGTCGCCCGCGTTCACCTGTCCGAGCGTCGCATAGCCCGTGCCCGCGCCCTTCCGCACGTTGAGCCCGTCGGTGCGTACGCGCACATACTGCGCCCGCAGGCTGACGGCGGGGACGTCCTCCTCTTCGTCGGGAGAATCGGGGGCATCTTCGGGCGTCTCTTCGGGCGTCCCGGAGGGATCGGACGGCGCTTCTTCGGGGAGTCCGGGAAATTCTTCTTCGGTATCTTCGCCCGGGAGGGCGGGAAGCTCCGGGACTTCGGGACTGTCTC
>URHP01000037.1 GCA_900547645.1 uncultured Eubacteriales bacterium
GAGATGAGCGCTAGTCTCGTGGGCTCGGAGATGTGTATAAGAGACAGGTATTACGGGCTGATCGTCACGGCGGCGTCCTTTCCCTCCCTTGCGCTGTGCGCGGGGCTGCGTGCGCACCTCGCTTTCAATACGGGCATGAACCGCTACGGGTTTCCGCCGCCGGCGGCGCAGAAAGCCTGCGCGCAGGCGCGGCGGCTGGGCGTGTCCGTCGAGGGCGTTTTTTCCCATCTGTACGAGCCTTCCGACGGGGCTGCCCTTGCGGCGCAGACGCGCGCGTTTTCTGCCTGTGCAGAGGAAGTGCGCCGCGTTTTTCCGGAAGCGGTGCGGCATTTGTGCGCGACGGGCGGCATCCTTGCGGGAGGGGAGGCGTTCGACGCCGTCCGCCCCGGGCTGGGGATGTACGGCTATGCGCCGCCCCCGTTTGCAAACGCGGCGGGACTTTTGCCCGCCATGAAGGTCTATGCCGCCGTCGGGCAGAGCACCGTTCCCTTCGGCGGGGGCGCGGGATATGCCGCCGCGCCCCGTCCGTTTGCCGCCCTGCACACGCTTTGCGCGGGCTACGGGCACGGATTTTTCCGCGAAGGCGGGCTGGGGGCGATCGGGAAACTGTGCATGGACGCGTGCGTGCGGGAGGGGGAGATGTCCTTCGGCGCGCAGGTCTGCGTGCTGGACGACGCCGCGGCGTATGCGGCGCAGCACAATACCACGGCGTATGAGATCCTGCTTGCGGCGGGAAAGGGGGCGGTAAAGCGTTATGTGCGATAAACGGACGCTGCGCGCGCGTTTCGCGCAGCTGCGCGCCGCGGCAAAATCGGCGGAAAAGGACGCGGCGATCACGGAAAATCTGCTGCGTTCCTCTTATTTCGGAGCGCAGAGCTTTTTCGTCTACTGCTCCGTCGGGAGCGAGGCGGCAACGGACAGGCTCATCGCCGCGCTGCTTGCCGCGGGCAGGACGGTCTGCGTTCCCCGCATCGAAAACGGCGTCATGCTCGCCGTTCCCTACGCCCCGCTCGAAGCGGGCGCATACGGCATTCCCGCGCCGCGGGGCGGAGAGGACACCTTCTGCGAAGTGACGCTTGCGCCCCTGCTCGCCTTTGACGAAAGGGGCGTGCGGCTGGGCATGGGCGGCGGGTTTTACGACGCCTATTTTGCCCGCCGTCCGCAGACGGCGCGCGTCGGACTTGCCTATGCGGCGCAGGCGGCGCGCTCTCTTCCGCGCGAGCCGTGGGACAGGCTTCTTCACGCAGTTATCACCGAGGAGGGCGCGGCGCGCTTTCCGAATGCTTGACAGCGGCGTCCCGGACGCGTTATAATGGAAAAACAAGATCTTTCCGCGGAGGAAACATGTTAAACGAACTGCCGAAAAAGGAAAAGAAAGCCAAGCCCATGACGCGCTGGCGTTACTTCTGGCGTATTCAGGGCGTGTGCGCCGTGCGTGCCGTCACGCCCTTCATGATGTATCTGTTCATGAGCCTGATCGGGCTTGCCTGTCAGGCGATCTCTCCCGAGACCACCGAATGGTACGAAGTGCTGCTCGGGGCGGCGTGCATCGTCATCGGCGCGGCGTTCAACGCGCATCTTGCCTATGCGCGCGGGAAGCTGCACTATGACGCCTATCTGACGGGCTGCATTCACAGGAGAAACGCGCTGTTCGGCATCGAGTCGGGCGGCGATCACCGTCCCGAATTGGAGTACCGCCCCTGGAAGGGCTTTCTGATCGGCTTTTACGTGGGCGTGCCCGTGCTGCTTCTGGGCATGTTCGCCGCGATCCCCGCGACCTGGTCGGGCGGCGAAGTGGCGCTCGTCATGTTTGCCGGCTGGGCGATCTTTCCCATCCAATGGATCCGCGCCTTCCTGTATCCCGGGCAGAACGACTGGGCGTATCCCCCCGTCAGCGGCGGATACAGTATGCTCATGGTCTTTTTGCCCATCCTGGTGACGGGCGTCTTCTATATCGTCGGCGCCATGGTGCAGAAGCGGCAGAAGGAGGAGCAGACGGAGCGCATCGAGCGCGCCGCCGAAGCGGGGAAGAAGGCGAAAAAACAATGAGGATCATTGCGGGGAAGCACCGCGGGCGTGTGCTGGCGCAGTTCCGCGGCGCGGACGTGCGTCCCACGTCCGACCGTGCCAAGGAATCGCTCTTTCAGATCCTCGGGACGCGGCTTTCCGGCGCGCGCGTTCTCGATCTGTTCTGCGGGAGCGGCGCGCTCGGGCTGGAGAGCCTTTCGCGCGGCGCGCGGGAGGCGGTGTTCAACGATCTTTCGCGGGACAGCCTTGCCATTCTCCGGAAAAATCTTGCCGCGCTCGGGGAGACGGGCACGGTCTGCAACCTCGATTTCCGCGCCTGCCTTGCGCGTGCAGAGGGGAAATTCGACGTGATCTTTGCCGATCCTCCCTATGCCATGGACGTTTCCGGTGAGGCGCTGGAGCTGATCGCCCGGCGCGGACTGCTGGCGGAGGACGGGCTCGTCGTATGGGAGAGCGAGCGGGAGGAAGTTGCGCCCGCGGGCTGGCAGATCGCCGACAGGCGCCGCTACGGCAGGGCAAAAGTTGTCTTTTTTCGGGAACAGAGGGAGGTGGCGCCATGAAAAAGTGCGTGTTTGCGGGGACGTTCGATCCCTTTACCGTCGGGCATGAAGATACCGTGCGGAAGTGCCTTGCGCTCTTCGACGAAGTGGTCGTCGCCGTTGCGGAAAACAAGCAGAAGCGCTGTCTCTTTTCCGCCGGGGAACGCGCGGAGATGATCCGCGCCGTCTTTGCGGGGGAAGCGCGCGTGCGCGTCTTGTGCTGGGACGGGGTGATCGCCGACCTGCTCCGCAAGGAGAATACGCCGTTTTACGTGCGGGGGATCCGCAATACGGTGGATTTCGAATACGAAAACGCCGATTTTTATGCGAGCAGGGATCTGGATAAGACGCTCATCACGCTCTATCTTCCCGCCGAGCAGCAGCATCTGCACGTCAGTTCCACACTCGTCAAAAACTGCATCGCCTTCGGGAAACCGTACCGGGCGTACGTCCCGGCGGCGGTGTATGACTATATCCGAAAGAGAGGAAACGCCAATGTTTGAACGACAGATCGAAATTCCCTCCGCAGAGGAGATCTGCGCGCGCATTCCGCTTCCCGCCGGTCTTGCAAAGGTAAAAGCGGAGCGCGATGCGCTCGTCAAAGACGTCATTGCGGGCAGGAGCGACCGTCTCCTTGTCATCGTGGGCCCCTGTTCGGCGCATGAGAGCAAGCCCGTACTCGAATACGTGCGCCGTCTCGGCAGGCTGAACGAGCGGGTGAAGGACAGGCTCGTGCTCGTGCCGCGCATCTACACCAACAAGCCGCGCACGCGGGGCGTCGGGTATAAGGGGATGTTCTCCCAGCCCGATCCCGAGAACCGAGAAAACATCTTAAAGGGCATTCTCACCATCCGCGACCTGCACATCCACGCCATCGAGCAGTCGGGGCTGTCCGCGGCGGACGAGATGCTCTATCCCGAAAATTACGCGTACGTTGAAGATCTTCTGACCTACGTCGCGGTGGGCGCGCGCTCCAGCGAAAATCAGCTGCATCGTCTGGTTTCAAGCGGCATCGAGCAGCCTGTCGGCATCAAAAATCCGACGGGCGGCAGCATTCCCGTGACGCTCAATTCGGTGTTCGCCGCGCAGAGCCCGCAGGTGTTCCTGTACCACAACTGGCAGGTGGCGACGCAGGGCAACGAATACGCCCACGTCGTGCTGCGCGGCAGGGTGGACCACTACGGCAACGACATTCCCAACTACCATTACGAGACGGTCATGCAGGTATTCGAAGGGTATGCCGCGTCGGACGGCGAACTGAAAAATCCAGCCGTCGTCATCGATTCCAACCATTCCAATTCCAAGAAGCAGTTCCGCCAGCAGATCCGCATCGTCGAGGAGGTGCTGCAGAACAGGCTGTACGACAAAGATTTCAAGCGCATCGTCAAGGGGTTCATGATCGAGAGCTTCCTCGAGGAGGGGAATCAGAAACACGATATCGTGTTCGGGAAATCCATCACCGATCCCTGCCTCGGCTGGGAGGACACCGAGCGGCTCATCCTTGACATTGCGGAGAAGGCGTGAGATGGACGGCGTAAGCAGGGCGGCGTGCCTGGGACCTGCCGGAAGTTATTCCGAGCTTGCCGCGCGGACGCTCTGTCCGCACGCTTCGGTCGCGCTCTGTCCCACCTTTCCCGCCGTGTTCGACGCGCTTGCGTCGGGGCGGGCAGACGGCGCGGTCATTCCCATTGAAAATTCCATTCAGGGCGGTGTGCTGCAAAATCTCGATCTTCTGGAGACGCGCGACGCGTGCGCCGTTGCGGAGATCAGGCTGCGCATCGATCACCGTCTTGCGTGCAGGAAGGGCGTCCGTCTTTCGGACATCGTGCGCGTCTATTCGCACGAACAGGCGATCGGGCAGTGCTCGCGCTTTCTGGATGAGACGCTGCCGCACGCGGAACGTATTTTTACCGATTCCACGGCGAAGAGCCTTGCGCTTTTGGACGATCGCTCCGCGGGCATCGTCGGCGCGCATATCCGTGCGGAGGGCGTCGTGCTCTCCGATGAAAATATCGCGGATGAAAAGAACAACTTCACGCAGTTCTTTCTGCTCCGCCGCCGCTCCGACGGCCTGCCCGCGCGCGGGAAGACGGTGTTTTTTGCCGCTGTCTGCGAGCACCGTCCGGGGAGCCTTCTCGAGCTGCTGCGCTGCTTTTCGGCGCGCGGGATCAATCTGACGCGCATCGAGAGCCGCCCCATTCCCTCCGTGCCGGGAGAATACCGCTTTTTTATCGAGATCGACGGGGACGTCTCGGACAGCCGCGTGTGCACGGCGCTTTCGGAAGCGGAGATGCATTGCCGCACCTTCCGCATTCTCGGTATTTACGATTAAACGCCGCAGGCGCAGGCAAGTCCGAAACAGACGAGCGCGGCAAGCGCGCCCTGCAGGCATTTGACAAGCAGGAATTTTGCGGGCGGGATGCCCGTCTTTGCCAGAAAGCTCCACTGCTGTACGAGGACGCACAGCCCGCCGAAGGTCACAAGGAACGCGGCAACGGCGAGCGAGAGCGGCGTGGGGGAGGCGAGCAGGCGGGAGCAGCCCGCCGTCATCTCAATGAGACCGGCGAGCGCCGCCGCAGCGGTCTGCGGCAGCGCGAGGGGCGCAAGCGCGTCTCCCAGCATACAGCCGAAGGCATAAAAGAGCGCGACCGCTCCGCCCACCGTGAGGACGGAGAGAACGGAGGAGGTCAGCGTCTCGGGAACGGCTGCGATCAGCCCGCCCGCAGAGGGCGGGGGCGGAGCGGTATGCCTGCGGGATTTTTTGCGTCCGAGCAGGAAGGAGACGCCGAAGACGCCCGCAAGGTGCGAAGCAAAGAGCAGCCAGCCGAGCGCGGGATCTCCCGCCATCGCCGCGCCCGCAACGCCCACCAGAAAGGCGGGACCGCTTGTCGAAGCAAGGCAGGCGCAGCGCAGACGCTCGTCCCGTGCAAGCAGTCCCTGCTCGCACAGCCGTTCCACCGTCTTTGCGCCGGCGGGATAGCCGGACAGGACGGAGAGGAGCGCGGCGCATCCGCCCGCGCCCGAGACGCCGAACAGGCGGGAAAACAGGGGCGCAAGTCCCTTGGACAGGCGGGAAAACAGGGGCGTTTTGGCAAGCAGCCCCGTCAGAAACAGAAAGGGAAGCGCGGCGGGCAGAACGCACGCCGCCCACAGGGAGACGCCGTCCGCGACGCAGCCGAGGTAGCGCGTCGGGAAGGCGAGAAAGGCAAGAAACGCGGCAAGGATGACCGCAGAAAAGAGGGCGCTGCTCAGCGCTCCGGGATTCGGACGGGATCTCACGATAAAATATACGGGAAGGAGGGGAAGAATATGAAAAAGAAATTGGGGCTTGCGCTCGGCGCAGGCGGGGCGCGCGGCGTGGCGCACGTCGGATTTTTGCACGCGCTCGACGAAGCGGGGATCCGCGCCGACTGTGTGACGGGCTGTTCCATGGGTTCCATTGTGGGCGCCTGTTACTGCGCGGGTGTTCCCATGCAGAAGGTCCGTTCCGTTGTTACAGAGCTCAAACTTTCGCGCATTGCGTCGCTCAACGCAAACATGCTGCGCGCGTGCGGGCTGTTCCGTCTCAACAAGGCGCGCAAACTGCTGGAGGAATATATCGGCGCGGATACGACGTTTGCCGATCTTGCCGTACCCTTCCGCTGCATCGCGACCGATCTCCTTTCGGGGAAGACGGTCTGCCTTTCGGAGGGAAACGTGATCGACGCGATCATCGCTTCCAGCTCGGTCCCGGGCGCCTTTTCGCCCGTGGAGCGGGAGGGGATGCTGCTGGTGGACGGCGGCGTCATCGAGCGCGTGCCCGTCCGCGAGATCAAGGGAATGGGCGCGGAGGTCATCGTTGCGGTGGACGTGTTGGGCGATCTGGTCACGTCCGTATCCAAGGCGCCCACAAATCTCATCGAAACGTTCCTGCGCTATATCGACGTCATCGACACGCGCGTGACGCAGAGCAAGCGCCGCTCGCGCATGCGCGACATCGATCTGTGGCTGGAGCCCGAACTCGGGGACATGGATCAGTACAAGGTGAAAAATCTTGAATTTGCCTGCCGGAAGGGCTATGAACTTGGCAGGGCGAACGTGGAGAAGATCAAAGAACTGATCGGAGAATGATGGATCTTTTCGATTTCAACGACAACGAAGAGCGGGCAAAGCCGCTTGCCGAACGCATGCGCGCTTCCACGCTGGACGAGTTTGTCGGACAGCGGCATCTGGTTTCCGAAGGGAGCCTGCTGCGCCGTGCGATCGCGCTCGACCGGCTGGGGAGCTGTATCTTCTGGGGACCGCCCGGCTGCGGCAAGACGACGCTTGCAAACGTCATCGCCGCCAGGACCAACGCCGATTTCATCAAACTCAATGCCGTCAATGCAGGCGTTGCCGACGTCAAAAAGGCGGTGGAGCAGGCGCGCGACAATCTGAAGCTCTTCAACCGGCGTACCTATCTGATGCTGGACGAGTGCCATCGCTTCAACAAGACGCAGTCCGATTCGCTTCTGCCTGCCATCGAGCAGGGGACCATCGTATTCATCGGCTCCACGACGGAAAATCCGTACGCTTCCATGACGCCCGCGATCGTCTCCCGCTGCCGCGTGTTCGAGTTCAAGCCGCTCACCGCGGCGGAGATCCGCGGCGCGCTCGAAAAGGCGCTGCACGACAGGCGGAAGGGACTCGGGAATTATGCCGCGCAGGTAGACGACGCGGCGTTCGACCACATCGCCGCGACGGCGGGCGGCGACCTGCGTACGGCGTACAATGCGCTGGAGCTTGCCTTGCTCACCACCCCGCCGCAGGCGGACGGCACGGTGCACGTCACGCTTGCGGATGCGGAGCAGTCCATTCAGAGGAAGGCGCTCTCTTACAACGAAGATCTGTATTACGATCTGCTTTCCGCCTTCTGCAAGTCGCTCCGCGGGAGCGATGCAAACGCTGCGCTCTATTACGCCATGCGGCTCATCGAGGGCGGCTGCGATCCGCTTCTGGTGCTGCGGCGGCTGGTGGTGCATTCCGCCGAGGATGTGGGCATGGCGGATCCGAACGCGCTCGTCGTGGCGACTTCCGCACTCACCGCGTTTCAGAATCTCGGCTATCCCGAAGGGCTTCTGCCGCTCTCCGAAGCGATCGTCTACGTCTGCGAAGCGGCAAAGAGCGGCGCGGTCAAAAACGCCATGTTCGCCGCGCAGAAGGATGCGCGCGAAAACCGCGACGACGCCGTCCCGGCGTATCTCAGGGACGTCTCGTACGGCAGCCGTGAAATGAAGGCAGCGCGGGAAGGGTATCTCTACCCGCACGATTTCGGCGGCTGGGTAAAACAGCAGTATCTGCCCGATTCGCTCAAAGACAGGGTATATTATAGGCCGACGGACAACGGGTTTGAACGGCAGGTAAAGAGGATACGCAAAGAAAAGGGGATGGACGGATCCGAAGAAACGAACGCGCCCGACGCATGACTGCGTCGGGCGCGGGTTTTACTAAAAATGACGAAGAAATGTTCAAAATAGATATTAACTTGACTTTTTTGTCGTTGTAATTTATAATAAAAGTGAAATTTATGTTGAGGAGCGAAACATGAAAAAGATTTTCGCGGTCTTGGCGTCAGGGTTGCTTGGCGTTTCCATGCTTTTTTCCGGTTGCTATACGCAGGAAGAAGAGCATGTGCATAAATTTTTAAATTATATCGCGAAAGAACCGACTTGTACGGAAGCAGGGATTTTGGAGCAGGTTTGTGAGGAATGTGGAGAAAAGGCATATTCCGACCTGGAGGCTATGGGGCATCGTTGGGTAGACGGGGTTTGTAGCAGATGCGGGAAAACGGAGAATGGCGCATCGGAAGGAGGGGAAGAGGAAACTCCTCCCGATGATTCTCCTGAAGATCCTCCTGTGGTTTCACCCGAACCGCGCTTTACCTTTATTCAAGATATTTATGAACAAGCATGTTCAATGGGTTATTTCTTGTCAAAAGAAGAGTTTTTATTGAATGTAAACAATACGGTTTTTACGCAAGTTTACATCAACGGAAAAGGAAGACTTAAATTATCGGCAGACGGCGGCATTTCAGCGGATGTCGGCGAAGTGCGTGTTGATATTCCCATGGATGTTGAAGCCGAACTTGGTATTGTTCTGCAAATTGAGATTTCAGATGGGTGCTTGACCGTTTCGGATACAATGGGAAAAACAATGGAATTCGGCGTGATCGACGGGCTGGCAGAAACAGATTCGTCCGATTGTGTTGCAGGATTTGCTATCAATTTGCAGAACGAATTGTTGATTTTGTATCAGAGCGGAAAGATTAAAAAGGTAGGCACGCTTGCTTCCGATCTGCAAAATGTGGATGAAGATTTATTGTTATATCTTTGGAGAGACGGTGCATATGCTGCATATAGTCCGTTTGACAGAACAGCGACCTCTGTGACCGTTGCGCCGACGCACCTCGGATTTCCGGTAAATTCTGTTGCGCCTTCAGCGTTTGTTGGTTGCTTCGATCTTGTGAGTGTAAATTTGTCCGAGGGGATTGAAACGATCGGGGCACATGCTTTTGAGAAATGTAGATCGCTGGAGTCTGTGATTTTGCCTGTTTCATTGCGACAAATATACTGTACTGCATTTTTCGGCTGCGATGCGATGAAATCGATTTTCTATTGCGGGACAGAGGAGCAATGGATGGAAGTCAATGTCGGGGCGGCACTTAATCAGCCTGTTTTTGACGCAACAGTATATTATTACAGCGAAAAGCCGCCTACACAGATAGGGAACTATTGGAGATTCCTTGACAATAAAGTGCTGGTTTGGCGTTGATACAAGCAACTGTAATTGTAATAGAAAGCAAAATCCGCGCCCGACGCATGACTGCGTCGGGCGCGGATCTTTTACCCGTTTTATCAATAATAATAATAGTACATGTTGTCGACTGCTGCGCCTGCAGCTGCAAAGACAACGATGACGATGATCAGCGCAAGCACCATTTCGACGATGCTGATGACGATTCCCGCCGTTGCAAGCCCTTTGCCGTTGCCGTCGCATTCCGCGACTTTGTTCTTCCCGATGATCGAGCAGACCAGCCCCGCAATGGGGAAGAAGAAGGCGAGGATAAATCCGACGATCGCAAGCACGTTGGTCTTGGGCGTTTCCGCCGGTGTCATCGTGCCGACCTGCACACCGCAGTAGGGGCAGACGACAGCCTGATCGTTGATCTCTTTTCCACAATTTTTGCAGAACATTCTCTTTCTCCCTTAGTAATTAAATTTCTTACGTATTTTCATTATATAGCATTTAATTTTCTGTGTCAAGCAAAATAAGAAATTTTTTTGGTATTTTATTGGCAGGGAAAGGAGTGCTGTAACGATGAAACTGAAGATAAAAGAGCTTCGGGAAGAGGCGCAGCTGACGCAGACGGAGCTTGCCAAGAAAATCGGGACTTCGCAGCGGAACGTAAGCAATTGGGAGACGGGAACAAGCGAACCGGATCTGGAGACGATCGGAAAACTTGCCGATATTTTCGGGGTGAGCATTGACGAATTGTTCGGCAAGGACAGCGTTGTGACGGAGGTGCGCCAGCTGGAAGGGCTGGACAGACTGCTCGTGCGGAAAGTCCGCAGTCTGGGCGACGAGCAAAAGGCGGCGCTGCTTGCATTTCTGAACGGATTCACAAGATAAAAAACGGGCGCGGCAGAAGCCGCGCCCATATGATTTTTGCAGAAGGATCAAAGGAGTAAGAAAGTTTCCTCAAGGGGCTTTCTGTTTTTGGGACGGACGGGATCGCCCGCTTTGGCGTAGCCGAGAGCGACGACCACGGGGATGCGCACCGGATCTCTGATGCCGAGCGCCTCGCGCAGCTTTTCTTCGTTCCGCCATCCGAGGATGCAGCTCGATACGCCCGCTGCTTCGGCGGCGATCACAAGGTGCGCCGTCAGAATGCCCAGATCGTTTGCCGTGAAGTCGGTGTTCTTCATGCGCCCGCCCAGCTTTGCGGTCAGATTGCTCTTTCCCTCACAGACCGCGACGAGCGCGCCTGCGTCGGATGCAAATTTGTTCATGCCAAGCCCCTGCAGGCACCCGGCAACTTCCTTGCGCCTTTCGCCCAAAACGGCGACGAGTTTCCATGGCTGTGCGTTGCAGGCGGAGGGGGCAAGCAGGGCGGCGGCGCAGATCCTTTTGACGAGGTCCGCGGGAACTTCCCGCCCGTCGAAGGTGCGGCAGCTCTGCCTGTTGCGATAGAGTCGTTCGATGTCTTCAAGTTCCATATGTTTGTTTCCCTGATGATGGTTTTCTGATCGCTGCGATCGATTGGGTGCAGACGGGGAAGAGTCCTTATTTGATCTTTGCCGTTCTGAGGAGTTGAGGGTTTGCGCGCTGCTTTGGGAAAATACTCCCGCTAGAAACGGTTGCGGGCGCGGCTTTTGCCGCGCCCGCACTTGCTTAATGCATTGCTTATTTTGCCTTTGCGAGGGAGGACTTTGCCTTTTCGACGACATTTTCCACGGTGAAGCCGAACAGCTTGAACAGCTGTGCGGCGGGACCGCTTGCGCCGAAGGTGGACATGCCGATGATCTCGCCGCAGTCGCCCGCGTACTTGTACCAGCTGTAGGGCGAACCCGCTTCCACGCACACGCGCGCCCTGACGGCGGCGGGCATGACGCTCTCCTTATATTCCGCGCTCTGTTTTTCAAACTCTTCGAAGCAGGGCATGGAGATGACGCGCGCCTTGATGCCTTCCTCGGCGAGTTTCGCCTTTGCGCCGACACACTGCTCGACTTCCGAACCGCTGGCGATCAGCAGAACGTCGGGCGTACCTTCGCAGTCTTCCAGCACATAGCCGCCCTTGAGCGCGACCAGCCCGCTGCCCGCATACTGCGGCAGATTCTGGCGGGTGAGCACCAGCGCGGTGGGGGCGGTGCCCGTGAGCGCCGAGATCCACGCAGCCGCCGTCTCTTTGCCGTCTGCGGGGCGGTAGACCTTCATGTTGGGGATGGAGCGCAGCGCGATGAGCTGTTCGACGGGCTCATGCGTCGGTCCGTCTTCGCCGACGCCGATGGAGTCATGCGTCAGGATATAGACGACGGGGATGTTCATGAGCGCCGAAAGACGCATCGCGTGCTTGCAGTAGTCGGAGAAGATGAAGAAGGTCGCGCAGTAGCACCTGAGTCCGCCGTGAAGCTGCATGCCGTTGGTGATCGCCGCCATGGCGTGCTCGCGGATGCCGAAGTGCATGTTCCTGCCGCTCTTGTCGTTTGCGGTGAAGTTGCCGTACTTGACGGTGTCCGTGTCCTTCATGTCGGAGAGATTGGAGGGAGCGAGGTCCGCCGAGCCGCCCATCAGATTGGGAACGAGCGCGGCGATCTTGTTGAGCACCGTCGCGGAGGTCTGGCGCGTCGCCATGGGCTTTTCAAACCTGAACAGATCCTCCACCTTGGTAAGATCCACCATTTCGCCGCTCATCGCCGCCTTGTATGCCTTGGCGAGTTCGGGATACTTCTTTTCGTATTCCGCGAACATTGCCTTCCATTCGCGTTCCTTCTTGGCGCCGCGTCTGCCTGCCTTGGCGGTGTGTTCGAATACTTCCGCGGGCACTTCGAAGGGCGCGCACGTCCAGCCGAAGCGTTCCTTGGTCTTCTGCAGGTTCTCTGCGCCGAGCGGGGCGCCGTGGCACTTGTGGCTGCCTTCGAGCGGCGTGCCGTAGCCGATCTTGGTCTTGCAGATGATGATGGAGGGTTTTTTCGTCTCTTTCTGCGCCTTCTTGATGGCGTTGGAGAGCATGGCGACGTTGTCGGGATTTTCAACGAGGTCTACCTTGATGACCTGCCAGTTCTGCGCCTTGAAGCGCATGGCGACGTCCTCTTTGAAGGTGATGTCCGTATCGCCTTCAATGGTGATGTCGTTGTCGTCGTAGAAGAGGATGAGTTTGCCCAGCTCGTGCGTGCCTGCAAACGAGCACGCTTCGTAGGAGATGCCTTCTTCCAGGCAGCCGTCGCCGCACAGCGCATAGGTGTAGTGATCGACGACGGGGAAGCCTTCACGGTTGAACACCGCCGCAAGATGCGCTTCGGCGACCGCCATGCCGACGGCGTTCGCAATGCCCTGTCCCAGAGGGCCCGTCGTCGTCTCGATGCCTACCGTGTGACCGTATTCGGGGTGACCGGGCGTCTTGGAACCGAGCTGACGGAAGTTCATCAGGTCTTCCTTGGTCAGTCCCATGCCGTAGAGGTAGAGCAGGGAATAGTCGAGCATGGAGCCGTGTCCTGCGGAGAGTACGAAGCGGTCCCTGTCGTCCCACTTGGGATCCTTGTTGTTGAATTTCAGGAAGTTCTGCCACAGCGTGTAGGCAATGGGCGCGGAACCGATGGGCAGTCCGGGGTGTCCCGAATTTGCCTTCTGAATGGCTTCCGCAGAGAGGATGCGGATGGCGTTAATGGTGGTCTGTCTGACTTCTTTCATAGCTTCGTTCTCCTTGACTTAAATTTGTTTTTTGAGATTTTCGAGATTGAGGAAGGGGTAGGCGGAGAGGAATTCATACAGCGCGCGCAGGATGCGTCCGCTGCCGCCCGGGGAGTTGCTTTCGACGTTGATGGGGAGGATGGGCTCGTGCAGGCTCATGCGGATGAGCGCCCATCCGTCTCCCGCGTCCTTTGCGAAGTTGACGCGCACGCCCTCGCAGTTGTCTGGCGCGAGCGTGAGGTCGGGCGATTGCTGCGCATATGCCGTAAAATCGGCAATGACGCCTGCGCCCAGCGCCTTGAAATCGCATCCCGGAATAAAGGCGAGGCGCACTTCCACGGCTTCCGCGGGTTCGGGAAGGTCGGCAATGAGCGAGGTGAGCTCTTTTCCCTCCTTCGCACATCCGGCGAGCGCGATGAGCAGGCGGGTGACGAGGTATGCGCCGTCGTCGAGGAAGTAGTTTTCCCTGAGTGCGGCGTGACCGCTCGTCTCGATCGCGAGCGGGGAGTACTGTCCTTCGGCGTTCAGCCGCTTGGATTCGTTGATGACGTTCTTATAGCCGCGCTTGAAACGGCGGTGTACGCCGCCGTGCGCCTTGATGAACGCCGCAAGTCCGTCGCTCGTCACCGAGTCGGTGACGATGACGCCCGGCCGTTCCGCCAGCAGAATGGCGGAGATGAGCGCGATGAGACGGTTGCGGTTGATCTCTTCGCCGTTTGCGGCGACTGCGCCCGCGCGGTCCACGTCGGTGTCGAAGATGATGCCGAAGTCCGCTTTGTTCTTGACGACCGCCGCGCAGACGGACTGCATCGCCGCTTCGTTTTCGGGATTGGGGATGTGATTGGGGAAGCGCCCGTCCGGCTCCAGAAACTGCGATCCCGCCGTATCTGCGCCGAGAGGCTTCAAGACGAGGTCGACATAAAAGCCGCCCGCGCCGTTGCCCGCGTCCACGACTGTCTCTTATACACATCTCCGAGCCCACGAGACTAGCGCTCATCTCG
>URHP01000038.1 GCA_900547645.1 uncultured Eubacteriales bacterium
GCCGCAGCGCCGTGCGCGTCGCGACGACCGAATTGCAGCCGTGCGCGATATTGGCGAACGGCCCGCCGTGCACGATGGCGGGCGTTCCCTCCAGCGTCTGTACAAGGTTTGGTTTCAACGCGTCCTTCAGGAGCGCGCACATGGCGCCCGCCGCCTTCAGATCGCCCGCGGTGACGGGCTTGCCCTCATAGGTATAGCCGACGACGATGCGCTCCAGCCGCGCCTTGAGATCGGAGAGCGAAGTGGCAAGGCAGAGGATCGCCATGACCTCGCTGGCGACGGTGATCTCGAACCCGTCTTTCCGGGGAACGCCGTTCTTGCCGCCGCCCAGGCCGTCTTCCAGATAGCGGAGCTGACGGTCGTTCATGTCCACGCACCGTTTCCACGTGATGCGGTCCTTGTCGATACCGAGCGCATTCCCCTGGAAAATATGATTGTCGAGCATGGCGGCGAGCAGATTGTTTGCCGCGCCCACGGCGTGCGCATCCCCCGTGAAATGCAGGTTGATATCCTCCATGGGAACGACCTGCGCATAGCCGCCGCCCGCAGCGCCCCCCTTCACGCCGAATACGGGACCGAGCGAAGGCTCGCGCAGCGCCACCACGACCTTTTTGCCGATGCGGCGCATGCCGTCGGCAAGCCCGATGGTGGTGGTCGTCTTGCCCTCGCCCGCGGGTGTGGGCGTGATGGCGGTGACAAGGATGAGTTTGCCGTCCTTGCCCGCACGCTCCATGACGGGCAGCCCGATCTTCGCCTTATACTTTCCGTAGTACTCGATGTCGTCCTCGCTCAGTCCGACGCTCTTCGCCACGTCGAGAATGGGCTTTAATTTTGCGCTCTGCGCGATCTCAATATCCGTCAGCATGTTCCTCTCCGTCCGTCTTCTTCCTTGCCGCCTTTTACAGGCGGCGCCCGGTCTCCCGATCAGTTAAAATACTTCACCGCGCTTTCGAACAGCTTCATATCGTATTCGCCGGGGACGTTCCTGTAAAGTCCCGCGCCCTTGCGCTCGGAATGCCCCATCTTGCCGAACACCCTGCCGTCCGGCGAGAGGATGCCCTCGATCGCCGCCGCGCTGCCGTTCGGATTGAAATGCACGTCCATGGTGGCGTTGTCCGAAAGATCGACGTACTGCGTCATGATCTGACCGTTTTCCGCGAGCTTTTCAATGAGCGCGGGACTTGCCACAAATTTGCCCTCGCCGTGCGAGATCGGCACGGAGAACACCTCCCCTGCCTCGACGAGCGAAAGCCACGGCGACTGCACGCTTGCCACGCGCACGCGCACGATGCGCGACTGGTGGCGCGCAATATTGTTATAGGTGAGCGTGGGGCAGAATTCGTCCGTATCGATGATCTTGCCGTACGGCACGAGCCCGAGCTTGATGAGCGCCTGGAACCCGTTGCAGATGCCGCCCATCAGCCCCTGTCTGTCGTCCAGCAGCCGCGCGACCTGTTCCCTGACGCGTTCGCCGCGGAAAAACGCGGTGATGAACTTGCCCGAACCGTCCGGCTCGTCGCCGCCCGAAAATCCGCCGGGAATAAACACGATCTGCGAATTTGCCATCTTTGCGGCAAACTCTTCCGCCGCCTGCGCGACTTCCGCCGCCGTGCGGTTGCGGATGACATAGATCTCCGGCTCCGCGCCCGCATCTGCAAACGCCTTGGCGGTATCGTACTCGCAGTTGGTGCCCGGGAACACGGGAATGAGCACTTTGGGTTTGGCGAATTTTACCTCGCTCGCAAGCGCGCTGCGCGTGCGGAAGGTGAAGTTGCGCACCGCTTCCGCAGGCGTTGCGATATTGCAGGCATATACGGGCTCCAGCTTGTCCTCGTAAATTCTGAGCAGATCGGACAGGAAGAGCCGTTCGCCGCCCATCGAGATCGCGCCGAGCGCCGTCGTCTCGCCCAAAGGCGTTCCGACGGGCAGATCCTCCGCAAGTTCGAGGATGAACGCGCCGTACCGATAGCCGAAAATGTCCTCCGTCGAAACGCCGTCGGCATACCGGAACCCGACCATGTTGCCGAAGCACATCTTCATGACGCCCTCGGCGATGCCGCCGAAGCCGGGCGTCCACACGGAGAGCGCACGCCCCGCCCGCAGCAGCGAAGTCACTTTGGCGAACACGCTCATCAGGGAAGCCGTGACGGGAAGCCCCGTCTCGTCATATTCGGGTGCGAGCAGCACGACCTTGTGTCCCGCCGCCTTGAATTCGGGGGAGACGACCTCGCCCGCCCTGCCGGTGGTGACCGCAAAGGAGACGAGCGTGGGCGGGACGTCGATATGCTCGAACGTACCGCTCATGGAGTCCTTGCCGCCGATGGCGGCGATGCCCAGAGCCTTCTGCGCCTCGAACGCCCCCAGCAGCGCGGCGAGCGGCTGCCCCCAGCGCGCGGGATCATGCCCGGGCTTCAGGAAGTATTCCTGGAAAGAGAGGTATGTGTCCGCCGTGGATGCGCCGGAGGCAACGAGCTTCGCGACGCTCTCGACGACGGCGAGGTATGCCCCGTGATAGGGACTCTTTTCGGTGATATAGGGATTTCCGCCCCATGCCATGTAGGAGACGGTGTCCGTATGTCCCTTTTCGACGGAGACAAGGTGCGCCATCGCCTGCGGCGGCGTGAGCTGATACTTCCCGCCGAACGGCATTAAAACGGTGCCTGCGCCGATGGTGGAATCGAACCGCTCGGAAAGTCCGCGCTTGGAACAGACGTTGAGATCGCCCGCCAGACGGCTGTAATTTTCGGCGAACGTGCCCTTGACCTCGCGCTGCCATTCGCCGCACTTTGCAGGCGCGACGCTGATATGCTTTTCCGCGCCGTTGGAATTGAGAAACTCGCGCGAGACGTCCACGATGGTCCTGCCGTTCCAGCGCATGACGAGGCGGGGTTCCTCCGTGACGGAAGCGACGACGGTCGCCTCCAGATTTTCCTGTTCCGCGAGTCCGATGAACTTGTCCGCTTTATCCGCCTCCACGACGACCGCCATGCGCTCCTGCGATTCGGAGATGGCAAGTTCGGTGCCGTCCAGCCCGTCATACTTCTTGGGCACGGCGTTGAGATCGATGTCCAGCCCGTCGGCGAGTTCGCCGATGGCGACGGATACGCCGCCCGCGCCGAAATCGTTGCAGCGCTTGACGAGCAGCATCGCCTCCCGGTTGCGGAAGAGACGCTGCAGTTTGCGTTCTTCGGGCGCATTGCCCTTCTGTACTTCGGCGCCGCAGTGCGTGAGCGACTCGAGCGTATGCGACTTGGAAGAGCCCGTTGCGCCGCCGCATCCGTCACGCCCCGTCCTGCCGCCCAGAAGGATGACCTTATCGCCGGGCGCGGGGACCTCCCTGCGCACGTTTTCGGCGGGCGTCGCCGCGATGACCGCGCCGATCTCCAGCCGCTTTGCGACATAGCCGGGGTGATAGAGCTCGTCCACCTGCCCTGTAGCGAGACCGATCTGATTGCCGTAGGAAGAATATCCCGCCGCCGCCGTAGTGACGATCTTGCGCTGCGGGAGCTTGCCCTTCATCGTGTCCCTGACGGGAACGAGCGGATCGCCTGCGCCCGTGACGCGCATGGCGGCATAGACGTAGCTTCTGCCCGAGAGCGGATCGCGGATGGCGCCGCCGATGCAGGTCGCCGCGCCGCCGAACGGCTCGATCTCCGTCGGGTGATTGTGCGTCTCGTTCTTGAAGAGGAGCAGCCAGTCCTGCGGCTCGCCGTCTACGTCCACCTTGATCTTGACGGTGCAGGCGTTGATCTCCTCCGATTCGTCGAGTTTTTCCAGCATGCCGCGCTTTTTCAGCAATTTCGCGGCGATGGTGCCTACATCCATGAGATTGACGGGCTTGGTCCTGCCGATCTCCTCGCGCGCGGCAAGGTAGTCCTCGTACGCCTTCTGCAGCAGTTCGTCTTCAAAGGTGACGGAATCGATGGTCGTGAGGAAGGTGGTGTGGCGGCAGTGATCGGACCAATAGGTGTCGATCATGCGGATCTCCGTGAGCGTGGGATCGCGCCCCTCCTTCCGGAAATATTCCTGACAGAACGCCGCGTCGTCCGCGTCCATCGCAAGCTCATACTTGCCGACAAACGCGGCAAGCCCTTCCTCGTCCAGCTGCAAAAAGCCCGTGAGCGTGGGCACTTCGGAGGGAACGGGATGGGAAATTTTCAGCGTCCCGGGAACGGCGAGCGACGCTTCCCGGCTCTCAACGGGGTTGATGACGTATTTTTTGATCGCCTCCAGCTCGTCCTCGGAGACCATGCCGTACACCGCGTACACCTTTGCGGTACGGATGACGGGACGCGGCTTCATGGAGATGAGCTGGATGCACTGCGCCGCCGAATCCGCGCGCTGATCGAACTGTCCGGGCAGATATTCCGCCGCGAACACGCGCGCCCCCGCAAGATCGACGCCCTCGGACGCGCTGTCCATCTGCGGCTCGGAAAATACCGTATGCACGCACTGCCGGAAGAGCGCTTCGTCAATGTCCTCCGCGTCGTAGCGGTTGAGGATGCGGATACGCGTCACGCCCGCAATGCCGAGAAGTTCCCTGACGTCCGAAAGAAGGGCGCGCGCCTCGTTGTCGAACCCCTCTCTCTTCTCCACATAGACTCTGTAGACCATTATCTGTCCTCCATTGCAGCCAACGCGCGCCTGCCGATGTCGCGGCGCATATAGGCGTTTTCAAAGTGAATTTTATCCGCAAGCGCATACGCGTGCGCGATCGCGTCCTTCAGGGTGTCCGCCGTGGCGACCGCGCCGAGCACTCTGCCGCCCGCAGTCAGCAGTCTGCCGTTCTCCAGCTTCGCCCCCGCAACGTAGATGTCCTCGTTCGCGCCCGGCTCGGGCATGGTGATGGGGAAACCCGTGTCATACTTCTTCGGATAGCCCTCGGACGCGAGCACGACGCAGCACGCCGCGCCCTTTTTGAAGCGCACCATGTCCGCTTTCAGGCTGCCGCCGCGCACCGCGAGCATGATCTCCAGAAGATCGCTCATCAGAAGGGGCAGCACCACCTGCGTCTCGGGATCGCCGAAACGGCAGTTATATTCGATGACCTTGGGACCGTCTTTGGTGAGCATCAGCCCGAAGTACAGACAGCCCTTGAAGGTGCGTCCTTCGGCGTTCATCGCGTTGATCGTGGGCAGGAAGATCTTCTGCATGCACGTTTCGGCGATCTCCTCCGTATAGTACGGGTTGGGCGCAACGGTACCCATGCCGCCCGTGTTCAGCCCTTCGTCGCCGTCCTTTGCGCGCTTGTGGTCCATGGAGGAGACCATGGGCACGACGATCTTGCCGTCCGTAAAGGAGAGCACGGAGACCTCGGGCCCCGTAAGGAACTCTTCGACCAAAATCCTGTCGCCGCTCGCGCCGAACACCCTGTCCACCATCATTTCATTGACGGTCTTTTCCGCTTCTTCAAAGCTGTTTACGATGACCGCGCCCTTGCCGAGCGCAAGTCCGTCCGCCTTGATCACGGTGGGATAGGACGCCGTCTTCAGATAGGCAATCGCCGCGGCGGGATCGGTGAACGTCTCGCTTGCCGCAGTGGGGATGCCGTACTTCTTCATGAGATTTTTGGAGAAGACCTTGCTCCCTTCGATGACGGCCGCGTCCTTGGTGGGCCCGAAGCAGGGAACGCCGACGGCTTCCAGCGCGTCCACGCACCCGAGACAGAGCGGATCATCGGGCGTGACGACCGCGAAATCCACTTTTTTCTCGCGCGCAAAGCGCACGATGCCGTCGATATCCGTCGCCTTCACGGGCACGCACTCCGCGTCCTGCGCGATGCCGCCGTTCCCGGGAAGCGCATAAATTTTTCCCGCGCGCCTGCTCTTTTTCAGCGCCTTGATGACGGCGTGTTCTCTGCCGCCGCCGCCGACTACCAGAATATCCATAAAAATTCCCTCGTAAAAGAAATGCTTGCGCGCAAACCTGCTAAAAATGCAGGTTTGCGCGTCCGTTTTTGATGTCCGGTCAGTGATGGAACAGGCGCATGCCCGTGAACGCCATGACCATGTTATGGCTGTCTGCCGCCTCGATGACGAGGTCGTCCCGCACCGAGCCGCCCGGCTCCGCAACGTACGTCACGCCGCTTCTGTAGGCACGCTCGATATTGTCGGAGAACGGGAAGAACGCGTCGCTCCCCAGCGAGACGCCCTTGATCGTGGCAAGGTACGCCGCCTTTTCCTCCCGCGTGAAGGGCTCGGGACGGACGGCGAAATTTTTCTGCCATGCGCCTTCGGCAAGCACTTCGTCCGCATCGTCGGAGAGGTACAGATCGATGATGTTGTTCTTTTCCGGTCTGCCTACCCCTTCCGCAAACTGCAGGGAGAGCACCTTTTCGTGCTGACGCAGATGCCAGAGGTCCGCCTTCTGAGCCGCAAGGCGGGTGCAGTGGATGCGCGACTGCTGTCCCGCGCCCACGCCGATCGCCTGTCCGTCCGCCGCAAAACAGACGGAATTGGACTGCGTGTATTTTAAGGTAATGAGCGAAATGATGAGGTCGATCGCCTTGTCCTCGGGCAGCTGCTTGTTCTTCGTCACGAGATTGCCGAGCGTGGCGCGGTCGATCTTATAATTGTTGCGCCCCTGTTCAAACGTGATGCCGAACACCTGCTTGCGCTCGATCTCGGCGGGAACATAGGCAGGATCGATTTTGACGGTGTTGTACGCTCCCTTCTTTTTGCCCTTCAGAATCTCGAGCGCCTTGGGAGAATAGGCGGGCGCAATGATGCCGTCGGAGACTTCGCGCGCGATGATCCGCGCCGTTACCTCGTCGCATTCGTCGGACAGGGCGATCCAGTCGCCGAAGGAGGACATTCTGTCCGTTCCGCGCGCCCGTGCATAGGCACAGGCGAGCGGGGAATCGTCAAGCCCCTCGATGTCGTCCACAAAGCAGGACTTTTTGAGCGCGGGCGAGAGCTTTTTGCCCACCGCCGCCGACGTGGGCGAGACGTGCTTGAAGCTGGTCGCCGCCGCCATGCCCGTCGCCTCCTTCACCTCTTTGACGAGCTGCCAGGAATTGAAGGCGTCCAGAAAGTTGATATATCCGGGCCTTCCGTTCAAAATTTCTACGGGAAGGTCGCCGCCGTCCGCCATAAAGATGCGCGCGGGCTTCTGATTGGGATTGCACCCGTATTTTAACTGAAATTCGTTCATCGCTTTTTCTCCTGTCGTTGTGTACCGCCTCTTCCCTTCAAAGGAAGCAAGCAGCTGATGCCTCCGGCATCCAAATTGGCGACCGATCCCCGCGCGGGCAAAGCCGCGCCTTGCGCCGGCGCCGCGCTTCGTCACGATCCGAAAATTCCGGAAACTTATTTCGTGAACTTGTTGATCAGCACATTCTCTTCCTGCCACGTTCTCAGCGTGACGGCGCGGCAGTAGAGCGAAATTTTATTGTCGGGATCGAGATTTTCCCAGATCTCGCGGGCAAATTCGTTGACGTCGTTGGGAATGGAGACGCGCTCCGGTTCGCCCATGAAGGTGGGCAGCGGGTTCCCGTCCTTTTCATAGGTGTGCAGGAAATGCCCCGTGCCGTTGACGGGCTCGTAATCGAACGTGAAACGGTTGCACTTTTCGCCCTTGCCGTCCGCGCTCTTCAGAATGGACATCTCATAGGTAAAACCGCCCTTTTTGAGATGGATGATGCCGCTGATGCGGGGCGTATAGTTGGGCGCGTCCGGCTCGAAAGTGCGCGTCTTCAGGGCACAGCGGAAGCACTTGCCCATGTTCAGATACTCTTCGATGGTATCCGTCTGATCGCCGTTGGTGACGATAATATCGTTCCCCACCCGCTTGACGGGCGAATAGATGATGAGGGAAGGATCTTCCACCTTGCTTGCATCGAACGGATAGATGGTGACGGCGTCCCCCTCTTCAACGAACACGCGGTTGCGGGAATTTTCGCTCCTGCCCATGATGAAGTAGGCGAACATCGCCTTTCTTCCGTCCGAACTCTTGCCGATGACGATGCCGCGCCCGGGATAGGAATTTCCCGCCAGCGCGCGCTTCATGCTCTTTCTTACGTAGCCCATAATCTCTCCTTTGTAATTCAGTGATCGGCGCGGGAATGCCGCCTCAGGCGTTTTCCCGCGAAAGCAGCTCTTTGCAAACGGTCTCCACCGCCTGCGGCAGAATGATCCACTCCGCCTCGCGCATGACGCGCTTTTGCAGGGTTTCGGGTGTGTCGCCCTCTTCGACGGCGACCGCCTTCTGCGCAATGATGGGACCGCCGTCGCAGACTTCGTTCACGTAATGCACCGTGGCGCCCGTCACCTTCACCCCGCGCGCAAGCGCCGCCTCGTGCACCTTCAGCCCGTAAAACCCGGGACCGCAGAAGCTCGGAATGAGGGAAGGATGCACGTTGATCATGCGCATCTCATACTGTCTGGTGAACGCTTCGCTCAGAATGGTCATAAACCCCGCAAGCACCACCAGCCCGATGCCGTTTTCTGCGAGCGCGGCGGAAATTTTCGCCTCCCGCTCGCGGCGGTCCGGGACCGCCTTTTTGTCGGCGACAAAGGTGGCGACGCCCGCCGCCTTCGCCCGTTCGAGCGCATAGGCGGACGCGTTGTCGGATACGACGAGCGCGATCTCCCCCGAGGGGATCTTTCCCGCCGCCTGCGCGTCCAGGATCGCCTGCAGATTGGTGCCGCCGCCCGAACAGAGGACGGCGACGCGGATCTTCCTCAGCACAGCGTTACCCCGTCGCCCTTGACGATCTCGCCGAGGACGTACGCATCCTCGCCCTGCGCCTTCAGGACGGAGACCGCCCTGTCGGCGTCTTCTTTGGCGACGACGATGCTCATGCCGACACCCATGTTGAAAGTATTAAACATATCGTGCTCGGAGATCTTCCCCGTCTTTTGGATAAGATCGAACACGGGCAGCACTTTGACGTCTGCCTTTCTGATCTTCACGCCCAGCCCCGCGGGAATGGAACGCGGCATATTTTCATAAAATCCGCCGCCCGTAATGTGAGAGATCCCCTTGACTGCGACCTCCCTGAGGAGCGCAAGCACGGGCTTTACATAGATTTTGGTGGGCGTGAGGAGCGTTTCTCCGAGGCTCTTCCCGCCAAGCTCGGCGACGGGCGCCGAAAGATCGCAGTGTTCTACGTCAAAGACCTTCCGCACGAGCGAGAATCCGTTGGAATGCACGCCCGAGGAGGGCAGCGCGAGCATCACGTCCCCTTCCTTCATTGCGGAATTGTCGATGACCTTCGACTGATCGACCACGCCGACCGCGAAGCCCGCAAGGTCGTATTCCTCCTCGGGCATGAGCCCGGGGTGCTCGGCCGTCTCGCCGCCGATGAGCGCACAGCCCGCGCGCACGCAGCCCTCCGCCACGCCGCCCACGATGGAGGCGATCTTTTCGGGAAAGTTCCTTCCGCAGGCGATATAGTCGAGGAAGAACAGCGGTTTCGCGCCGCAGCAGACGATGTCGTTGACGCACATGGCAACGCAGTCGATGCCCACCGTGTCGTGCTTGTCCATGAGGAAAGCGAGTTTGATCTTGGTGCCCACGCCGTCCGTCCCGGAGACGAGCACGGGCTTTTCCATGCCCGCCATGTCCAGGGGGAACAGTCCGCCGAAGCCGCCGATGTCCGCCCTGCCCTCGGGCATGGTACGTGCGACGTGCTTTTTCATCAGCTCCACCGCCTGATAGCCCGCGGTGATGTCTACGCCCGCCGCCTTGTAGCTGTCCGAATAACTCTTGTCCATGTCGTTCTCCTTCTTGGGAAGTCAGTTCTCCTTGCGGAACTTGGGATTTTCACTGATCGGTCTGCCGGCGATGGGACGTTCGAACCGGTCCTTGCTCGGCTCCTTGGGGATCTCCGTGGGATACACGCCGTCGAAGCAGGCACAGCAGAACCCGCTGCCGTCGCCGCCCGCCAGAAGCCGCGCGTGTTCGATATCGAGATAGCCGACCGAATCCGCGCCGATGATCTTGGCGATCTCCTCCGTCGAATGGTGGCAGGCGATGAGATTTTCGCGCGAATCGATGTCCGTGCCGTAGTAGCAGGGATTGAGGAACTTGGGCGCGGAGGAAAGGAAATGCACCTCCGTGGCGCCCGCCTCGCGCAGCTGTCTGACGATGGGACGGCTGGTCGTACCGCGGACGATGGAATCGTCCACCAGGATGACGCGCTTGCCCCTGACCGCCGAAGCGATGACGTTGAGCTTGATCTTCACCTTGTCCTCGCGCACCTTCTGATCGGGCGCGATGAACGTTCTGCCGATATATTTGTTTTTCAGAAATCCGATGCCGTAGGGAATGCCGGACGCCTGCGCATAGCCGAGCGCCGCATCCAGTCCCGAGTCGGGAACGCCGACGACGATATCGGCGTCGATCTTATACTTTTCCGCCAAAAACGCGCCCGCACGCTTTCTTGCGTCGTGCACGTAGCAGCCGTCAATCTCCGAATCGGGGCGGGCTGTATAGAAGTACTCAAACACGCAGAACGCCTTTTTGCCGCCGCAGTGCGAGGTGTCGTTCTTGATGCCGTCCTTGGTGATGACGAGCATCTCGCCCGGTTCGATCTCGCGCACCTTGTGCGCGCTGACCGCATTGAGCGCGCACGACTCGGACGCGATCAGATAGCTGCCGTCGTCGCGCTTGCCGAAGCAGAGCGGACGGAATCCGTGAGGATCGCGCGCGGCGATGAGCTTGGAGGGAGACATGACGACGAGCGAATACGCCCCCTTGAGCCTGTCCATCGCGGCGAGCACCGCTTCCTCGATGGAACGCGCTTTGACGCGCTCCTTGGTGATGACGTAGGCGATGACCTCGGTATCCGAAGTGGTGTGGAAGATGCAGCCCTCGTTCTCCAGTTCCTCCCGCAGCTCGGTGGCGTTGATGAGGTTCCCGTTGTGCGCGAGCGCCATGTTTCCCTTCAGGTGATTGACGACGATGGGCTGCGCGTTCTCCCTGCCGCTCGTGCCCGTTGTGCCGTAGCGGACATGCCCGATCGCCATATTCCCCAGCCCGAGCTTTGCAAGCACGTCGGGCGTGAACACGTCGTTGACCAGTCCCACGTCCTTATAGGAGGAGAACACGCCGTCGTTGTTGACGACGATGCCCGCCGATTCCTGTCCCCTGTGCTGCAGGGCGAACAGAGCATAATATGCAGTGGACGCGACGTTCTGCGCTTCGGGCGCAAAGATGCCGAAGACGCCGCACTCCTCGTGGATCTCGTGCATACGGCGTTACTCCCCTTTCGTCACGCGCTTGAAGATCTCTGCGTACGCGTCCTCAACGCCGCCCATATCGCGGCGGAATCTGTCCTTATCCAGCTTTTCGTTGGTCTTTGCGTCCCAGAAACGGCAGGTATCGGGCGAGATCTCGTCCGCAAGCACGATGGTGCCGTCGGGCAGGCGCCCGAACTCCAGCTTGAAGTCGATGAGCTTGACGCCCAGGTGAAGGAAATATGCCTTGAGCACTTCGTTCACCTTGAACGCATACTTTTCGATGGTTGCGATCTCTTCCTTGGTCGCAAGCTTCAAAGCAAGCGCGTGATAGGAATTGATCAGCGGATCGCCCAGATCGTCGTTCTTATAGGAGAACTCGATGGTCGGTTCGTCGAACACGATGCCCTCTTCCACGCCGTAACGCTTGGCGAAGGAGCCGGCGGACACGTTGCGGATGATGACTTCGAGGGGAACGATCTTCACCTTCTTGACAAGGGTGTCCCTGTCGGAAAGTTCCTTGACGAAGTGGGTGGGAACGCCCGCCTTTTCCAAAAGCTGCATCAAGAGGTTGGTCATGCGGTTGTTGACCACGCCCTTGCCCGCAATGGTGCCCTTTTTGAGCCCGTTGAACGCGGTGGCGTCATCCTTGTACGAGACGATGCACAGGTTTTCATCCGTGGTGGCATACACTTTTTTCGCTTTGCCTTCATAGAGCTGAACGGTCTTTTCCATAACTGTATCTCCTTTTTTCTTCTGAAAATTGTTACTTGTTGTATTTTGCGGCGATCTCCGCATCTTTTTTCAATACCTTCTCCGTCGCCGCGCGGCGGGCATTCATGAGCTTTTCGTGCAGCTTTTCGTCGGAGACGGCAAGGATCTGCACCGCGAGCAGCGCGGCGTTCTGCGCGCCGTCGATGGCGACCGTCGCCACGGGAATGCCCGAGGGCATCTGCACCGTGGACAGCAGCGCGTCCAGCCCGTCGAGCGTGGAACTTTTGACGGGGATGCCGATGACAGGCAGCACCGTGTTCGCCGCAATGGAACCGGCAAGGTGCGCGGCCTTCCCCGCCGCCGCGATGATCGCGCCGAATCCCTCGTCCGCGGCGCTCTGCGCAAACATGCGCGCCTCTACGGGCGTGCGGTGCGCCGAATAGACATGTACCTCGTAGGGAACGCCGTACTCCTCAAACACGGAAAATGCCTTTTCCACGACGGGAAGATCGCTGTCGCTTCCCATGATAACTGCCACTTTCTTCATACTGTAAGCCTCCGTAACGCGGGCGCCGCCCGCGGTTTTCTCTCCCGTTGCCGTTTTTCCGAAAAATGAAAAAGAGCAGTTTTTTTCTATGCGAAAAAAACCGGCTCTACCTTCCCTTCGATTGACTGCTCTTCTGCCGTATGCGGCAGAACTTCACCTGCCTTTTCATGATATTATTATACCAAACGTCCCGCGCCCCGTCAAGCATTCCGCAGGTTTTTTTCGGGAATTTCGGAAGACTTGCGTACGAAGTCCCCGTAAAGGCCTCAGCGTTGGTTGAATTTCCGCCGCACCGCCCAGTCGGTGACGCGCTCGGGCAGCATGCGCACGAGCGCGCGCAGCGCAATGTTCCTGCCGCCGGCCGCCGCGACGGCGGGCGGATTGCGCCGCTGCGCAAGTTTTATGACGGCGTCTGCCACGAGAGAGGGCTCCATGCCGCCCTGTTCGAGATTGGCGAGCGCCGCACCCGCCCTGCGCATGGCGTGAAAGTACTCCTCGCTCTCCTCCTCGCCGTAGACGGTGCGCTTGTCGGTGAATCCCGTGGCGGTCCCGCCGGGCAGCAGCGCGCTCACCCGCACGCCGCGGCTGCGCCACTCCATGTCCGTCTCCCGCGCGAGCATGGCGAGCGCCGCCTTGGAGGCAGAATAAAAACCGTCGTAGGGAATGGGCATCTCGCCGCCCATCGAGCCCACGAGCACCGCGCGCCCTCCCCGTTTGCGCAAAAACGGCGCGGCGGCGCGCAGACACTCCACGGCGCCGAAGTAGTTGACTTCGAACAGGTAGCGGTAGTCTTCGCTCTTGGCATACGCCACAGGCGCAAGGCAGGAATAGCCCGCGCAATAGATCAGCAGATCGAGCCCGCCCGTCTCCCTGCAGACGTTCTCGATCGCGCGTGCAAACGCGCCTTCCTCGAAGGCGTCCGCGGTGATCGTGCGCACGGGCGGGACGGATGCGGTGCGCGAAAGATTGAACACCGTATCCCCGCGCGCGGCAAGGCGGAGCGCCGTCTCCCTGCCGATGCCCGAAGACGCGCCCACGACGATCGCACACCTGCCCTTCTTTTTGCCTTTTGTTTCCGTCTTTTCCGTATTTTTCCGCGCTTTCATACCGTCAGCATGACCGTTCCGCCGAAAATTATGCGCTCAGCCGAGGGCAACGTCCAGAATCATCATCAGGCAGAACCCGATCACCACGCCGGACGTGGCGAGCGTCTTGTTCCCCGAAAAGCATTCGGGGATGAGCTCGGAACACACGACGGCGACCATCGCCCCCGCGGAAAAGGCGAGCGCCCACGGCAGAAGACTGCCGATCGCGCTTGCAGCCAGCGCGCCCAGCACGCATGCGGGCACTTCCACGGCGCCCGATCCCTGCGCGAACAGAAAACTGCGCAGCGGAGACATGCCGCGCGCCCGCATGGGAAAGGCGACGCACATGCCCTCGGGAAAATTCTGCACGGCGATGCCGAGCGCCAGCAAAAGCCCCGCAAGCGCACCGCCCCCGCCCGCGG
>URHP01000039.1 GCA_900547645.1 uncultured Eubacteriales bacterium
GAACAGGGAAAAGAAAAAGAAACGATAGTTGTCCCTGAAGAAATTGATGGATATAAGGTGGAACGATATACGTATCAGTATTGGTCGTCGATACGAGGGACTTTTAAAAGCGAAAGAATAAAGCAGCTTTATTTTATTCCTAGTGTATCTATGTTTCGCGCAGGATTCAGTGGAATGCCCAATTTGGAAAAAGTTATAATGATTGGAACCCAAAATGATGTTTATGATATAAGTTATAACGATAATACAACAATATTTTTTAGCACTATACAAAATTATAATTCATGGGAAGCGGATAAAAGGGGATATATATATGGTCATTTTTACTTGTCAAACTGCAATTATTTTTACAATTATGACGGAGCGGAAAACGACGGGTATTATTGGTCGGACAATTATGACTACGGAGAGAAGATCACATATGTTCCGCAAAATCCCGAACGGGAGGGGTATATCTTTGGCGGATGGTTTCAAGAGCCGGAATGTGTGAATATATGGAACTTTGATACAGATACTTTACCGGAAGCCAAGTATAACGAAGAGGGCGAGGCATTGTATCAGGAAACACGGTTGTATGCCAAATGGTATTTACAATAGAAAAAATTCAGGAGGGAATGAGAATGAGCAGGAAACATTTGAAGCGCGGAACCGTAGTGGCAGTGGGATTGCTGATGGCATTGTTATTGTGCCTGACGGCAATTTTTGCAAGCGGCATTGTTTTTGTATCGGCAGAAGGGGATGGAAGCTTTACAGGATACAGCAGTACGCTGTCGGAAGAAAAATTGTATAATGCAACAAATACGTATTCATACAATGGCGCTAATCCATATGAAAGGGGAACAGAGGAATATCGTCTCTATGAATATTTTAATGTAAACGGAAATCCGGCAAGCGTTGCAATTTCGGACACGCCGCAGACGCTCCCCGCGGACGACAGCGTGACGGCGATCGGCGCCAGGGCGTATTATTCGTCCGATTTCGGCGGTATCATTGAACTTCCCGCCTGTGTGACGGAGATCGGTGCGTACGCCTTCCGTTGTAATTACAATATTACGGGCGTCGTGCTTTTGCCGCAGCAGCATGTCGGAGATTCCGCATTCAGGGGATATAACATGACTGTCTATTTTTACGGCACCGAAGAAGCGTGGCAGGCGTACTGCGACGCGCTTGCCGCCGAGGGCAGGAGGCTCCAGGATCTGGGCCTTTCCTCTTCCTCGATAACGGTCTATTTTTACAGCGAACAGGAGCCGCCCAAAACGGCGGACGGGCAGCTCTATGCGGGATTCTATTGGCGCTATGTTGACGGCGTGCCCACCGTCTGGAAGCTGTAACGCGTTCCCGTGCGCCGCTTTCGCGGGAAGCGTCATTTCGCCCGACGCGGGCGGCGCACGAACCTTTTGCGCCTTGAAACGGCGCCTGTCTGCCGCCATGGAGCGATTTACCACATTTAGTGTTATAATTTTCTATTTGACACAATATTTAGTAGACATAGAAAAAATTTTTCCTGACTTTTTGCATGCGTATCCTTGACAAACCATGCGCGCGTGTGGTATGATATGGGCAGTTGAAGAACCCCTGCGGCGACTGACGAAGTAAAGCGGAGCACCGCGTGAAGTTGCAGGAGCGAAAAGCCGTTCGTCTGGGCAGTTTTTATCGAAAGGTAAAAACTGCCCTTTGTTCCCCCAACGGCGGAACAGCGCAGGCGCGAAGCCCCGATTTTCGCGCAGTCATTGCCGCAAAGGGCGGCGGAACGCCGGGGAAGCGTGCGGTTTTCTCCGCCCGAAGGCGGTGTCCGAGGTGGATATGACAGGCAGAATTCATTCCTTTGAATCGTTCGGCACGGTGGACGGCCCCGGCATCCGCTTCGTGGTGTTTTTGCAGGGCTGTCCCATGCGCTGTAAGTACTGTCACAATCCCGACACATGGGCGCTTTCTGGCGGCACGCAGACGGACGCGGACGAAGTCGCGCGCGAAGTCCTCAAGTATAAAAGTTATTTTGCGGACAAGGGCGGCGTGACCGTCTCGGGCGGGGAGCCGCTCATGCAGCTCGACTTTGTGCTGGAACTGTTTTCCGCCCTCAAAAAGAAGGGCGTGAACACCTGCCTCGATACCTCCGGCATCTGTTATTCGGAGAGGGACGCGCGGTACGGGCGTCTTGCCGCGCTCACCGATCTTGTACTGCTCGACATCAAGCATATCGACGATGCGGCGCACAGGGATCTGACGGGGCAGAGCAATCAAAACCCGCTGGCGTTTGCCCGGTTTCTGAACGAAAAGGGCGTACGGATGTGGGTGCGCCACGTGCTCGTGCCGGGGCTCACGGACGACGACGGGGCGCTTACAAGGCTGCGGGCGTTCCTCGACACGCTCTCCAATGTGGAGCGGGTGGAAGTGCTTCCCTATCATACGATGGGGGTGCAGAAGTATCACAGGGCGGGGATCCCTTATCCGCTCGAAGGGGTGCAGCCGCCCGCGGCGGAGCGCGTGGAAAACGCAAAGCGCATTCTGCGCAGCGGAAAATACGGGAGGATATGATGGCAGAAATTTCTCTTCTGGAAGTGAGCGGCGAATCGTGCGCAAACTGCCTGACGCTGCTGCCCGTCGTCAATCGCCTTGCGGCGGCGCGCGGGTGGAAGGTGGAGCATCTGGAGGCGAACGAACAGAACGCGCAGCGGGTGAACGCGCTCGGCATCGACCGCGTCCCCACGCTCATCGTGCTGAAGGACGGTGCGGAAGCGGCGCGCTGCACGGGGTACCAGCCCGAAGAAATTCTGGAACTCTGGCTGGACGCAAAAACGCAGGAATAACACGATCGGATGTTACGGAAAATAAACGGTACGGAGAAAAAAATATGACGAACGAACATGCATGGCGCTCGTTTGAGCGCGGCAAGTGGTCGAACGACGAAGTGGACGTGCGCGACTTCATTCAGCGCAACTATACCCCTTACGAAGGGGACGCGTCCTTCCTCGCCCCCGCAACGGAGGCGACCAGACAGCTCTGGGAACAGGTGATGGAGCTGACCAAGGAAGAGCGCGAGCGCGGCGGCGTGTATGACGCGGATACCGAGATCGTCTCGCGCGTCAATTCGCACAAGGCGGGATATTTCAACAAGGATCTCGAAAAGATCGTGGGGCTGCAGACGGATGCGCCCTTCAAACGGTCTTTGCAGCCTTTCGGCGGTATCCGCATGGCGGAAGAGGCGCTCAAAATGTACGGCTATGAGATCTCGCCGCGCGTCAGGGAGATCTTCACCAAGTACCGCAAGACGCACAACGACGGCGTATTCGACGCCTACACGCCCGAAATGCGCCTTGCGCGTCATGCGCATATCCTGACGGGATTGCCCGACACCTACGGGCGCGGGCGCATCGTGGGCGATTACCGCCGCGTTGCGCTGTACGGCGTGGACTATCTGATCAAAAAGAAGCAGGAGGACAAGCTGCTGCTGGACGGCGACATGACGCCCGACAAGATCCGCGACCGCGAGGAGATCTCCGAACAGATCAAGGCGCTCGGGCGGCTCAAGGAGATGGCGGCGGAGTACGGCTTCGACATCTCCCGCCCCGCCGAGACCGCGCAGGAGGCGGTGCAGTGGCTGTACTTCGGCTATCTGGGCGCGATCAAAGATCAGAACGGCGCGGCGATGTCCATCGGCAGGAATTCCACCTTCCTGGACATTTATATCCAGCGCGATCTGGACGAGGGAACGCTCACCGAACAGCAGGCGCAGGAGCTCATCGACCATTTCGTCATGAAGCTGCGCGTCGTCAAGTTCATGCGCATCAAGGAATATAACGAGCTGTTCAGCGGCGATCCCACATGGGTGACCGAATCGATCGGCGGCATGGGGGTGGACGGCAGGACGCTCGTCACCAGGAACAGCTTCCGCATCCTGCACACGCTCATCAACCTCGGTCCCGCGCCCGAGCCCAATCTCACGGTGCTCTGGTCCAAGCGTCTGCCCAAGAACTTCAAGACGTTCTGCGCGGAGATCTCCATCAAGACGTCCGCCATTCAGTATGAGAGCGACGATCTGATGCGTCCCGAAATGGGGGACGATTACTGCATCGCGTGCTGCGTCTCCAGCATGCGCGTGGGCAAGGACATGCAGTTCTTCGGCGCCCGCGCCAACCTTGCCAAGTGTCTGCTGTACGCCATCAACGGCGGCAAGGACGAGCTGGAGCGCGATAAATCGGGCAAGCCCCTGCAGGTGTCGCCCGCCTATGCGCCCATCCCCGGGGACGGCCCGCTCAACTTTGACGAGGTCAGGGCGAAGTATACCGAGATGATGCGCTGGCTGGCGGGGCTGTATGTGAATACGCTCAACGTCATTCACTATATGCACGACAAGTATTGCTACGAGGCGCTCGAAATGGCGCTGCACGATTCCAACGTGCGCCGCTTCTTTGCCACGGGCATCGCGGGGCTTTCGTGCGCGGCGGATTCGCTTTCGGCGATCAAGTACGCCAAGGTGTATCCCGTCCGCAACGAGGACGGCATCGTCACCGACTTCAGGATCGAGGGCGACTATCCCAAGTACGGCAACAACGACGACCGCGTGGACGAGATCGCCGTATGGCTCGTGCGCACCTTCATGAACTTCATCAAGTCGCACACGACCTATCGGGAGTCGGTGCCCACCATGTCCATCCTGACCATCACCAGCAACGTGGTGTACGGGAAGAAGACGGGCAACACGCCGGACGGCAGAAGGGCGGGACAGCCGCTTGCGCCGGGCGCGAACCCCATGCACGGGCGGGACAGCCACGGGGCGCTCGCTTCGCTGGAGTCGGTCGCAAAACTTCCCTACGACTACGCGCGCGACGGCATTTCCAACACCTTCTCGGTGACGCCGCAGTCGTTGGGCAAAGAGGAATAAAAGCTCCTTTGCAACAAGCAAAAGAATCGATATTATAAATACGGGAGGAATCGGTTATGGCAAACGAGAGAGCGGAAAATCTGGTCAACATGCTGGACGCCTACGTCGGCGACGGCGGATACCATCTCAACGTCAACGTGTTCAATCGCGATACGCTGCTCGACGCGCAGAAGCATCCTGAAAAATATCCGCAGCTCACCATTCGTGTGAGCGGCTATGCGGTGAACTTCAACAAACTGACCAAGGAACAGCAGGACGACGTCATCGCGCGCACCATCCACGAGAGCATGTGACATGAAGCCGGACGAAGAGAGATTGGCGCGCGAGGAAGCGCGCGCGGCAAAGCGGCGGGCGCAGCTGGAAAAGCATGCCGTATCCTGCCCGCATTGCGGCAAGAGCGTGCTCGATCACATGACGCGCTGTCCCTACTGCGGCGGCGCGCTCGTTCCCGCGGGCTATGCGCCCATGGACGAGAAAAAGAAGCAGAAGATCAAGACGATCTGCTACGCCGTCGGTACGGTGGCGGCGGTCGCCATTATCCTGCTCATCATCTTTCTGCGATGACGCAAAATGCGCCGAATTCCATGGTTTCGGGCAGAATTTTATCGGAATGCATGCAAAAAGGAGCCGCTCTACTCACGGTAGAGCGGCTCCTTTTTGCGGTAGAACGTGGCTTTTCGGGGATAGAAAGGGCAAAAAAAGAAGGAGAGCGCGCCCCGCTTCAAGTAGGTTGCGCTTTTTCGCAGGCCGTCATATACTATGAGCGAAAACACAGAACGAATGCAGGGAGGCAGAAGATGCAGGCAGCAATTTCCGTAACGCAGAAGGGAATGACGACAAAGGACGGGAGATTTTTCTCCTTTTATACCAAGGGCGAGGAGATCTTCAACGCGGTCTCCCACATTGCGGGCGGCGCGCTCGGGCTGGCGTTCTGGATCGTGCTTGCGGTGCTCGCCTATCCCGACGCGATGGCGCTGACCGCCGTCTCGCTGTTCGGATTCGGCGCAGTGACGCTGTACACCATGAGCGCGCTCTATCACTTCCTGCCCGACGGCAGGGCGAAAGGGGTGCTGCGCATTTTCGATCACTGCACCATCTTTTTGCTGATCGCGGGCACCTACTCGCCGTTCTGTCTCATCGCGCTCGGCGGGACTGCGGCGGGCTGGGTCGTGTTCGGATTGCAGTGGGCGTGCGCCGTGGCAGGCATTACGATGAACGCCATTGCCATGAACAACAAGGCCGTAAAGGGCATTTCCATGGCGCTGTATGTGGTGACGGGCTGGATGGCGGTCGCCGTCCTTCCGCAGCTCGTCGCATCCGTATCGGCGGTGAGCCTCGGGCTGCTGCTTGCGGGCGGCATTGCCTATACGGTGGGCATCGTCTTCTTTGCGCTCGGCAAAAAAATACGCTGGTTCCACCCCGTCTGGCATCTGTTTGACATTGCGGGAACGGCGCTGCAGTTCGTCAGCATTCTGCTGTTGTTGCTGTAACGGGCGGCGGGGTGACGGAAATTCCGGAAAGAGATGCGCGCCGCGCGGCATTTTGCCGCGCGGTGTCTTTTATAAAAAAATATTTTTAGCCCCTTGACAGTTTCGGATAAATGAGTTAGAATAGTATCACAATACAACCTTATCAAAGGGAGGGGATTATGAAAAAAGTTCTTATGGCAGTTACGGCTGTCGCACTTTCGGGATGTATGCTCTTTGCGTTTGCGGGCTGCGGCGCCGCTTCCAAGGCGAAGAACCTGAAGGGCGAAGAAGTGACGGAGGACGTCTGGGACGCTGCAATGGCTGCGTCCGCATATCAGACGTCGTCTGCGGACGTTCCGTACGAGACGGTAGCGGCTGCGCCCGAGACGGCGGAAGCGCCCAACTATCAGGTAGAGTACGAGATGATCGAGAAGGGCGAATTCGCTTCCGAGGGCGGTACGATCAGATCGGTCACGATCGATGCTTCCGAGGCAAAGATCGATATGTCGGCAAGCGTCACGGTCACGGTGGCAGACAACGCCATGCATCTTTCCATGAAATACAATTTCAAGATCGAAGGTTCGGAAAATCTGCTGAGCGCAATGCAGATCCCCGAAGGCATGAACGGCAGCGGGGAAGCGGAACTGTACGTCTCCTTTGCCGACGGCATGACGGTGATCGTAAAGGATGCGGACGGCAATTGGGTGAAGGCGTCCCTTGAAAGCAGTTCGCTTGCCGCGGCGGTACAGTTGCTGGCGGGGACCGTCATGGGACTGATCGATCAGAGCGGGCTTGTGGGCGCGTTTGCAGATTATCAGTACAGTGCGGAAGATAAGGGCTACACGCTCATCGACGCCGATGTCTCCGGCAGCCTTGGCGAAAGCTCTTTAAGCGCGGGAGCAAACACCGTTCTGAAGATCAAGGATAACCGCCTTGCGGCGATCTATTCCTATGAAGAGATGAACGTGGACATGCTCGGCATCACGTCTTCGGGCACTTCGGAAAGCGGAGTTGTGTATACTTACGGCGGACAGAGCGTTACGCTTCCCACCGTGGCGTAAACAATCGGAAAAGAGGGCGCTCCCTGCGGGGAGCGCCTTTTTTTCATGCCAAAAATTTGCGGCGGCATGCAGATTTTACAACTTCGTTACAACTTTGTGGGGAATTTTTTACAACTTTGTGCTATAATCCGGTTGTAAGGCACGGAAAGTAAGCCCATCCATGCGCCGCAAACCCATCCGCAAACGGCGCATCTCTCCCAACCCCCGCAGGAACTTCTTCTGCGGGTTTTTTGTTTTTTTCGGAATTTTTTACAACTTCGTTACAATTTTGTGGGAACTATATTACAACTTTCCTGATATAATAAAGAAAATTGATAGGAGGGCAAGGGTATGAAACACAGATGGTTATGTTTTGCTATGGGATTAACAATGGCACTTTCTGCGGGTGTGGGGGTGCGTACTCTTGTGTCTGCGAATGCTGAGACGCGTTGCGATTTGGAGGGGCAGATAGCGCGGAGGGGCGAATCGCAGCCGTTGGATGGTGCATTCTTGTCGGCGGTCGCGCAACAAGCGCAAAAAGTGACAGATAAAGATATGGCTCTTCAACTCATGGAGCGAAAAACGGCGCTTTCATTGGAATTGCAGAATGCAGAAAATGAATCGGAGCGGTGTTCGCTGCAAGAGGAATCGGAAGAAATCGATTCTGTACTGACAAAGTTGAACGTACGATCGCTTGATCAAAATACTGTAAAGGGAATTTTTGGCGATAAACAAGCACAGATAGAAGCAGCTGCTGCGCCGACTCCCGGAATTCCCGAAGATACCGATACAGTAGATTGGCGTGGTTATACATATTATCAAAATTATAAAGGAAAGCAATATCAATTATTCAATATACATGCATCTCCGACAGAAACAAATGGAAAACTATTCAACAATATAATAGGTGGCAGCCTAGTTGTTCAAAAAACATTTAAGGATCAATTCATAGATTTTTATGAAGGAAAAGCTGTTAATGCTTTTGCTGAAATGATAATTAGTTTGATTGATAAAAATACTGGAAAGCAACTGTCAAGAATTGCGTCATGGATTCCTTGGGATTTGCTGAATTTTCAAGAAAGTGATATTGAGTTAAGTAAAGCTTCAGAGGCTTCTTTTAGTTATTTGCGTTGTAATACAAATATGGTTTATACTTTTGTATATAATGACAGGGTGGATGACTGGGATTTTGTTGTAACAACACATTATACAACAGTTGCTTCATCGACTTCATTTTATTTGACCGGAGAGGGTGGAAGATTTTATACAGAACATTTAGATAAGCAACTTTATATTCATTCGGATCATTATGATGACGCGCGATATGCTATAGATATTATGGAGAGCAGGTATTATCCTACGAATGTGCCCGTTTTGTTCCATAGTACAGGCATTACGCAAAATCTGAGTGGTCGTGGGGTTTATCTTTCAATTCCATTTTTTCCTGAACCGTTGGACTTGACATTGTGAAAGGGGGATTGCAATTATGACAGTGATCGAACGCCATGATTTCGGCCGTTCTCCCGGGGAGATCAAGGAGTTCATTTCGGGTGAAATCAAGTTCAATTGGCTGTGGCTTCGCGCGTGGTTCATGACGGGCTATACGGGTTGGCGCATAGGGCCGTTTTTCTGTGTGCGTTATTCGGACGATATGTTTCTCCGCCGTCTGTATCGGATGTATCTGTACGGGATCGTCGTCGGGAAAGAACACGCCCGCGTCTATACGTTCAAAAGCCTCCTTGCTCCGCTGCATTGGCTTTTGATCGGTTTTCTAATCGGGGCTTCCGTCGCTTACGATGCGTTTACCGCCATGCAGCTTGCGGGAGAGCTTGCGGCGGATGCCCGTCCGGTCTTGCTGGCGGTCTGTTACGGATTGCTCGCAGTCCCTGCTTTATACCTGGTCTGGCTTCTGTGGAACGCCGTCTTTTATTTTTTGTTCGGCTGCCGCGTCTGTTCGGAGGAGCTTGACTATTTTTTAGAGCGCATTCACGGGTTTGAAGAGGAAGCTGCCGAAGGCGCGGGAAACCGCACAGGCGTACTGTCCGACGAAGCGAAGCGACCGCCCGAGAAGTGAAAAAATAGACTTGATCGGTATAACGGGGTGATCGGACATGAACCCACCGCTGTATGGACTTTTTCTGATCGCATTGTCCGGGGCGGACGGCGGTACGGAAAAATCATAGACATTCGGAAATTTTACAACTTCGTTACAATTTTGTGGGGAATTTTTTACATATGTATGGTATGATCAAGGTACAACAGCGGACAAAGATGCGGAGCGACTGCCGCAAGACGGCAAAGACGGCAGACGCTTTCGGCGCGCAAACGGGGGAAAACTTGTAAGCGCAGGTCTTATCCTTCCCGCGGAAGTTTCAGCTTCCGCGGGGTTTTGTTTTGCGGCGGTCTGCGCTCTCGGGTGACGCCCGATACCCCATGCGCCCCGCAGACGACGTGGCGGGGGATCCATGAGCTCCGCGGCGCTTCGTGCGCAATGGCAAAGTCCGCGCCGGGCGCCTTGGCAGTGCAGGGCGGGCGCATGAAAAAATGCCCGTGTTTTTTGGAAAAAAGCATTGTGTTTCGTGCGCGGACATGATATAATGTCGGAGTGTTGTTTCACGGGATCAACAGGCAAAAAGGAGAGATTTGATGCAGACGATCACCGAAATTCTGGCAGAAGAGCTCGGGCAGCGGAAGGATTACGTCGAGAACGTCGTCACCCTTCTGGACGAGGGGAACACCGTTCCCTTTATTGCGCGGTACCGCAAGGAGATGCACGGCGCGATGGACGATCAGACCATCCGCAACCTTGCCGACCGCCTTGCGTATCTTCGCAATCTCGAAACGCGGCGGCAGGAAGTCAAGACTTCCATTGAAAACCAGGGCAAGCTCACGGAAGAGCTTTCCGCCGCCATCGACGAGGCGAAGACGCTCGCCGAGGTCGAGGACATCTACCGCCCCTACAAGCAGAAGCGGCGCACGCGTGCGACGATCGCGCGCGAAAAGGGGCTTGCCCCGCTTGCCGAACTTCTGTACGCGCAGCAGCCCGACTGCCCCGCGCCCGAGGAGGCGGCAAAGGACTATGTGGACGAGGAAAAGGGCGTCGCCACGCCCGAAGAGGCGCTCGCGGGCGCGTCCGACATTATTGCGGAGACGATCTCCGACGATGCGGACGTCAGAAAGGATCTGCGCGCCCTCTATAACGAGTGGGCGGACGTGGTCTCCGTCGCGGCGGAAAAGAATCCTGCCGATACCGTCTACCGCAATTATTACGCATTCACCGCGCCCGTCAATCAGATCCAGGGACACCAGGTGCTTGCGGTCAACCGCGGCGAAAAGGAGGGCGTCCTGAAGGTGAGCGTCGTTCTCAGCCGCGACGCCGCGCTTGCGGGCGTGTACCGCCGCGTCATCAAAAAGAAGTGTGCGTCCACCGCGTTTGTGGAAAATGCGGCGGCGGATGCGTACGACCGTCTCATCGCGCCCTCCATGGAGCGTGAGATCCGCGCTTCGCTCACCGAGACGGCGAGCGAGGGCGCCATCGGGCAGTTTGCGCTCAACTTAAAGCCCCTGCTCATGCAGCCTCCCGTTAAGGGCTTTGTCACGATGGGGCTGGATCCCGGCTATCGCATGGGGTGCAAGGTCGCCGTTGTGGACGGCACGGGCAAGGTGCTCGCCACCACCGTCGTCTATCCCACGCACGGGGAGAAGCAGAAGCGCGACTGCATCGACAAGCTCACCGCGCTCATCAAAAAGCATGCCGTCAAACACATCGCCATCGGGAACGGTACGGCGAGCCGTGAGACGGAGGCGATGACCGTTGAAATGATCTCCGAACTCGGCAGGGGCGCGGGCGTCTCGTATGCCATCGTCAACGAAGCGGGCGCGTCGGTGTATTCCGCGTCTCCTCTGGCGGCGGCGGAGTTCCCCGATTTCGACGTCAACCTGCGCAGTGCCGTCTCCATCGCAAGGAGGCTGCAGGATCCGCTTGCCGAACTCGTCAAGATCGATCCCAAGTCTATCGGCGTGGGGCAGTATCAGCACGACATGCCCGAAAAGCGGCTTACCGAGGCGCTGGACGGCGTCGTCGAGGACTGCGTGAATGCGGTCGGCGTCGATCTGAACACGGCTTCCGCGCCTCTTCTGGCGCGCGTATCGGGACTGAACGCGGGCACGGCGGCGAATGTCGTGAAATACCGCGAAGAGAACGGCTCGTTCCGCTCGCGCAAACAGCTTCTGAAGGTACCCAAGCTGGGGGCGAAGGCGTTTGAACAGTGCGCGGGCTTTTTGCGCGTGCCGGAGAGCGACGAGATCCTGGACAACACCGCCGTCCACCCCGAAAGTTACGGGGCGGCGGAAAAACTGCTGGAGCTGTGCAACTATACGGAGGAAGACGTGCGCCGCGGGAACCTCTCCGAGCTGAAGAGCCGCATTAAAGCGTACGGCGAAGAAAAGATGGCGGCGGCGTGCGGCGTAGGCGTTCCCACGCTGCGGGACGTCGTGTCCGAGCTGTTGAAACCGGGGCGCGATCCCCGCGACGAACTTCCCGCGCCCATCCTGCGCACGGACGTTCTGGAGATCAAGGACTTAAAACCCGGCATGGAGCTGAAGGGCACGGTGCACAACGTCATCGATTTCGGCGCGTTCGTGGACATCGGCGTGCATCAGGACGGGCTTGTGCATATTTCGCAGATCTGCGACCGTTTTATCCGTCACCCGTCCGAGGTGCTTTCGGTGGGCGACGTGGTCACCGTCTGGGTGAAGGACGTGGACGAGGCGAAAAAGCGCATCTCTCTCACGATGAAAAAACCCAAACAGCGTCCCGCCTCTTCGGGAAATAAAAATATCTGAGGTTCCGTTCGGAACGCGTGCAAAAGCAAGGACAGCGGCGGTCATGCCGCTGTCTTTCCGTTCGGGGGCGTTTGTGTTCCGCAGGCGACGTCGAGGAGAATTCCTTGCTTTCCCCGCACGCGTCAATCATTCCCAAAGGAACGGACCAAACAGACGGTTGACAGCGCGCGCGGTTTTGCGTATAATGCAGAAAACGGACGGAGGGACACGGTATGCCGTATTTTCAGAGTATTTCGGACATGGTGGGGGGGACGCCCCTTCTCGAGCTGCGCAGATTCTGCGCGGCGCGCAAACTCGGGGGGCGCATTTTTGCCAAGTTGGAAAAGAATAATCCCGCGGGCTCTTCCAAGGACCGCGTGGCAAAGTACATGATCGCGGCAGCGGAGCGGGAGGGCAAACTTGCTCCCGGCGGGATCATCGTGGAACCCACTTCGGGAAACACGGGCATCGGGCTTGCGGCGATCGCGCGGGCAAAGGGCTACCGCGTGGTGCTGACCATGCCCTCCACCATGAGCGCAGAGCGCAGAAAGCTGCTGGAAGCGTACGGCGCGGAGGTGGTGCTCACGGACGGCGCAAAGGGCATGGCGGGCGCGATCGAGGAAGCGGACCGTCTCGCCGCGCAGCTTGGCGCCTTTGTGCCGGGGCAGTTTACCAATCCCGCCAATCCGCTCGCCCACTATGAGACGACGGGACCGGAGATCGACCGCGCGCTCGGCGGACGCGTGGATGCATTTGTCGCAGCCGTCGGGACGGGCGGAACGCTCACGGGCGCGGGCAGGTTTCTGAAGGAGCGCCATCCCGGCGTGCATATCGCCGCCGTCGAGCCGGCGTCTTCGCCCGTCCTTTCGGGCGGCAAGGCGGGGCCGCATGGCATTCAGGGCATCGGCGCGGGGTTTGTGCCGAAGATCCTCGATCCCTCTCTCTATCGCGAGGTGATCGCCGTATCGGATGAGGACGCGTTTGCCTTTGCGCGCGAGGTCGGACGGGCGGAGGGGACGCTCGTGGGGATCTCGTCGGGCGCGGCGCTGTGCGCCGCGGCGCAGATCGCCGCCAGGGAAGCGTTTGCGGGAAAAAATATCGTCGTCGTCTTTCCGGACGGCGCGGACCGCTATCTCTCCACCCGCTTGTTCGGCTGAAGGCGGGCGTCGCCGTGTGCCGCCGGATTTTTTCATCGCGTATCCGGCGCAACGGATACGGCGCCTTTTGCGTGGGCATACTATATATAGTATAGCGCGTGCATGAGCGGCGGACGGGCTCTGTTTTTTCGGAAAAAGCGTGAAAAAAAGTGGAAAATTTCCGCGAAAAATGCTTGACGAAAAAAAGCATCCGTGCTAATATATGTAAGCTGTCTCTTGGGACGGCTTGCTTTTTCAGGCGAAAAAGCCTCTGCCGATGCAGAGAACCTGCAGATTGACAACTGAATAGCGAAGTAAAGTACGAAAGGCAAGAAAGAAGATC
>URHP01000040.1 GCA_900547645.1 uncultured Eubacteriales bacterium
ATTTGGCGGCGGAGGGGCGCAGGCTTGCGAATGCCACGTTCTCTGCAAGCCATGCGTGCGATACCTATTCCGCGCTCAATTACGCGATGGATCTGACTCCGCTCATGGATATAACCATAGATATTGCCGACTATATAGCAGACTATATCGACCGCTTCAAAATGCAGGTCATGGAAACGATCGGCAGGCTTTATCAATAGGTCGCCGCACCTTCACAGAAGGAAATTGCGCCGATGATCCATACAGTCGCCGGAAAAGAGTCTGGCTTTGGGTTTGCGGGGTGCCGAAGACGTGAAAATAGCAGCCTGAAAGTATTTCAGACTGCCATGATCCCCCGACTTGCGGTGTCGAGATGGTGCGAGTAATCGGATTTGAACCGATACGGGATCGCTCCCGAGGGATTTTAAGTCCCTTGCGTCTGCCGGTTTCGCCATACTCGCGTATATTTTTGAAGTTTGCGTCCGCTGATCCTGCTGCAGCGGCATGGGGAAATTATAGCAAAACGGCGGAAAGATGTCAAGTGGGTTTGAGGTGCGTACAAAGATGCCGCAAAAATTTTGCCGCGTCGCACGGGAGGAGAGCGCGTCTTCTGAAATTCGAAGAGATTCTACCGCAATTCGACAAAGTTCTACCGCCGGTATTTGACAGGACGGCCGTAAGGGGGTACAATGTCCGTATTCTGATTCAGGAGGCGGAACATTGAACGCATTCGGAAATTTTCTGTATTCTCTGCGCAAAGAAAAGGGGATGACGCAGCAGGAGCTTGCCGATCTGTTGGACGTCACAAATAAGGCGGTCTCCAAGTGGGAGACGGGGAAGCATTCCCCGAGACGGCGCAGCTTGTGCCGATCGCCGACGTGTTCGGCGTGACGGTGGACGAGCTGCTGCGCGGCAGACGCGCGGAGGCGCCCATGTCCGCGTCCGGGACGCAGGCGGCTGCCATGTCCTTGCCAAGGGGCGCACAGAGTGCGGACATGCCCGCGGTATCCGATTCGGCGGTCTGGCGCAGAACGCGCACTGTGCTTGCGGTCGCGGCGGCGGGGATCGTGATCTTTGCGCTTGCATATCTGATCGCGGCATGTCTCACGGAGGGCGTCGCGCTCCGTGAGGTCATCGTGCGCGGTTCGGTATGTCTGTTTCTGATGGCGCTTGCGGCGGCGGGGAGCTGTCTGCTCGGCATCGTTCTGACGCAGAAACTGTACGCTGCGGTGCAGGATGATGCGCGGCGCGTGTTCTCGCGTTTACGCTGGACGGGCATCCTCGGGCTTCTCGTTCTCATGCTCGGCGTGTGCTGCTTCGTGTTCTTTCCGCTCTATGCGATGCCGGCGTACGCGAATAACGCTGCGTATGTCGCGGGAATGACGGCGGGAAGCGCGTTTGCCGTTGCCGCGGCGGCGCTGTTTGCTGCCGGAGGGGTTTCCTTCCTCTCATATATGCGAAAAAATTCGCGCGAATGATACATGACGAGATCCCTCTCCGAAACCGGAGAGGGATCTCGTCTGTATGCAGCGTTTATTTGGCAGCGTTCAGAAGATTCTGCAGCACGTTGTCGGGCGCCTGTTCGTAGCGCGCGAAACTTTCGGTGAACTTGCCGCGTCCCTGCGTCATCGAACGCAGGCTTGTGGCGTAAGTGAGAAGTTCGCCCTGCGGCGCTTCCGCCGTGATCACCTGCATGCCGTCCTGCGAATCCATGCCGATGATGCGCCCGCGCCGTTTGTTCAGATCGCCCATGACGTCGCCGACGTACTGCTCGGGAACGGCGATCTTGAGGTGCGAGAGCGGCTCCAGCAGGACGGGATTGGCGCTTTTGATGCCCTCTTTGAAGGCGATCTCCGCCGCCGCCTTGAACGCCGCTTCGGAGGAGTCGACGGGGTGGAAACTTCCGTCGTACAGCGTTGCCTTCACGTGAATGACGGGGTAACCCGCAAGCACGCCGTGGGGCAGGCATTCCATGAGACCTTTTTCAACGGCGGGAATGTATTGTTTGGGCACGGTGCCGCCCACCACTTCGTCCACAAATTCGAAATCTTTTTCGCACGGTTCGAAGCGGATCTTGCAGTGACCGTACTGTCCGTGTCCGCCTGTCTGCTTCTTGTGCTTGCCTTCGACGTCCGATTTGCCGCGGATGGTCTCCTTATAGGCGACCGCGGGGGAGCGGAACTCGGCATCCGCGCCGAATTTTGCCTTGAGCTTTTTCTGGATGACGTCAAGATGGACCTCTCCCTGTCCTCCCACGAGCGTTTCGCCCGTGTCGGGGTTCTTGCTGATGGTAAAGCTCTTGTCCTCTTCGGCAAGGCGGTTGAGTCCGCCGAATACCTTGTCTTCCGTGCCGCGCACCGTCGCATAGACCGCCATGAAGAGGACGGGTCTGTGGAAGGGGATGGGATCGAACATGACGGGCGCATCCTCTGCGCACAGCGTGTCGCCCGTGCCCGTGTTGGTCAGTTTGCTGACCGCGCCGATGTCGCCCGCGCCCAGCTCCGTGAGCGGTTCGAGCTTCTTGCCGCGGATCAGGTAGACGGCGCTGATGCGTTCCGTCGTGTTCGTGTTGGGATTGAGCACGCTCATGCCGGGTTTGAGGCACCCGCGCACGACGCGCAGATAGTTCATCTTACCCACAAAGGGATCGACGGCGGTCTTGAAGATCTGCGCCGCAAAGGGACCGTCCGGATCGCAGGGGATGCCCACGACGGTGTTCTTTGTCAGGTCGGTCGCGGGCTGTTCGGCGCGCTCCGCTGCCTCGGGCAGGTACTTGACGATCTCGTTCATCAGGTTGATGACGCCCTTGTTCTGCAATGCGCTGCCCGCCATGACGGGGATGACGTTGATGTTGAAGATGCCCTTGCGGATGCCGTGGATCATGTCCTCGCGTGACAAAAATCCCTGTTCAAAGTACTTTTCCAGCAGGACGTCGTCGTTTTCCGCCGCCGTCTCGGTGAGGGCGAGCTGCATCTCCTCGTAGTCGCGGCGGTATTCTTCGGGCACCGCGATCTCTTCGGGCCCCGTGTTGGTAAAGTGGTAAGCCCTGCCCGTCAGCGCGTTGGCGTTGCCCGTCATCTTCTTGCCGTCCATGATCGGGATCTGGATGGGCGCGAGTTTGTTTTTGTATTTTTCGCGGAACGCCGCAATGGTCGCGGGATAGTCGGCGTTCTCCTTGTCCATTCCGTTGATAAAGATGATGACGGGTTTCTTTGCGCGCAGGCAAAGATCGATCGCTTTTTCCGCGCCCACCGTCACCGTGCCGTTCGCGCCCGTGACCACGATCGCCGCGCCGCATGCGCGCAGCGCTTCGGAAACTTCGCCCTCGAAATCGTAGAATCCGGGAACGTCGATGAGGTTGATCTTGACGTCCTTCCAGGTGATCGAGGCGACGGAAAGGGAAACGGACATCTTGCGCGCGATCTCCTGTTCGTCGAAGTCGGAAACGGTGGTGCCGTTGTCCACTCTGCCCATGCGTTCGATGACGCCGCTGTTGAACAGCATCGCTTCGAACAGGGTGGTCTTGCCTTCGCCGCTGTGTCCGATAATGGCTACGTTGCGGATATCCTTTGCCGAAATACTCATAATTTGTCCCCTTATCGAAATTTACAGCCGTATAAACTGTGCGTTTGTGACAGCCGCTGTTTCTATTATACAGGAAATCGCGGAAAAATCAATACCCGCGGCAAAAATAATTGTGTCCGCCGGATAAAAAAACGCTGAACGGTGCGCCAGGAAGGGAAAAATCCGGGCGGGGGTTGACTTTTTCCGGAGAATGTGTTATATTAAACACAGATCGGGGGAAGCTGAAAAGGGGGTGCATCCATGCGTATCTACATTGTCGGAAGCCTGAACATGGACCTTGTGATCCGTGCGCCGCGCGTGCCGGAGGCGGGCGAAACGCTCTCGGGCGAGGGATTTATGACCAATCCGGGCGGCAAGGGCGCCAATCAGGCGGTCGCCGTGGCAAAATTGGGCGGCGAGGCGTACATGGTCGGCTGCGTGGGGCGGGAGTTTGGACGGGAACTGACGGACGCGCTGCGCGGCTACGGCGTCCATGCCGATTATGTACAGACGGAGACGGATATTTCGAGCGGGATCGCCGTGATCGTCGTGGCGGAAGGGGACAACCGCATCATTCTGGACGCGGGTTCCAACGCGCGCACGGACGGAGAACTCATTGACAGGGCGCTCGCGGGCGCGCGTGCGGGCGATTACCTTCTGTTGCAGCTGGAGATCGGGCTGCACGCCGTCGGGCATGCCCTGAAGGCGGCAAAGGCAAAAGGCATGGTCACCGTGCTCAATCCCGCGCCTGCGGCCCGCCTTCCGCAAGAGCTGTACGCATTCTGCGATTGGTTCATGCCCAATCAGACGGAAGCAGAATTTTATACGGGGATCTATCCTTCGGACGAGGAGAGCATCCGCCGCTGCGCCGAGAAGCTGCAGTCGCTGGGGATCGGAAACGTCCTCATCACGCTGGGGACGGACGGTTCTGCCTGTGTGAGCGGCGGCGTGTTCCGCCGCACGGACGCCGTCCCCGCCGAAGCGGTCGATACGACTGCGGCGGGCGATACCTATGTGGGCGCGTTCGTCACGCGGCTTTCGGAGGGTGCCGACATCGATACGGCAATGCGCTTTGCCAGCACGGCATCCGCCGTCACCGTCACGCGCCGCGGCGCGCAGTGCGCCATTCCCGTGCGCGCGGAGGCGGAACGTTACGCCGCAGAAAAGGGCGTGGCGATCTGAATATTGATATATAACGGAATACGGCAAAAGGGTGCGCCGCCGCGGGATCCCGCGGCGGCGCACCCTTTTCGGGGTTACAGGCTCAGCCGGTTGGCGGAGCGGAATTTCAGGGGCGAAAGCCCCGTTTTTTGTTTGAACAGATTGGAAAAATAATAGGTATCGGCAAAACAGAGCTGTTCGCTGATCTCATATACGCGCATATTGGTGGTGAGCAGCAGCTGTTTTGCGACCTGGATCTTTTTATCAAGGATGTACTGATAGGGGGAAACGCCGTAATGTTTGGTAAATTCCCGCGTGATCTGCGATTTGCTGATGTTCAGCTGCTCGCTGACTTTTTCAATGGAGATCTTGCGGTAGATGCAGATGTCGAGCGTCTCTTTGACCAGATTTGCCACCGAGGAAGCGCTTCCCTTTGCCTTCCGGTTGCGCGCAAGGCGGAGCGCGATCTCAAAGACGATGCCCGAGACATCCAGATACACTTCGTCGTTGCTGTCGCTCTTCTGCGCAAGTTCCAGCAGCTTTTCAAACAGATCGCGGCAGCCGGAAGCGGGGAACACGACCTGATCGGCAAGTCCGTACGTCGCGAAAATATCGGTAAAGATCTCGCTGAAAAAGTTGATCCAGATCTTTTCGTAGGGATGTTTCCTGTCCGCGCCGTAGCGGTGGGGCTTCCCGGGCTGCAGAAGGTAGACGCAGTCCTCCGTTACTTCCTCCCGTCCCGCTTCCGTTTCGACGTAGCCGTTGCCGGAGATCACATATTCGAGCACGAAGTAATCCCCGTGCTTGCGTTCGATAAAGTAATCTTTGTCGGGATAGGTGATCCCGATCGTCTCCACGCGCAGCGGATACTGTTTGAGCGGATCATGGGTAAAGCCGATGAACGCTTCCTGCTGCGTGCTTCCGTAGGAGATATTGCTTTTCGGATCGGTCAGTTTTCCCTTGTAATGCATCAAATCCATAAATTTCTACCAAGAATGAGGGCAGTATGCTTCAAATCCTCATTTTTTCGATTGATTATTCTATTTTCCGGACGAAAATGATATTGTATATTGATTATAGCAGAAAGTGTGTACGCTTGTCAATTTCTGAAAGCGAATTTCAGGGGGTACCCCCTTTGCGTTCCCTTGCGGGAACGCAAAACACAACGCAAGGTAAGGAGAAAAAATGAAAAAGAAACTGATGGTACTGTTATCTGCAATGTGCGCGCTGTGCCTTTCTGCGGGCATCTTCGCGGCATGCCAGCCTGCGGATCCGGGCAGCAGCGGGAACAACGGAGGGACTTCCGGCACGCCCAGCCAGCCCAATCCGCCCACGCAGCCGACGCAGCAGAGCGAGGTCACCTCTCTCACGTTCGGCGACGTGCGCGTTCAGCTTCTGTCCGATACGATCGTCCGCATCGAGCAGAAGGGGCCGGAGGGGTTTGAAGACAGACCCAGCTATATCGTCACCAACCGCACCGATTGGGAGCCGGTGGAATATACGCAGGCTTCCGCGAACGGCGAGACGACGCTGAAGACGGCGAACTATATCGTACATATTCCGGACAGCGCTTCGGCGGAATCCGTCTATATCACGTCTGCCGAGGGCGACGCGCTCTACAATTACGGCGGCATGACGGATACCAACGTCTACCTTCCCAGCCCGTCCGACGAGCTGCAGAGCTGGTACTTTACGGACAGCCCGCGCATCATTCCCTCCGAGTACGGCTATTCCGTCAACGAAGACGGCGGCATTCTGCAGGATTGGGATTTCGATAACGATGCGACGGACATCTTTGTCTTTTTGCCGCTCGGCGATTACGAACAGTTCGCCAATGACTATATCGACGTGACGGGGGAATCTGAGATGGTCTCCCTGCAGATGCTCGGCTTCTGGGATTCGCGCTGGTATGCGTACAGCGCCGAGACCGCGCTGCAGCAGATCAAGGATTATACCGACAGGGGATATTCCATCGACGTGCTCGTCATCGACACCGACTGGCGCAATTCGGGCGCAACGGGCGGCGTCGGTTACGACATCAACACCGATCTGTTCCCCGACATGGCGGGATTTCTGGACGACTGCCATGACCTGGGCGTCAACGTCATCTTCAACGACCACCCCGAACCCGTGACGAGCGGCAACGGGCTGGACAAGGAAGAAGTCGCTTACCGCAACGAAAATCTCACGCTCATCCTCTCGCTCGGGCTCGACTATTGGTGGTACGACCGCAACTGGTCGGTCGCGCTCAACAGCTGCGATCCCGATATTTCCGTCTATGCGTTCGGAATGTATGCGTACAACTGGGTGACGCAGGAATATCTGGAGAGCATCACCGATCTCAACGAATATGCCGAACGCGCGCTCATCATGGGCAACGTGGACGGCTGTCTGCACGGCAAGTGGAACTACGCTTCCGATCTTTCCGCGCACCGCTATACCATTCAGTGGACGGGCGACATCGGCTCCACGTCCGACGCGCTCGCCCAGGAAATTTACGCCGCCGTCTTCGGCGGGGCGGAAGTGGGCATTCCCTTCATGTCCTCGGACATCGGCGGTCATACGCAGGCGGTCACCGATGAAATGTACGTCCGCTGGTTCCAGTACGGCGCGCTCTCGTCCATCCTGCGCGTGCACTGCACGAAGGCTGACTATATCGGCGGGCAGGAAGGGCGCATGCCCTGGCTGTTCGGCGACACGGCGGAAGAGGTCGCGCACGTCTATATGGATATGCGTTACCGTCTGCTGCCGCTGTACTACTGTCTGGCGCGCGACAACTATGAAAGCGGTCTGCCCGTCATGCAGCGGCTCGACATCGAGTATTCGCAGTATGTCGAGGCGTCCCGCAACGACGAATATCTGCTCGGCGACTATATCCTCGTGGCGCCCATTGCCGAAGCGACGCCCACCGCAATGGCGGACGATTCTCAGCTCACCCACACGGCGGACGGCGGCGAAGCGCCCGGGCTGGTGGCGGAGTACTACAACAACACGACCTGGAGCGGCAATCCCGTCCGCACGCAGGTGGACGCCAATATCGGCTTCGACTGGGGCCCAAGCGGTCCCGCGGGGCTGGGCAGCGATAACTTCTCCATCATATGGAGAGGAAACATTACGATCGGCGCGCAGCCCGCGCAGCTCATGTTCTTTGCGGACGATACCGTCATCGTCTATATCGACGGTGAAAAGGTCGTGGACAGCAACGGGACTTACGACAACTATCTGAAGACGAGCAAAACGTACGAGGCGGGCACCACGCATTCGATCGAAGTGCAGTATGTGGAGGAAGGGGGGAACGCCCATATCTACATGTACTATGTGGAGGCAAACGCCGCGCAGACGCAGTACAATTCCCGCACGGTGTTCATCCCCACCGGTACGTGGATCGACGTCTGGACGGGCGAAACGTTCGTGGGACCGCGCACGGTCACCGTGTCGCACCCGCTCACGACTTCTCCCATCTTCGTGCGCGAGGGCGCGCTCATCGCGCTTGCGCCCAACATGGTGAACACGAGCGCGGAGACGTGGAGCGAACTCACGCTCGACGTGTATCCTTCCACCAATTTCGAAGCCGGCATCACGCTATATGAGGACGATACGACTACGGTCGCCTATAAGCACGGCGAATATCGCAAGACGGACGTGACCATGACGTACGCCGGCAACAATACCATCCTCGTCAATATCGGGGCGGCGGTGGGCGAGTTCGAAGGGAACCGCGCCTTTACGGAGCGCACCTGGAACGTGCGTGTACACGTCTATGACGATTGGGGCAGCGTATCCGGCGTGCGCATCAACGGCAGATACGTTTCCATCAAAGAGTTTGCAAAGTCCGCCGACGCGGAGCCGTTCGCCTTCTCGGGCGCGGCGGCAGACAGCGGCATCGCGGAGTTCTCGTTCACGGGCTCCGTCAAGGAAGCGTACGAGATCGAGATCATCTTCACCTCCACGCAGGAGACCGACGTCAACGAAGACTATGACGACACCGCGGTCGGCTTTACGCTGACGGCAGGCGAAGCGGGCGGTTCCGCAGACTTCGATGCGCTCGGCACGCTCGGCTGGACGGCGTACGGCGAAGGCAGTGCGGAATTCCCCGTCAACAAGGCGGGCGTTGCACCGCTCATCAATTACACGGGTTCCTACGATACGCCCTGGATCGTGGACAACAACTTCTTCAACAAGACGTATACCGACGGAAGCGGCACGCACACTTCTGCAAGCGCCATCGCTTCCCAGAAGGATTTCTCCATCGAACTCACCACCACGGGGCAGAAGGCGTATTACATACTGTATGTCGGCGGCAATCAGTGCACGGCAAAGATCACCGTCCGTGACCGCGCCGGAAACGTCAGCACGGAAATGTTCGGCAATATCGACGGCAGATTCCTGCGCCGTATCGTGATCGAGGTCGAGGAAGGTCCCGTCAGCACGCTCTATATCACCTATTCGGCGCTTGCAAGCGAAACGGCGGGCACGGGAACGCCCACCTACCTTACGCTGCTCGGAGGCTTTGTTTCGGAGACGCTTCCCGAAGTCGGGCAGCTGCCCGAGACCACCGCGGAAGCCGAGATCGTCTCCTCCGAGACGCCCGATGCCGTCGTCAACCTGAGCGACGCCGGGCGCGACCTTGGCGCCGAGACGCTCGACTGGGCGCAGTTCAGCGACAACGGCAACAACCCCGAGCGCCGTCTGTACGGCGAGGGCATCGACAGCGTCGTATTCGCAAGCGGCGCGGGCTTCGGCGATTATTCCGCAAGCATCATGTACAGCGACGGTTCCGCCAACGGCGCGCACACGGGCACCCGCAACGGCACCTGCACCTCCGGCTATATCACGGCGAACTTTACCGTAACGCCCAACGTGCAGTATATCCGCCTGTATACGGGCACCTATCAGTCCGAAAACGTGGTGGAAGTGTATGACCAGAACGGCGAACTGCTCGCGCAGGCGCAGCCCTTCTCCGCAACTTCCGTTGCGGTGACGCGCGTCGTCACCATTGCGGTGAGCGTGGAAGAGGAGGAGAGCATCATCGTCATCATCCGTTCGATGAACGCGGGCACCGGCGGCAACGTCTCGCTTGCGGCGGTCGCTTTGCTCGGACAGTACGCGGGCGAGAGCCCCGTCACGGCGGAAGCGACGCGGGAAGCGCTTCCTTCCGAGGTCGATCTGACCGAGCGCGGCTCTTCCGACTGGATGTATGTCGTGGGCAACGCTTCGAAAGAGGGCGGCACCGCGATCTCGGCGCTCACCTTCAGCTCCTATATCAACAACTATAACGATTACGCGGCGACGTTCTCCTACCTGAACGGCAGCACGCCCGCGACGGGTACGGACGGCAGAGAGTGCGACTTCGCGCGCTTCACCGTGACCGTGGACGAAGACACCGACTATATCGAACTGTATGTCAGCGCGATGGACGGTGCGTCGGCGGGCGTCGTGATTCTGGACGAAGCGGGAAGAGCGGTGCTGCGCGCCGAACCCGTGACCTCGTCGAGCGGAAAGACGTGCGCCGTCATCCGCATCGCGGTCGACGCGGCGGAGGAAGAGACGCTCACCTTCATGTGCTATAAGGGCGGGAACGCGGGCGGCAAGTTCGGACTTGCCGCGATCGCGGTCGGCGAAGCGGCGCCTGCAACGGACGCGACGCAGGATGCAGATAACGCATAACGGTCCGATGACCGTAAATCTATAAGGAGAGAGGGAAAAATCGTATGAAGATCAGAAAGTATCTGCTCAGCGTGCTCATGCTCGTCATGTGCGTTGCGTTCTCCGTGGGACTGGCGGCATGCCAGGACAAAGCTCTTACCTATGAACTCAACAAGACGAGCCTCACGCTGGAAGTGGGGGAGACCGATCAGCTCACCGTCTCGGTGACGCCCGAACAGGAGACCGATCCCGCATTTGCTTCGGACAACGAAGCGGTCGCAACGGTCAGCGACAGCGGACTTGTCACCGCCGTTGCAGAGGGCAGCGCCACGATCACGGTCACGGTGGACGGTCAGACGCTCACCTGCGCCGTGACCGTCACGGAAAAGACGCTTCCGCCCATCGGCGAAGAGTACGTTCTCAATAAGACGCGCATGGAACTTGTCGAGGGCGCGACGGACCGGCTCACCGTGTTCGTCAATTCCGACAAGGAGATCACGCCGGAATTTACTTCCGCCGATCCATCGATCGCTTCGGTCGCTGCGGACGGCACCGTTACGGCGGTCAAGGCGGGCAATACGACGATCACGGTCATGGCGGACGGCAAGGAGCTCACCTGTGAAGTCATCGTTTCGGCAAAGCCCGTCGATTATACCTATGCGATCAGTGAGGAGACGCTCGCGCTCGACCTCGGAGACAGGCAGCAGCTCAGCATCCTGATCACGCCCACGCCCGACGTCGCTCCCACGGTGGTATGGGAGACCACGGATGCGCGCGTTGCGTCCGTCGATCCCGCGGGCAACGTCACGGCGGTAGGGGAAGGCAGCGCCACGATCACGGCGACGGTCGCAGGGGAAAAGTTTACCTGCGCGGTCACGGTCTCTTCCGCAATTGAAGCGGAGGCAGCCGCTGTCACCGACATTGCCGGGAAGATGATCGATCTGAACGCGGGCACTTCCGAATACGGCAACCTGTATTGGGAGCACTATTATTACGACGACGGCGTGACGGCGGACAAGAAGACGGACGGCGCGGACTATATTCCCGAAGATGAAAACGGCGCGTATCTGCTCGCCAACGGCTTTGCGGATTACAAGGCGTCGCTCTATTGGGCGGCGGCGGAGCGCCACTATAATGTGCGCACGGGCGTGCATTCGCTGCCCGGCACCACGGCTCCCGTTTCGGTCATCGTCAAAGTCGATCAGAACGTGAAAGCGATCCGCGTCTATACGGGCGCATGGAACGCGACCAACACGACGGCGCTGTATTATAACGGCGTTGCCGTCTCCGCGGCGGCGTCCTTTGCAACGGGCGACGATCCCCTTGCAAGGCTCGTCGAATTCCCCGTCAGCTACACGGGGACGGGCACGATCGAGCTGGAAGTGCGCATCACGCCTTCGAACGTGATCGGACAGGGCAACTGCTCGCTGTCGGCGATCGCGGTCATGGGCGGCGCGCCCGCGTCTGCCGCGCCTTCGACTTCGGTCACGGCTACGCCCGGCGTGGCGATCGTGAGCGGTACGCAGGTCGATCTGACGCAGGTCGGCAACCTCGACTGGCTGTACACGGGCAGCTCCGATAACACCGCCAGGACCAAGGCGGGCGGCACGAATATCATTGCGGACAGCTTTACGGCACAGACCACCCGCGACGGCGGCTACCGTGCTTCCTTCAGCTGGACGGACGAAGAGAGCGGCGCGCAGCCCGCGTCTTCGGAGACGGGCACCCGCTTCAGCACGGGCTGTCTGAGCATCGACGTGAACGTCGATCAGTTCACGCAGGAAGTCACCCTGTACCTGGGCATGTTCGACGGAACGGCATACATGGGCGTTCTCGATTCGGACGGCAATCTGATCTACAACGGCGAAGTGCTCGTATCCCCTGCGGGCGAATCGGCGAACTGCGCCGTCACGTTTGACGTTGCGGCGGCGGAAAAGGATACGCTCACGTTCGTCATCTATAAGATCGGCAACAACTGCTCGCTTGCGGCGGTCGCCGTCAGCGGATACGGCTATCAGCTCAGCCGCACGTCGGCAGAGATCAAGGACAACGAGACGCTGCAGCTCACCGTCACCCGCACGGACGGCGAGGAAGTGACGGGCACGATCTCCTGGGATTCGACCAATAAGGCGGCTGCGACCGTCAACGGGCAGGGGCTTGTGACGGCAGTTGCCGCGGGCGAGACGACCATCACCGCTACGGTGGACGGCGTGGAACTCTCCTGCAGACTGACGGTCGTCAGCTCCGCGATCGAATATGAGTATGCGCTCAATGAGACCGATCTCGAGCTCACGCTCGGGCAGAGCGTCGGCCTCAAGGTCACCATTACGCCCGAACCTGCCGTCATGCCTTCCGTCACATGGCGCACGGACGACGATACGATCGTCACGGTCGATCAGAGCGGCAAGGTGACTGCAGTCGGATTGCAGGGCGGCACGACAAAGGTCTACGCCAAGATCGACGGCGTCGAACAGGAACTTTCCTGCGAAGTGACGGTCGCCGCGTCTCCCGTCACCGCAACGGCGGGGACTCCTGCAGACGTGATGGGCGCAGGCGTCGACCTCAATGCGGGCAGCGAGACGTACGGCAATCTGTATTGGGAACATTACTATTATGACGGCGCCGTCAAGGCGGACAAAAAGTCGTCGGATGCTTCGTACATTGCCGAAGAGACCAACGGTGTATACGCGCTGAAAAACGGCTTTGCGGATTATAAGGCGTCGCTCTATTGGGCGGCGACGGAGCGCCACTACAACGTGCGCACGGGCGTGCATTCGCTGCCCGGAACGGAGACGCCCGTCTCCATGACGATCCGGGTGACAAAGGACGTCAAGGTCATCCGTGTTTACACGGGCGCATGGAAGGCGACGAATACCACGGCTCTCTATTATAACGGGATTGCCGTTGCGGTGGCGGATTCCTTTACGGCAGGAACGGACAGCGCTTCGCGCATGGTTGAGTTTACGATCGACTATGACGGCAGCGATGCGCTTGCGCTGGAACTGCGGATCACGCCTTCGCAATTGGACGGCGGCAACAACATGCTCGTTGCGGTCGTACTTCTCGGCGGCGAACCTGTGACGAGCACCGCAACGACGTCCGTTGATTTCAAAGGCGCAAACGAATATACGGGCAGCGGCAACGATCCGCAGACGATCTTCGATCTGACGCAGGAAGGCACGCTCGACTGGTATTATGCAAGCTATGACAAGATCCCCGATGAAAAGAACGGCGGGAACAGCATTGTCTCCGATTCGCTTACTGTAGACGGAACGGGGTATGATTGGGCATA
>URHP01000041.1 GCA_900547645.1 uncultured Eubacteriales bacterium
GGCAGCGTCAGATGTGTATAAGAGACAGACATGCAGGAGGCGGTCGATCGGTGCGGGACGTATGTGCCGCTTTACGTTATGACGAGCGAAGGGAACGACGGGGCGACGCGCGCATTTTTCCGCGAACATGCCTTCTTCGGCTATCCCGAGCGGGAAGTGCGGTTTTTCCGTCAGGAAATGGCGCCCGCCGTGGGGCTTGACGGGAAATTGCTGCTGTCTGCCAAGGACAGCCTTGCCCTCTCGCCCAACGGAAACGGCGGTTGGTATGTCTCTTTGGAGCGCGCCGGGCTCGCTGCAGAGGCGGAAGCGCGCGGCGTGGAGTGGTACAACGTGTTTGCCGTGGATAACGTGCTGCAGCGCATGGCGGATCCCGTATTCGTCGGCGCGACGATCGCAAGCGGAAAAGCGACGGGGGCAAAATTCGTCCGCAAAGTCTGTCCGGAGGAGCGCGTCGGCGTGCTGTGTCTCGAAGACGGCCTTCCGGGCGTGATCGAATACTACGAACTTGACCGTGAAACGGCGAATCTGCGCGACGATGCGGGGCGGCTCGTCTATTCCTGCGGCGTCACGCTCAACTATCTGTTCCGCGCGGACGTGCTGCGCAGGATCGGCGCTGCGCGTCTGCCCGTGCATATCGCAAAGAAAAAAGTGCCTTATCTGAGCGATGACGGCGTTCTCGTGGAGCCGGAGACGGAAAACGGCTGCAAATTCGAGACGCTGATCCTGGATATGGTCCGCTGTGCGGGAAGCTGCCTTCCCTTTGAGATCGAGCGCGAAAAAGAATTTGCGCCCATCAAGAACAAAACGGGAGTGGACAGCGTAGAGACTGCGCGCGCCCTGCTTGAAAAAAACGGAGTGAAATTGTAATGGATCATGAAGCGAGCAAGGAGACGACGGAATTCCTCACGCAGCTTGTCCGGCTGAACGGGACGATGAAGGAATTGTTTTCGTCCGGAAACGTGGCGCTGTTCACCGAGATGAACGACGCGATCAAGAAGATGCACGCCGTACAGCACGGCAGCAAGGACGCCGTTCTCGCGGCGATCGATCCGGAGTGCGTCGTCATATACGGTAATTTTGACATGATCATAAAATTGCTGCGCACGACGGAGGACGGTGTGATCGATAGCGCGGCGCAGAAGGCGCTCAACAAATTTTTGCATAACATTGACGAAGCGGTCGTCAATATCGCCGCGGCGGTCGGACTTGTCTGACGCGCGGCGCCGTCGGGAGAAAACATATGGCAAAGAGACGTTCAAGGGCCGAACGCGCTGCGCGCGAAGCGGCAAAGAAAAATCCGAAGGCGTTTTTTACGGTCGTCGTCATCGTGCTCGTGCTGGCGATCGTTGCGGCGGCGTGCTGGTACTTCCTCGTCTATCGAAAGCAGGATCATACCGCGCCGGGCGGCGACGGCACGCAGGTCGTCGGGGGCGAGGTGACCGAGATCTCCTCCGCCGATCTCTCCATTCATTTTTTGGAATTGGGGGTTGCCAACGCGGGGGACTGTACGCTCATCAAAGTGGGGAACACCGAAGTGCTCATCGACGCGGGCGCCAAGAAAAATACCGCTCCCACGCAAGTTATGCGGGATTATGTCGCGCAGTATTGTCAGGACGGGATTCTGGAATACGTGATTGCGACGCATGCGCATGAAGATCATATTGCGGGACTGGTCGGGCAAGAAAGCGGCGATACCAGAACGGGTTTTCTCTATCAATACAAGATCGGAACGATCATTCAGTTCTCACAGCATAATACGAACAGCGGAATTTACAACGATTACGTTGCCGCAGTGGAATATTGCCGTTCAAGGGGCACCAACGTTTATGATGCGCTGGAATGCACTTCGGAAACGAACGGCGCGCAGAGTACATATTATCTCGACGAAGCGCAGACCATTTCCATGAATATTCTTTATCAGGAATACTATGCGAAAAAGGCGGGGAGCGGCGAAAATAATCATTCCGTCTGTATGCTTCTGACGCAAACAGTCAACGAAACCACTTCGTATCATTATCTCTTTACGGGCGATCTCGAAAAATCGGGGGAAGAATCCTTGGCAGAAAACAACGATCTGCCGCATTGTGTTCTGTTCAAGGGCGGACATCACGGCTCCTCTACGTCTTCCAACGAAGTATTGCTCGACGAGATCACGCCTGAAAATATTGCGATCTGCACTTGTGCGGGAACGTACGAATATGCGGATAAACCTACTGCGGAGGAACCGGATAACTACCTCAACACATTTCCGACGCAGGAGGCGATCGACAGAATGTCGCAGTACACGCAGAATATTTATATCACGACGCTCGGGGTTTTGGCGGACGATTATTCTACGGAAGGATTTGTTTCGATGAACGGCGACATTGTGTTCTATTACGGCAAGGGCGAAGACGAGACGGAAAAGTCATTGAAACTCTGGTGCAGCAATAACGCGACGATCTTGAAAGATACCGAATGGTTCCGCGAAAACCGCACCTGGAACGGGGTATAGCATGGAAATCACTGCGATCACGCCCCAAAAACACGACGCCGCCCGCTGCAATATCGAGGTGGACGGAAGGTTCTTTTGCGGGATGCAGCTTCTCACCGTCATGGAACACCGTCTGAAGGTGGGCAGCATTGTTACGGAAGAGGAGCTTTCGCAGCTGCAGCTGGCCGGGGAAAGGCAGACAGCGCTCGATAAGGCGCTCACGCATATCTCTGCGTCCATGAAGACAGAGCGGGATATCCGCGATTTTTTGCGCCGCAAGGGCTATTTGCAGGACGTTGCCGACTATGTGGTCGGGAAGATGAAGGGTTACGGCTATCTTGACGACGAGGCTTATGCGCGTGCCTATGCGGAGAGCGCGGGCAAACGCAAAGGAGGCAGGCTCATCCGTATGGAATTGAAGCGCAAAGGCGTGTCCGATCAGGCGATCGCAGCGGCGCTTTCCGAAGGGGTGGACGAAGGCGCCGCTGCAAAGGCTGCGCTGGAAAAATATCTGCGCGGGAAGAAGCCCGATGAAAAGACGCTGCGCAAGGCATATGCGCACCTGATGTCTAAAGGATTTGATTACGACACGGCGCGTTCTGCGCTTGCCGGCCTGCGGTCAGATGCCGACGACGAATGGGAGGAATCATGAAATACGCATTTTCCAATGAGCAGATGCGCCGCGCGGATGCGGCGACGATCGCGGCGGGAACGCCGTCTTTGGAACTGATGGAGCGCGCGGGACAGGCGCTGGCGCGCGCCGTTGCGGAGGCAATGTCGAGGAAGGGTGCTTCCGACGCGCTCTTTGTGTGCGGCGGCGGGAACAACGGCGGCGACGGATTTGCGGCGGCGCGTATTCTGGCGGACGCGGGAGAAGATGTGAGCGTTCTGTGTCTTGCGGAAAAATTTTCTCCCGACTGTGCCGCCATGCGGGAACGCTATAAGGGCGAAACGCTCGGGCGTATCCCGCGCAGACGGTACGGCGTGATCGTGGACTGTCTGTTCGGAACGGGGCTGGCGCGCCCCATCGAGGGCATAAACAAGATGCTCGTTGACTTTATCAACGGCAGCGGCGCGCATGTCATTGCCTGCGATCTTCCGAGCGGGCTCGAAGAGTGCGGGATCGCGCCGGAAGTCTGCGTCCGCGCCGACGAAACGGTCGCCATGGGACAGATGAAGCAGGCGCTCCTCATGGCGGACGGCGCGGACTTTGCGGGTACGGTCACGGTCGCACAGATCGGCATTCACGCAGAAGAGCGCGGCGCGGAGGTGTGGGAGGCTTCGGACGTAAAGCAGCTTTTCCCGCCGCGGCGTTCCAATACGCACAAGGGCAGTTACGGGGCGGCATGCATTCTTGCGGGCGGCGCGTACAGCGGGGCGGCGTTTCTTGCGGCGGGCGCTTGCCTGAAGTCGGGGGCGGGCTACACGAAACTCTGTGTTACGGAGCGGCTGTTTCCCTCCGCGGTCGGGAAACTTCCCGCCGTCGTACTCAGGGAATTCAAGGCGATCGACGGCGACATTCTGGCGGCAGACTGTATTGCTGCCGGAATGGGAACGGGCGTCAGCGAACGGCTCTATGTCCATATCGCAGAGCTTCTCGGCGCGTATACCGGCACGCTCGTGCTCGATGCGGATGCGCTCAATACGATCGCGGCATACGGGACGGAGGTCCTGAATAAAAAGTCCTGTAAGGTCATCCTGACGCCGCACCCCAAGGAGTTTGCGCGGCTTGCCGGGAAGTCCGTGGGGGAGGTGCTTTCCAATGCAGCGGAGGAAGCCAAAGCGTTTGCTGCGCGCTGCGGTGCCGTCGTGGTACTCAAGAACAACCGCTCCCTGATCACGGACGGCGAGCGCGTTGCGATCAATCCGACAGGCTCGCCCGCGCTTGCCAAGGGCGGCAGCGGGGACGTGCTCTCGGGCTTTCTTGCGGGTACCTGTGCGCGCGGCGTTCCGCCCTTTGAAGCGGCGTGCGCGGCAAGCTGGCTGCTCGGGAAAGCGGGGGAGATCGCTGCAGAAAAGATGGGGGAATATGCCCCCGATCCGACGGATGTGATCGGATTTTTATCGGAAGCCATCTGCTCGCTTTGATCGGTTCAGATGGGAAAAATCCCCCGAAACAGGGGATTTTTTCATAATTTCATAGTACTATGCGTGACACAATAGTATGTTTTTGACGTTTTATGTGTATCCGAAGGCGCGAATGAGGACGGCTGCGGAAAGCAGGATGTTTCCGGAGATCAGGTAGTAGATCGGAAAAAAGACGAACAGGCTCATGATGAGCAGTCCCATACCGCAGACAAAGAACGGGTAGGCATTGCGCTTGGAAAAGGCGCGCCGCAGTTTGCTCCTGACGGTGCGTCGGGGGATCTCCCCGCAGATGTATGTCTCGGGCAGTTTGTCCGTGCGGGCGAAGAGTTCATAGATCTCCGCGCCCGTCATGGCGGTCCTGGAAAAGGATGCGAGCAGTTTTTCCGCTTCGGGGGAAAGCGCGTTGCAGGCGACGGTAAAGGGCTGCGTCCCGTACTCCTTCAGGAGCAGGGCGACGGCATCCGCCGAGACGGGCTGCATCGTAAAAATGGGGATGAGGGGCGTCTCTTCCAGCGAGATGGCGTCCTTTTCGCAGTGCGCTTCCCGACCGTCTGCGGTCAGCGCTTCCAGAAGCGCCGCGCGCACCCGCTCGTCCCGCTCCAGCGCAAGGTGCAGCATAAGTTTGTCCCGCGTTTCGCGCTCTTTTTTGCCGAGGGCGCGCCGCCTGTGTCTTGCGGAAAGGAAGAAGTACAGGATTGCGCCGAGCGCGAGCGCGAGCAGCGTTGCCGCTGCAAAGCAGACGCCCGTCGGGATGCGGAACCAGCGGAAAGTGCCCACAAGAATGAGCCATGCAGAGGCGCTGTAAAACAGAACATCTGCGATCAGGGGAAAGTCGAATTTTTTCATGCGTGTATTTTTGACGCATTTTTTTCCGATTAAACTTGCCAAGGGGAAAAAACTATTGTATAATACCCGTATGAAGATCGCACTTTTCGGGGGATCGTTCGATCCCGTCCACAACGAACATATCCGCTATGCGCAGGCGGCGAAAGACGCGCTCGGGCTGGATAAGGTCGTCGTATTGCCCGCGGGGCTCGCACCGCACAAGCGTACGGGCGCGCATGCTTCGGGGGAAGACCGGCTTGCCATGTGCAGGTTGGCGTTCAGCCGGTTTTCATGGGCGGAAGTGAGCGATTTCGAAGTGCGGGCGGGGGGAGCGAGCTATACCTATCTCACCTGCCGCCATTTTGCGGAGGAGTTTCCGGGGGCGGATCTGTATTTTCTCGTCGGGGAAGATATGCTTGAAGATTTCTTCACGTGGAAGAATCCGGACGATATTCTTGCGCGTGTAACGCTTGCTGCCTGCGGAAGGGGAAACAGGACGCCTGCATCCCTGCGCGAACGCTTTTTTGCGCGGTTCCGGAAGGAGTTCGTTGCGGTTCCCTTTACGGGAGGAGAAGTGTCCTCCCGCATGCTGCGCGTCGATCTCGCATTCGGAAAGCGTCCCGCGGCGCTGGACGAAGGGGTGCTCGGCTATATCCGTGAAAAGGAGCTGTATTCGCATCCCGCCATTGCGCCCGCGCTTGCGCTCGAAAAGGAGACGCGGCGGGAACACAGCTATCGGGTGGCGCGCATGGCGGTGGAACGCTCCTGTTCGGCGGGGATCGCGGAGGAAAAGGCGCTGCTTGCGTCCGCCCTGCATGACTGCGGAAAATACGTCGCGCTCGATTCTCCTCTGCTGGAAGATTTTTCGCCGCCCGAAGATGTGCCGCCGCCCGTCATGCATCAGTATACGGGCGCCTATCTTGCGCGGCATTGTTTCGGCATCGAGGATGAAGAGGTGCTTGACGCCATTCGCTATCATACGAGCGGGAGGGCGGGGATGACGCCGCTCGGCATGCTCGTCTACCTTGCCGATCTGCTGGAGGAGGGAAGGGATTTTGACGGGATCGAAGAACTGCGTGCGCTCTTCAGGACCGATCTCGAAGCATGTCTGTTTCGCTCGCTGGAAGATCAGCTCGTCTATCTGCGGAAATCAAAAAAGCCTGTCTATCCGCTCACGGAGCAGGCGTTTGCGTGGATCAAGGGGCGAATAAAGGACAAAAAATAAGAAATAAATAGTATTATGTCTGACATAATACAGTAAAAACAACGTTTTTCGGAGGAATGGAATGGAAGGACATGAACTTGCGCTTGCATGTGCAAAGGCGCTCTCGGATAAAAAGGCGCAGGATATTGTGATTCTCGACGTGCACGAACAGACCGTCGTATGCAGCTATTTTGTCATCGCAAGCGGGAGAAGTACGACGCAGGTGCGCGCGCTCGGCGACGCGGTGGAAGAAAAGCTGGAAAAAGACGCGGGGATGCTTCCCGTCCGCAAGGAGGGGCTGCGGGAAGGCAGATGGGGCGTCCTCGACTACGGCGACGTCATCGTGCATATCTTCAACGAGGAATCCCGGCTCTATTATTATCTGGAGCGCCTGTGGGATTCGGGCAGAAACATCGAACGCTACGAAGACTGAGCCGTCGGATCCCTTTTTGTATTTTTGGGAAAGGAGAAACAGATGAAAGGCGGGAAAACGGCGCGCGAAGATTCGCTTCAACTGCTGCGCGAAGCTGTCGGCACTTATCTGCTGTGCAGGTGTTATTTTACTTATGATCCGAATTATTGGTATTTTTATCTTTATGGAATTTCAGATAAATTGATGCTCGGCGCGGAAGAAGATGATTTTCTCCTTGACGGTTTTCAGATCCGACGAATCGCCGATTTGCGGAGTGTGGAGAAAAAGGACGATCTCTGCGTTCGGATCAACGAGGAAAATCAGCTGCTTTCCGGTGTAAAAAAGCCTGCGGTCGATTTATCATCATGGGAAACTGTGTTTAAAAGTTTGCAGGCGATGAATTGTATGATCATCGTACAGAATGATCATACGAAAAGGAAAGGCGGGTTTTTTCACCTTGGATATGTTACGGGAGTGGAACAGTCCCATATTATCTTCACTTCCTTTGATGCCGACGGAAAGCGAACGGATGATATTTTCATTGATTATGATACGATCACGAGTGTCACGTTTGGCGACAGATATTCTACGACATGGCAAAAATATCTTTGCTCGCTACAAATAGAATGCCGCGGGAATGAAACCGTGTAAGGTCTATTTTCGGTTTCACTTGAAATCGATGCGCTTGGGCGCGGAGTATTCCGCCCGGGCGCGTTTTTTCTTGCGCTCGACGAGGAAATAGACGGGTTCCGCAGGTTTTTCTTCCTTGGGCGGAGGATCGGGCGGAAGTTTTTTGGCAAGCGTCCGCCAGCCGATGCGCGCAAGGCGGAACCCGAACACGAGGATCACGCAGATGATGAGGACACAGAAGGCGTACAGTGCGCCGAGTCCCTGAATGGAGAGAAGCATGCTTTGATGATAGCAGAAACCTTCTGTCACAAAAGCCCGATTGCAGGCATATTTTCGCAGATTTTCGGGAAAATCCGTCCCAAGAGGCAAGCAAAGCGGCACCGGTCAGTGTGAAAAGCGTGCGGCGGGGATATAATTTCGTAAAAAACCCCGGAAATCGCTTTGACATTTCGGGAAAATAATAGTAAAATGGAAAAGTTAGAAAACAATGGCGCACTATGATATTTTTTCGGTGCGCGCAAACGGAGCTGTAAGATGGGTTTGATTCGCTATCTCATGAGCGGCGACAGCCGCAGGAGCCTCAAAAAGCTCAACAAGGAGGCGCTGGCGGTGGAAGCGCTCGCGCCCAAGTACGAAAAGATGACGGACGCCGAACTGCAATCGCAGACGGGTATCCTGAAGGAGCGGCTGAAGAAGGGCGAGACGCTGGAAGACATTCTGCCCGACGCGTTCGCCGCGCTCAGAGAGGCGAGCAGCCGTGTGCTCGGCATGAAGCATTTCCATGTGCAGATCGTGGGCGGCATCTGTCTGTTCCAGGGGCGCGTCGCCGAGATGAAGACGGGCGAAGGCAAGACGCTCGTCGCTACGCTTCCCGCCTATCTCGAGGCGCTCTCCGGAAAGGGCGTGCATATCGTTACGGTCAACGATTACCTTGCCCGCCGCGATGCGGAATGGATGGGGAAAGTCCACAAATTCATGGGGCTCACCGTCGGCGTGGTCGTGCCCGGCATGAACGATGAACAGAAGCGCGCCGCTTATACCTGCGACATCACTTACGGCACCAACAACGAATTCGGATTCGATTACCTCAGGGACAACCTGAAAAACGATCTGAAGCTCATGGTCCAGCGCGAGCTGAACTTTGCCATTGTGGACGAGGTGGACTCCATCCTCATCGACGAGGCAAGAACGCCGCTCATCATTTCGGGAAAGGGCGATAAGTCTTCCGATCTCTACGAGCGCGTCGATAAATTCGTCCGCACCCTCAAGGGCGGCTTCGACGACGATCTGAAGGATGCGGAAGAGGTCTCGCGCAGAAAGAAGGGCGCTTCGTCCGCGCAGAAGATCGCCGCCGCCGAAGCGCTCGAATGGGACTACGTCGTGGAGCGGAAGGACCGCCAGGTGCGCCTTACGGAGTTCGGCGCGGAGAAGGCGGAAAAATTCTTCGGGGTGGAGAACATTGCGGACGTCACGAACGCCTCTTTGAATCATCACATCCAGCAGGCGCTGAAGGCGCATCAGCTGTTCCACCTCAACGAACAGTATATCATCAATAACGGCGAGATCGTCATCGTGGACGAGTTTACGGGACGTCTTATGATCGGGCGCCGCTATTCGGACGGATTGCATCAGGCGATCGAAGCAAAAGAGGGCGTCAAGGTCCGCGAGGAGAATAAGACCTACGCGACCATCACTTTCCAGAACTATTTCCGTCTGTATAAAAAGCTCTCCGGTATGACGGGTACCGCAAAGACGGAGGAGGGCGAATTCCGCACCATCTATTCGCTCGACGTCATCGAGATCCCCACAAATAAGCCCGTGCGCCGCGTGGATATGCACGACAGGATCTTTTCCACCGTCGAAGGCAAGAAAAAGGCGATCGTCCGCGAGATCGTCGAGCGGCACGAAAAGGGGCAGCCCATCCTCGTGGGTACCGTTTCCGTCGATAAGTCGGAGGAAATTTCCCGCCTGCTCATCCGTAACGGGATCAAACATAACATTCTGAACGCGAAGAACCACGAGCGCGAGGCGGAGATCGTCGCGCAGGCGGGGCGTTACGGCGCCGTCACCATCGCCACCAACATGGCGGGGCGCGGTACGGATATTCTGTTGGGCGGCAACCCCGAATACCTCGCGAAAAAGCGCCTGCGTGAAGAGGGCGTCGAGCACGAGACGATCGAGCGCGCCACTTCCTTTATCGACCTCGGAGACGACGAAGAGGCAAAGCGCGTCCGCGACCGCTATAACGAGCTCTACAGATCTTATAAGGAAAAGACGGACGAGGAAAAGAAGCAGGTCATCGAGGCGGGCGGTCTGTGCATCATCGGTACCGAGCGCCACGAATCCCGCCGTATCGACAATCAGCTGCGCGGCCGTTCCGGCCGTCAGGGCGACGTCGGCGTCTCCATCTTCTTTATTTCGCTTGAAGACGATCTGATGGTCCGCTTCGGCGGCGAGCGCATGAAGCGCATCTATGCGATGAGCAAGATGCAGGAGGACGAGAGCCTTGAATCCAAGCTGCTCACCAACCTCATCGAGTACGCGCAGAAGCAGATCGAGGGCAGGAACTTCGGCATCCGTAAAAACGTCCTTCAGTACGACGACGTCATGAACAAGCAGCGCACGATCATGTATGCGGAGCGTATGCGCGTCATCCGCGGCGAGAACGTGCACGATCAGGTGCTGAAGTATATCCCGGGCTATGTCGAAGAGGTGGTGCGCGAAGCGGTCAACGCCGACGATATGCCCGAAAAGTGGAGCGAGACCGATCTCAATACGGCGCTCGAGCGCTATCTCATTCCCGAAGGTTCCAATTACGTCACGCGCGAGAAGCTGGAAAAGTGGGATTACGACGTCGCTCTCAAGCGCATTTCCGAAAAGACCACAAAGTGTTATGAAGAAAAGATCGCGCGCATCAAGGAAGAGATGCCTGCGGTGGACTTCGGTAAGATCGAGCGCGACGTGCTGCTCTCCTACGTCAACAGCAACTGGATCGACCATATCGACGCGATGGATCAGCTCCGCAAGGGCATCACGCTGCGCGCCTACGGTCAGACCGATCCCGTCATTGCCTATAAACAGGAAGGGTTTGCCATGTTCGACGAGATGGTGGAGCGCATTCAGGAGCGCACCATCCGTTTCCTGCTGAAGTGTCAGATCAAGGCGCAGCCGCGTCCCGTGCAGCGCATCTTCCCGACGGCGAACCGTCCTGCGGCGCCCGTGCAGGGGAATGCGCAGCCTTCCGAAGGTCAGGCGCCCGCGCCCGCCGCTCCTGCGCAGAGCGCGCCCGAACAGAGCGCTGCTTCGGCTCCCGTGAATGCGGCGCCTGTCGGCCCCGAAGCGATGCCCAGGGAGGTGGACGTCAATTCCCTGCGCACTTCCGGCGAGAATAAATTCAATCCCGCCACAATGAAGAAAGAGAAGAAAGTCGGTCCGAACGATCCCTGCCCCTGCGGCAGCGGACTCAAATACAAGAAGTGCCACGGGAAACCGTATTGATCTGCAGCCGTTCTTTCCGGATGCCGGAGAGAACGGCCGCAATGCATGAGAAAACGCCGCTGTAACAAAAGCGGCTCGTTTTCTCTCAGAGGGATCATATTCCCATACCATTCTTATAAAGGAAACCTATGTTCAAAGCAGACGATTACAGATTGCGCATCAAAGCGCTGGAAGACACCCTCGGGGAAGCGAAATATGCGCTCGACATCGACAATATTTCGCAGCAGCTCAAAACGCTGAAAGAGGAGCAGGAAAAGCCGGAAGTCTGGCAGGATCTTGAGCGTTCGGCAAAGATCGGACGCGAGATCTCGTCCATCGAGGGCAAGATCGCTTCCTATGAGCGGGGCAGAAAGGCGCTTGACGACGCAAACGAAGTCATCGACCTCATCGAGGAGTCGGGTGAAGAAGAGCTTGTCCCCGAACTCGACAAGATGATGACGACGGCGGAAAAGGACATCGAAGAAATGCGCATCCGCGCTCTTCTGCGGGGGAAGTACGATTCTTCCAACGCGCTCATGTCCCTTCATGCGGGCGCGGGCGGGACGGAAGCGTGCGATTGGTGCCAGATGCTCTATCGCATGTACTGCCGTTACGCGGAAAAGAACGGCTATAAAGTCACGGAGATCGACCGTCTTCCCGGGGATTCCGCGGGGCTCAAGTCCGTCGATTTCAAGGTGGAGGGCGAAAACGCCTATGGGTACCTGAAAGCGGAGATCGGCGTGCATCGGTTGGTCCGCATCTCTCCGTTCGACGCCAACAAGCGCCGCCAGACGTCGTTCGCGTCCGTTGAAGTCATGCCGGAGGTGGAGGACGACGGCGAGATCGAGATCAAGGACGAGGACATCCGCATCGACGTGTACCGTTCTTCCGGTGCGGGCGGACAGAAGGTCAACAAGACGGAGACCGCCATCCGCATCACGCATTTCCCGACGGGGATCGTCGTCACCTGCCAGAACGAGAGAAGCCAGCTTCAGAACAAGGAGATGGCGTTCAAATACCTCAGGAGCCGCCTTTTGGAAAAGCAGCTCGAACAGCGCATGCAGGAAGAGGCGGCGTTGAAGGGCGAGACCAAAAAAATCGAATGGGGTTCGCAGATCCGTTCCTATGTGTTCTGCCCGTATACCCTTGTCAAGGATCATCGCACCGGTTACGAAGTGGGCGACGTACAGGCAGTCATGGACGGAGATATTCAGGGATTTATCATCGACTATCTGAAAAAGTCGTGATTTGAAGCGCATATGCGCCGCAATCCGTTGTTGCGCTGCATTAAATGGAAAGCATATGACAAATCAAAAAGAGCGCCCGCTCATTCTGGGCATTGAATCCTCCTGCGACGAGACGGCGGCTGCCGTCATCCGCGGGAGGGAACTTTTATCGGACGAAATCGCATCATCTGCGGCGACGCAGGCAAAGTACGGCGGCGTTGTGCCCGAAATCGCTTCCCGCGCCCATGCGGAAGCCGTGGACGAGGTGGTGGCGCGCGCGCTGCGGAATGCGGGCGTGCGCAAGGAGGAGCTGGATGCGGTTGCCGTCACTTACGGCGCGGGGCTTCTGGGTGCGCTGCTCGTCGGACTCTCCTTTGCCAAAGGGTTTGCCTATGGACTCGGGATCCCGCTCATCGGCGTCGATCATATCCGCGGGCATCTTGCCGCGGCGTATCTCGAAGATGAGACGCTGGAGCCGCCCTTCCTTACGCTGCTTGCGAGCGGCGGGCATACCGCCATTCTCTATACGGCGTCGGCGGACGCGTTCCGCGTGCTCGGCGGAACGCTGGACGACGCGGCGGGCGAAGCCTTCGACAAGGTAGCGCGCGTTTTGGGACTTCCCTATCCGGGCGGTCCGCACGTGGAAGCTCTCGCGCGGGAGGGGAAGAACGTTGTCCCCATGCCGAAAATGCTGAAAGGCAGCGGCGGGTACGACTTTTCGTACAGCGGGCTGAAGACGGCGGTCATCAATTACGTGCATACCAGGCAGCAGAAAGGGGAAGCGTGGAACCCTGCGGACGCTGTCTCTTATACACATCTGACGCTGCCGACGAA
>URHP01000042.1 GCA_900547645.1 uncultured Eubacteriales bacterium
GCGCGGCGGTTCCGGGCGGCGGGCGGGACCATCATCCATGCGCATTCGTTGAACAATGCAAAGGCGGAACAGTTTATCGGCGTGTCCCTGCTGCAGGAACAGGACGTTTTGCTGATTCTGACCAAGCGGGAGGGAAAACTTCCCATCATGCAGGCGCTGTTTGATAAAGTGGGACTGAAAACGCAGGCAAACGGCATTATTGTCTCCGTTCCAGTGGACAGGACGGCAGGGATCTCCGCTGCAGACGAAGCGGCGGCGACGGAGGAGAATGCATGAGGCGCATTCTTGCGATCGGCGGCGGGGAGCTGAAGCTGCGCGAAACGCTTACGATCGATCGCTATATCGCACAGCAGGCAAAAGCGGCGGCGGGAGACCGCCGTGCCTGCGGGCTCTTTATTCCGACGGCAAGTCATGATTGCATGCCGTATTATAATACCTTTCACAAGGTGTATACCGGTTTGTTTAATATCAAAACAGATGTTGCGCTGACTGTCGGCAGGGAATTTGACCGTGAGAAAATGCGGCAGAAGTTTGAACGCGCAGATTTTCTTTATATCGGCGGAGGGGATACCGTTTTTATGCTGAAGAGCTGGGAAGAGAGCGGGCTGCTTGCCATGATCCGTGCAACCTATGAACGGGGAGCGTTGATTGCGGGACTGTCCGCTGGCGCCATCTGTTGGTTCGAGGAGATGTATTCCGATTCCGTTGTGGAAGGAGAGTACGCCATGTATCCCGGACTTGGCTGGCTGAAAGGAAAAATTTCTCCGCATTATAACGAAAGAATGCTTGACTTTGACGAGATAGTATTGTATAATAGGTTTCGCGCTTGGGGCATTGAGAATTGCGCTGCGCTTGAATTTACCGACGAAAGTCCTTCGGGAAGGGTCGGAGAAGGAAAAGTGTGGGCGTTGGACGGCTCTGACGGCGTATCTGTCGTTAAGACAGAGTGGAAGGCGGATTAAGCGAATCGCTCCGCTTCGGGAATCCCCCCGTGTAAAAATAGGGAATATGCGGACGTGGCGAAATTGGCAGACGCGCAGGTTTCAGGTTCCTGTGGGAGACCATGGGGGTTCAAGTCCCTTCGTCCGCACCAAAAAAGACGACCCGTAAGGGGTCGTCTTTTTTGGTAATAAACGAGTAATACGAAGGGGCTTGAGGGTGGAGGCGCGAGCGAGAGCGAGCGGTTTGCGTGTAAAGCTAGTAAAAACAGAGCATGGGGCGCAAACTACATCAGCCCTGTGGGCTGTGTACCGGGGCGCGCCGCCAAAGGTGCAAGTCCCTTCGTCCGCACCAAAAAAGACGACCTATAGGGGGTTACTTTTTTGGTAATAAACGAGTAATGCGAAAGGACTTGAGGGCGGAAAAGCTCCTGCGGCCTTTTGATTAGCGCGGCGGATATGAGTATTCCGTGCGGCCGATATGATTGCATGAATAAGAGATCAATGATAAAATACGATTTCGTCAAGAATAACGTTGTCGTCGGTGCTGACTTTGGGGCAGTCCCGCTTTCAAACGGAGTTCGCGTAATATATCTTTAAATTCTTTCATGGGATACCTCCTGTCTTCTGACTTTATGGTATCATATAAAAATGCGTTTGTAAAGAGCAAACGCCGTTACTTTTGCCCTGCGCTCCGTTACTTTGACGTATCTTTTCTTTTTTGTTTTGCGAAAAGAATATCTGATTTTTGTTGGGAAATCGCCCTGTAAAAGAATGCATGGATTCAGTTTATTTTATTTCATTTTGAAATAAAATATTTTAGAAAATTTTAAAAATAATTTGCGGAAATTTTATTGACAAATCCGAAATCTCTGTTATAATATGGGCAGAGACTAATCGGGAGGACCCGTGCCGCCACGCGCGGCGGTATTACGGGAAAGAAGACACATGATTCAATACAAATTGGATGCGAATAAGAAGGGCGTTGAAGTATCAAAAGAGCTGTACGGATTGTTCTTTGAAGACATCAACCAGGCAGCGGACGGCGGGCTGAATGCCGAAATGGTGATCAATAACTCGTTTGAGTTCGAGTATTTCAGCTACGATGATTACAGCGCAGAGAGCGCCGTGGAGACGCGCGGGGCAAACGGATTTTATTGGGATATTTACGGTGCGGGTCCCAGGAAAATCTGTAAGACGGGCGGCATGAACGCCAATAATCCGACGTATCTGCTGCTGAATGTCGGAGGGATCTATCATCTGGAGAACCCCGGGTATTATACCAACGGCGGCTACGACATGTACGGTATGCCTGTCTGCAACAAAGAGACCTATCATTTCTCCATGTGGGTGAAGCGGCTCGGCTTCAAGGGCGTTGCGAAGGTGTACATCCGCGGCGCGCACGGTCGTCATACAACGGTGGGCGAGATCGCCATTCCCGAAGGAGACGACGGCGACTGGATCAAAGTATCTGCGTCCATCGTTGCAGAAAAAGACACGATGGGGCGGCTGTGCATCATCTTTGAAGGAAACGGAAAGATCGGTGTGGATTACGTTTCCTTGCTTCCTGCTACCACTTGGGGGGATGCCGATAAGTACCGCAACGGAAAACTTTCGCCCAGGCTTGTGCAGGTGCTGAAAGATTGCCACCCTGCATTTGTGCGCTTCCCCGGCGGCTGCGTGGTGGAAGGGGACGTCTCGTTCGACTATCAGTACAAGTGGCGCAATACGGTCGGTCCGCTTGAACAGAGAAAACAGATCCCCAACCTGTGGCGGTATATGCAGTCGTACGGGATCGGTTTCTATGAATATTTTTGCCTGTGTGAAGACATCGGCGCGACGCCGCTGCCCGTGCTCCATTGCGGCGTGCTCTGCCAGATCCGTATGGGGGAACAGCGCAAGACGGGGTATCAGCGCATTGTTCCCGGCACGAGCCGTTTCCAGAGCGAAGTGATCGACAATGTTGCGGATCTGATCTATTTCGCCAAGGGAGATGTTGCTTCAAAGGATAAAAACGAATCGCATTGGGCGAAAGTCCGCGCCGACATGGGGCATCCGGCGCCCTTTGAACTGAAGTATATTGGCATCGGAAACGAGAATTGGGGCTTTGAATATTTCGATAATTTTGCGTCCTGCCTTCTCGGCGTGCGGCAGTATATGTATGCCGGGCGCATGACCGATCTTCTTAAAAAGTTCGATATTACCGTGGTGACTTCCGCAGGCGTGGACATCCGTCCGCAGGATTCCAACGACAATTGGAAGATCATTAACGAAAAATATCGCGATATGATCGTGGACGAACACGTCTACAATTCCTATCAGTGGTTTATCGACAATACCAAGCGCTATGATTGCTACGACCGCAACGGTGCCAAAGTGTTCATGGGCGAGTATGCGATGCATACGATGTCGGATGGCAGAGGGCGGCTGAACGGTGACAACAATCTTCGCTCCGCGCTGAGTGAAGCTGCCTTCCTGACGGGCTGCGAACGCAATTCCGACGTTGTGAAGATGACCTGCTATGCACCGCTCTTTGCGTCTACCTATAACTATCGCTGGACGCCCGATATGATCTGGTTCAACGCGCGCGACGTGATGCTTACGCCCAATTATTACGTGCAGCAGATGTTCGCGTCGAACGTCGGGAAATATACGCTGACAGACGTAGCGGAGATCAATAACGACAATTCGGGAGGGCTGTTGTTTGGCGGACACCGTACGGCGAGCGCGGTTGCAAGTGTCACCGTCCGGGATATTGACAGCGGGAAACAGCTCTATTATCACAATTTCAAGGACGGAATGGGCGGTTGGAAAGTCTATCCCAATTGCCGCGGCGGGCATATCGAAAACGGGGAACTCATCGTTGAAGAGAGCGACGCGTTCAACGGATTCTATTTTGACGGGCAGTCCTTCGGAAACTGCGAAGTGCAGATCGCCTTCCGCAGGCTTTCCGGCGAACAGAGCTTTATTGCAGGTGTGGGCGTCGCGGATGTGCGCGATGCGGGCACGATGGACAGCGCCGGATTCTCCATTTGCTGCCAGTACGGCAAAAATCACAAGGGGTATGACGTTTCCTTCGATAAGCGCGTGGACTTTATCCGCACCGTCTGTGAAATGATGGGGAAGGATAAATTCCTCGGTTACAGCCCGGAGGGCAATGTCCTGAAGCTCAGATATACGCCGAATACGTTTACGGCGGAGATCTTCAAGGATGATGCATGGCATGAAGTTCTGCATAAGAATATCTGGAAAGTCAACGAGCGTGTGTTCCAGTCTGCAACGGTCGGGGATGTCGGAAAGATCTATCTGAAAGTCGTCAATGTGTCGGGCAAGGATGAGACGATGAAGGCGGAAATCGTCGGATTCGGGACAAAGAAGATCGCGCATGTAACAACGCTCTGGCATGAGGACGAGACCGTCATCAATGAGATCGGCGTGCGTGCGGGCAAAGTACACAATATCGAACCTGTCGAAAGCGAAATCGAGGTTCGGGACAATGTCTTGATTGCGCTTGTCAGAAACAACAGTGTGTCGGTATTTGTCATTGAATGATCGTTTGCAATGCCGCCCCGCGGGAAATTCCCGCGGGGCTTTTTTCATATTCCGGAGATCGCGGCATATCATATAACATGCTGGAATTTCTTCCGGAGCGCCTGGCGAATGCCGTGCGCCATGTCAATCTGAATCTGCTCTACGAGCTGCGTATCCGTGCGGACAAGCCGCTACGCGCCAATCTCGGGGGCGAGTTCTGCTTCTTGGGGGAAAACGGGCGCACGGAACGGGAAGACGCGGCGCTGTTTCCGACCGAAAAGGAAATTGCGGATACACTGTTTGCGGCAAGCGGTTATTCGGTCTATTCCGTAGCCGAACAGATGAAAAAGGGGTTTTTGACGGGCGCGGCGGGGGAGAGGATCGGCATTGCGGGCAGTTATGTCTATGAAAACGGGGGCGTGCTCTCCGTGCATGCAGTCACGTCTCTTTGCATCCGCGTCCCGCATGCCGTCGAAGGCTGCGCGGAGGAAATCTATCGCCGCTGTCTGACCGACAGGCTGCGTTCGCTCATCCTTCTCTCTCCGCCCGGAGAGGGCAAGACGACGCTTTTGCGGGATCTTGCGAGACTTGTGTGCGAACGGCGGCTGCTGAATGTGTTGGTGAGCGACGAACGCGGCGAACTCGCGGCGGGAGATCTGGGCAAGACGGCGGATGTGATCCGCTTTGCGGACAAGCTGACGGCATTTACGGCGGGGATTCGCGCAATGCGCCCCGAACTGATCGTGACGGACGAGTTGCTGCCCGAAGACTACGCAGCGGTGGGACGGGCGATCGGGAGCGGCATCTGTGTCTTTGCCTCGGCGCATCTTGTGCGGGTATGCGACGTTCCGCAAAAACTTTTTGACCGCTATATCCTTCTCGACGGTCTTGGAAAAATCGGAACGATCTGCGGAGCGGACGGAAATGCTGTGGCTTAAAGTTGTGATCGCCTGTGCGATCATTGCTTTTTCGGTCGGGCTCGGCTACCTTGCCGCCAACAAATACCGCTGCAGGCGCGCTTTTTTCGGGCAGATGAATGACTTTAACGAGCGATATCTGAGTGAGCTCGATTACGCGCGAAAACCGCTTCCCATTTTTTTGAAGGAGTATCCCGCGAGCGGCGACTTCCGGAAGACGCTCGATGCGTTTGCGCAGACGCGCACGGCAGAACTGAAATATTCGTATCTCACACAGGAGGAAAAAAAGGAGTGCGGCGATTATTTTTCCATGCTCGGCCGCGGCGACGCACAGTCGCAGAGCGGATATTTCGGAGCGCGCAGAGAGCCGCTCGGGGAAAGGAAGGCGGCGTGCGAAAAGGAAGCCAAGGCGAGAAGCGAACTGTATCTCAAACTCGGACTTCTCGGTGGACTTGCTTTCGTCATCCTCATTATCTGAATGGATATTTCCGTCATTTTCAGGCTTGCGGCGATCGGGATCATCGTGACGGTCGTCTGTCAGGTCCTTAAAAAATCCGATCGCGATGATATTTCCACCGTCGTTTCCATTGTCGGACTTGTCATTGCCCTCACGATCGCCGTAACGATGATCGGCGATCTGTTTGATACGGTGCAGGAAATTTTCGGTGTCACATGACCGCGCAGATTTTTCAGCTTGTCGGGATCGCATTCATCACTGCGGTTGCCGCGCTTCTTGTCAGGGGTACGAAACCGGAGCTTGCGGTCGCGATCACGATCGCGGGCAGTGTGATCCTGCTTTTATTCGTCTTTGAGGTCTTTCGGGAAAGTATCGGCATTTTTTCCGAGATCGCCGAAATGACGGGGCTGGATGCAACGATCGTCAAAACGCTTTTAAAGATGGTCGGGATCGGGTATCTTGTGGAGTTCAGTGCGGGCGTTCTCAATGACTTTGGGCAGAATTCGCTTGCGGACAAGCTGATTTTCTGCGGAAAGATCCTTGTGCTGATTCTCGCCGTCCCTATTCTGGAGAGTGTTCTCGGATTGATAAGCGACCTGTTGGGGCTGATCGCATGAAAAGATTCAGAGTCAGGACCGGAAAGCCTCGTCTGTTTGCCGCGCTGATCGGGCTGCTGTTTGCGGCGCTCTTGCTTTCCGTTGGGGCAGGTGCAGCGGGGGAGGCGGCCGCCTATACGCCTGAGGAAGAGGCGGCCTTGGAGGAGCTTCGCGACGAGGTCGATCAGCTTCTGGATGCGCTGGATACAGAAGAATTGCAGGCGTATCTCGATTCGCTCACGGAATTTCAGGGAAGAGACATCAAAGAAACGCTGGCATCGTTGATTTCAGGCGATTTTGTGCTCGATTATTCGTCGCTGTGGCAGTCTGCCCTTGGTCTGATCTGGCAGGAGGGGCGTACGATGCTTCCCGCGTTTGCGGTAATTCTTGCCGCGGCGCTGCTGTGTGGGATCCTGAATTCTGCGAAAAATGGATTTTTGCAGAGTACTATGTCTGACATAATTAACTTCGCGGCGTATATTGCCGTTGGGGCTGTTGTGCTTGCGGTGCTGACGGGCGTCCTGCAAACGGGATTTTCTGCAATGGAGAGCATGCAACGTCAGATGGAGATCGTCTATCCGCTGCTTTTGACGTTGATGGCGGCGAGCGGCGGATCTGTTTCCGCCGGCGTCTTCCGTCCTGCGGTTACATTTTTATCGAGCGCCGTATGCGAGATGTTTACTGCGGTCGTTCTGCCGACGTCCGTGGTCGTCATTGTGCTTGCTTTTGTCGGTAACCTTTCCCCCGATGTAAGGACGGAACGGCTCGGAGATCTGTTCAAAAGTATCAACAAATGGCTGATCGGTCTGACGCTCGGACTTCTGACGCTCTTCCTTACCGTGCAGGGGATCGCTTCCTCCCAGTACGACGGGCTGTCGCTGCGCGCGGTCAAGTATCTTGTTTCGGGTTCCGTTCCCATTGTAGGCGGCTTTTTGTCGGGCGGGCTCGATCTTGTGCTTGCCGGAAGTGCGCTCATCAAAAATGCACTCGGTTCCTTTTCGGTGTTTCTCTTATTCGGCGCGCTGCTGCGGCCCGTATTGCTGTTTGCGGCGTTTCAGCTCTTCTTGCGCCTGTCTGCGGCGGCGACGGAGCCCGTCGGCGGAAAAATTTCTGCATTTTTGTCCCGTCTGGCGACGGACAGCGGATTTTTTCTGGCGGGACTGCTCTGTGTTGCGTTTCTGTATTTTCTGACGCTGGTGCTGCTTGTCTGTTCTACGGGGGTGATCTTCTGATGAAGGCGTACATTCTGAGCATTGCGGGCGTTGTTCTGCTGACCGCCGTGATCACGATCATTGCGCCGGGCGGGAAGATGGGGAAATTTCTGAAGGGCGCGGCGAAACTCGTCATTTTATTTGTCATGGTGTCGCCGCTTGCTTCCGTCTTCACGGAAGGAAGTCTGAGTTTTGAAAGTGTTTCCGTCGGGACGGACGAGGGCTATCTGGAGTATTGTGCGGGAGAGCTTGCCGGCGAGGATGAAAAGGCGATCGCGCAATGGCTTTCGGAGGAATATGGCGTAACGGCTTCTGCGGAAGTATCCAGGCTTGCGGATGCGACATTTTCCTATGAAAAAATCGAGGTGAAAATCACGGATTTCGGAATAAACGGGCAGGACGAGCATATACATATTAGCGAACAGATCGAAAAAACGCTCGAAGAGCGGTACGGTTGCGATGCGGAGGTCGTATGAAGGAAGCGGTTCGTAAGCTGTGGGCGAATAAAACGGCGCGGATCCTTCTCATTGCAGGCGCCGCGCTCATTCTGCTGCTTGTCAGCTGGCTGGTGTTCGGAAAGGGCGGATCGCAGACGGCCGCATCGACGGGATATATCCCTACGGAACAGGAAGAGCGCCTGGCGGCAATTCTGTCGAGGGTGGAAGATGCCGGAAATGTTTCGGTGCTGATCACGGAAGAGGACGGCGCGGCGGTCGGAGCCGTCGTCATGTTTGACGGACCGGACGGGATCCTTGTCCGGCTGCGCCTGACGCAGATCGCTGCGCGCGCGTTGGGGATCGCCGAAAACAGGGTACTTGTCTGCCCTTCGGATACTTGAAAATCAATATTTGAGAAGGAGATAGAACTATGTCCAATACGAAGAAGATTGCACTCATGTCTACGCTCGTTTTGCTGCTCGCCGTGACCGCGATCTGTAATTTCGTGCTTGCGGGAACACAGACGCAGGGTGTCAGCGCGGATGTCGAAGCGAATTATTTCACGACCTATCGCGCCGACCGCAATTCGACGCGCAGTGAGGAGTTCGTCCAGCTTGACAGCGTGATCTCGGCTTATGCGGAGGGAACGGAGGAACATACCGCCGCGCTCGAACGCAAGCAGGAGCTCGTTGAAATGATGGAGGACGAACTTGTCATGGAGTCCATCATCAAGTCGATGGGATTTTCCGATGCGGCGGTCGCGATCGGGAATTCTGAGAGCATCAATGTGTTTGTCAACTCAAGCGAGCTGACGGACGAAATGGTGACGAAAATCTTCTATGCGCTTGAGGTCGAGCACCAGATCCGCGACGGAAATATCATAATTATGCCTGTTTATGCGGAAAGTTGAAAAAAATAGTGGTAATTCGGAAAAATATGTGCTATAATGGTCGTGGTAAAGGAGACTGTTATGGCAAGCATCAAGTATAACCCCAACGGTCAGAAGGGAAAGATCACCTATAATTCCGACATTGTCAGCGGGATCGTCGTTCTGAGTCTGCAGGAGACGGAAGGGATCGAACTTGTTCCTTCCAAAAACAAGGGGATCAAGGTCTGCTTTGAAAAAGAAGGCGTTTTTGTGGACATTTCCGTCATTGCGCACTACGGATACAAGGTGCCGGAACTTGCGTTCCGCATTCAGCAGGCGATCAAGCAGATGGTGGAGTCCATGACGAAATATAAGATCGCCAAGGTGGACGTACACATTACGAGCGTCATCTTTCCTTCTCCCAAGAGTGAGCCGGCGGAAGCGGCTGCGGACGGGACGGAAGAAACTGCAAACGCATAAATAAACAGAACAAAAGGGCGACGTTCCCTCTCGCTTGCGAGGGGGAACGCTTCCATGAGGAAAACATTATGAGAAGCGATGCGCGGGAAGCGGCATTCAAAATTATTTTCGCCGATCTGTTCGGCGGCGACGGAGAGAAACATTTCCGCGCCGCATTGTATCGGCAGGCGCAGCTCAAAGAGGAGGAATGCGCCTTTGCGGAACGCATCGTCGATGCGTTCCTTCGTCATAAAGAGGAACTTTCGGAGGAGTTGGCGGCATCCGTCACGCGGTTTGCGGACTATCGGATCTATCCTGCCGATCGTGCGGCGCTGCTTCTGGCGCTCACGGAGATCCGCTATCTGGACGACGTGCCTCCCGTCGTATCCGTATCGGAGGCGACTGCGCTTGCGCGCAAGTACTCTACGGAGCGGTCGGCGGATTTTGTAAACGGCGTTTTGGGAGGGATCATCAACAAATGAACTTGATCGACGGGAAACAGATCGCGGCGCAGATCCGCACGGAACTCAGGGAACAGACGGCGCGGTTTGAAGAAACATATGGCAAAAAAGTCGGTCTGGCGGTCGTATTGGTCGGGGAAGATCCCGCGTCGCAGGTCTATGTCCGCAATAAGATCAGGGGATGCGAAGAGGCGGGGATCCGTTCGTTTGCGCATTACCTTCCTGCAGACGCGCCGCAGTCGGCGGTCGAAGAGCTGGTTTCCGATCTCGCGGCAGACGATGCGGTGCACGGGATCCTCGTGCAGCTTCCTCTGCCCGCGCATCTGGATGCGGAACGTATTCTGGCGCGGATCCCCGCTTCCAAGGACGTGGACGGATTTTCCGCGGAAAATATCGGACGGCTTGCGCTCGCGGAAGAAGGCACGGTCGCCTGTACGCCGCTCGGTGTCATGGAGCTGCTTCGCCGCAGCGGCGTCGAGACGTGCGGCAAGCGCGCCGTTGTGATCGGCAGGAGCAATATCGTCGGGCGTCCGATGGCGCTTTTGTTGCTCAATGCGGACGCGACGGTCACGGTGTGCCATTCCAGAACGCGCGACCTCGCCGGGATATGCCGTCAGGCGGATATTCTTGTGGCTGCGATCGGAAAACCGCGTTTTGTGACGGCGGAAATGGTGAAAGAGGGCGCCGTTGTCATCGACGTCGGAATCAACCGTGTGGACGGGAAACTTGTCGGCGACGTGGATTTTGAAAACGTTGCGCCGAAGACATCGCTGATCACTCCCGTACCGGGCGGCGTCGGTCCCATGACGATCGCGATGTTGCTTTCCAATACGCTTGCTTGCGCGAAGAGGATGCTTCGATGAATTTTTCTCAGAGGATGCTTCGATGAATTTTTCTCAGCGGTACGAATCGTATCGGGCGCACTTTGAAGCGTATCTGCAAAAAATGTGCGCGGGTATGGCATTTAAGCCGGAAGTGCTCACGGAGAGCATGCGTTATTCTCTGTTGTCCGGGGGAAAGCGCGTGCGCCCCGTGCTCTTTTTTTCTGCGTTGGAGGCGTTCGGACTGTCCTGTTGCGGAGAAGAGAAACTCGCGTTCGCGCTTGAGTGTATCCACACATATTCTTTGATCCATGACGATCTCCCCGCGATGGACAACGATGATTTCCGCAGAGGGCGTCCTTCCAATCACAAAGCGTTCGGCGAGGCGAATGCCATCCTTGCGGGCGATGCGCTGCTTTCCTATGCGTTCGATCTGATGCTGGAGGAAGCTGAACGCGACGCGGAGCATCTGCATGCGGCGCGGGCGCTTTCCCGTGCGGCAGGCGCGGACGGAATGGTTGCGGGGCAGTCGCTCGATTTGCTCTGTACGGGAGGTCTCGGCGGGGAACGTGAATTGCTGGAGATTTACCGTAACAAGACAGGGCGCCTGATTGCGGCGCCCGTCGTAATGGCGGCCATTCTTGCGGGCAGATATGAAACGGAGGCGGAGGCATTCGGGCTGATGCTCGGCGCGCTGTTTCAGTTTACGGACGATATTCTCGATACGGTCGGGGAATGCTCTGCCCTCGGAAAATCGGTCGGAAAAGATGCGCAGGAGGACAAACTCACCGCTGTAAAGGTGTTCGGATTGGAGGGCGCGCGGGAGCAGGCGGATGCGTGCGCGCGCAAATGTCTTGCGGCGCTGCATAAGATGACGGGGGCGGATACGGCGTTTCTTGCGGAGTTTGTCGGGTATGTGCGCCGGCGCGACCGATAATCAGCGGGGGTGAACATGAAGAATATTGAACGGGAAGAGTTGGAAAAAGCGTCACTCCCCGAACTGAAAGCATTGTGTGAGGAGCTGCGGAAAGAGATCTTTCGCACGGTTTCCGTCAGAGGCGGGCATCTTGCGTCCAATCTCGGCGTGGTGGAGCTGACGGTTGCGCTCTGCCGCGCCTTCCGTTTCCCTTCGGATAAGATCGTGTTCGACGTCGGACATCAGTGTTATGCCTATAAACTGCTCTCCGGTCGGGCGGACCGCTTTTCGACGCTCCGGAGCCGCGGCGGGATCTCGGGATTTCCCAAGCGGGGGGAAAGCCCGTATGACTGCTATGAAACGGGGCATGCGGGGACGGCGATCTCGGCGGCGCTCGGGATTGCAAAGGCGCGCGATCTGAAAGGAGAACATTTTAATGTGATCGCGCTTGTCGGCGACGGATCATTCAATAACGGACTTATCTATGAGGCGCTCAACAGTCTGAAAATTCTTGGAACGCGCGTGCTCATTGTCCTCAACGACAACGGAATGTCCATTTCGCCGACCGTCGGCGGGACGCACGAAGTTCTTTCCGAGATCAAGGAGGGCGTTGCGCCGATCGAAGACGTTGCGCTGTTTGAGCGGTACGGTTTGCGCTATATGGGCGTCTGCAACGGTAACGATCTGGAAGAGTTGCTGCCCGCGTTGGAAGAGGCGAAGGATGCGCTGCGTACGCAAAGCGTGTTGCTGCACGTGACAACGCGTAAGGGGCTCGGCTATTCGTTTTGCGAACGGGAACCGGAGCGTACGCACGGAATTTCGCCGAACGGAAGCGGAACGGAGTATTCTGCCGCGCTCGGGGAGGAATTGACCGCGCTTGCGGAACAGGATCCGCGGATCGTCGCTGTGACTGCGGCGATGACCGATGCGCTCGGGCTGCGTCCCTTCTTTGACAGATTTCCCGAGCGGGCGTTTGACGTGGGGATCTGCGAAGAACATGCCTGCGTGCTGTCTGCTGCGCTTGCGGCATCGGGGTTGCGTCCGTATTACGCCATTTACTCCACGTTTTTACAGCGCGCTTACGATGAGATCATACATGACGTCTGCGGACAGAATCTGCCGGTGACGTTCTGCGTCGACAGGGCGGGCGTCACGGGAGCGGACGGGGAGACGCATCAGGGCGTATTCGATCTGTCCTATCTGTCTCCCGTTCCCAATCTCACCATTGCCGTTCCGAAGAACATCGCGGAATTTCGCGCAATGCTGCGTCTGTCTCTTATACACATCTGACGCTGCCGACGAATAGCCTTGTGTAGATC
>URHP01000043.1 GCA_900547645.1 uncultured Eubacteriales bacterium
CGACGTCGTGCTGACGGACGACGATTTTTCAACGATGGTGCGCGCCGTCGAGGAGGGGCGCAACGTCTTTTTCAACATCAAAAAGACGATCTCCTTTTTCCTTTCCACAAACTTTGCCGAAGTGCTGTCCGTGTTCGTCGTCACGCTCTTTTTGTGGCGGTACGACTTTCTCACGTCCACGCAGCTTCTTTGGGTGAACCTCATCACGGACTCTTTGCCCGTGCTTGCGCTCGGCATGGAAAAGACGAGCGGCGCAATGGAGCGTCCGCCCGTCTCGGACCGGGAGATCTTTTCCCCGCGTGCCATCTGTTCCATGCTCTTTTTCGGCGTGATGCTCTCCGCGGTGGTCATCGCACAGTTTTGTATCCTCCTGCGCGTCTACGGCAACGGCGTCGCCACGACGGCGGCATTCCTCACGCTGTCCCTGTCCGAACTGCTGCACGTGTTCAACGTGCGCGCGGAGGGCGGCAAGAAGAAGCTGCGCGACTATTTTTCCAACCGCGCGCTGCTCGTCACCGTGGCGGTGGGCGTCGTGCTGAACGTCATGCTCGTGCTGTCGCCCGCGCTGTGCACCGCTTTCCGTCTGACGCCGCTTACGGGCGTGCAGTGGCTGTGGGTGGCGCTGTGCTCGGTCTTCGTGCTGCCGCTGGGCGCCGTTTACAGGATGCTCATGCGCCGCGTTTCGCGCGTCCGCCTGCGCCGGCTCAGTAGGCGCAGAACGTATATCCCCGCGTGCGGAAGCAGCCGATGATGCGTCCGAGCGCTTCGGCGGTCGCTTTGTGCGGCGCGCTGTCATGCAGCAAAAGCACCACGCGGCTCTTGTTTCCCGCCGTGCGCAGGCTCTCTTTTACCAGCGTGTCGGCGGAAGCGTTCCGGATCTCCTCGTCTCCGCAGACGGCATTCCAGCGCACCACGGTGTAGCCCTGCGCTTCCAGCAGGCGCGTCTGCCGTTCGCGGTCCGCCGTTCCGCCGCCCGGGAAGCGGTAGACGCGCGGCGTCACGCCCGTTACCCGCAGGATGAGTTCGGCGCATTCCGCCGCGTCGGCGAGGAGCGCCTTGTCAGAGGCGTAGATCGAGGCATAGTCGTGTGTGGCGGAGTGCACGCCCACCGTGTGCCCTTCGCGCACGATGCGCCGCAGCGTTTCCTCCCGCCCGTGTGCGCGGTCGCTCACGATAAAGAAGGTCGCCTTCACGTTTTCCCGTTTGAGGGTATCCAGGATCCTGCCCGTCACCACCGTGCTCGGACCGTCGTCAAAGGTAAGATAGACGCGCTTTTCTTCGGCAAAGGCAAACGTCGTCTCTGCAAGGACGGCGCGCGCGCCCAGATGCGCCGCCAGAACAAGGAGCGCCGCCAGAAAGACCACGAGCGGAACGTATTTTTTCTGCATATCCCGAGTTTGGGTAATTTTTACAAAAATATTTACTTTTTCCCGCGCGTGTGCTATAATAGGCAGGAAAAGGCGCGCAAGAGGGCGCAGGAGGAAAATAACGGTATGATTTCGACCAGGATCTTCGGCAAAACGCAGGACGGCAGAGAGGTGCTCGCGTTCGATTTTACGGACGGCAAGAACAGGGCGACCGTACTCAATTACGGCGGCATCATTCAGAGTATCGTCGTGCCCGACAGGAACGGCAATCCCACGGACGTCATCCTCGGCTATAACGACGTTGCGGGGTATGAGAACAACGGCGGGTATCTGGGCGCGCTCATCGGGCGGTTCGGGAACCGCATCGGCGAAGGCAAACTGACCATCGACGGCAAGACCTATCAGCTCTACTGCAACGACCGCGGCAATCACCTGCACGGCGGCAAGTTCGGCTTCAACACGAAGATCTGGGCGCATGAAGTGGTGGGGGACGAGCTTCGGCTCTCCATCGTCTCTCCCGACGGCGAGGAAAATTATCCCGGCACGCTCAAAGTGCGCGTGACGTATATCTTTGAAAACGCGGAAATGCGTATCCACTATTCCGCCACGACGGACAAGAAGACGGCGGTCAATCTGACCAACCACGCCTATTTCAACCTGAACGGCGAGAGCGACGGCAGCATCCTCGACAACATCCTCTGGATCGACTGTGACGAGATCACGCCCACCAATCCCACGATGATCCCCGTCGGCGGCTTCCGGAAGGTCGCGGGCACGCCCTTTGATTTCAACGTTCCCAAGCCCATCGGACGCGACATCGGTGCGGATGACGTCGATCTCAGACAGGGCAACGGGTACGATCACTGCCACGTGCTCAAAAACAAGTGCGGCATCTACGCCAAGTACGCCACGGTCGTCGGCCCGAAGTCGGGCATCCGCATGACCTGCCGTACCGATATGCCCGCCGTACAGTTCTATGCGGGCAACGGGCTCAGCCAGCAGGGCAAGACGACCTTCTACAACAACCGCGCGGGGTTCTGCCTGGAGACGCAGGCGATCCCCAATAACGTGAACGTCCCCGAATATGCCGCCAGGGGCAGCTCCTTCCTCGCGCCCGGCGACGAGTACGAGTTCACCGCTTCCTATCAGTTCGACCTTGCCGAATGACGTGAAATATCCGGACGGATCCGCCGCCCCCGCGCCGCTGAGCGCGGGGGCGGCGTTTGCGTGTGCAAAAAAATTTTCGCAAAAAATCGCGAAAAATTTGTAAACGGCGTTTAATTTCTTCCGAATGATTTTATATTAAAAGTGACCGAAAAAAACGAAGGTAACGACGTGAACGAGAAAAAGACGAAAAAGAAAGAAGAACTTGCGCAGGAGCAGGCGCCCGAAGTACAGGAGCAGGCGGAAGCGGCGCAGCAGGCGCAGCCCGCCGAGCCCGTTTCCGGGGAGAACGTTCCCGCGGAGCCGTCCTGCGAACAGCTGCAGGCGGATCTTGCAAAGGCGCTCGCCGACGCGGAGGACTTCAAGCGCAAGTGGTATTCGGTGACGGCGGAGTACGACAACTACCGCAAGCGCACCGCATCCACCCGTTCGCAGGCGTATACGGAGGGGCGCAGCGACGTCGTCGTCAAACTCTTCCCCATTGCGGACAGTCTGGAGCGCGCCCTTGCCGCCTGCGCGGACGAAAAGACGAAGAAAGGCATCGAAATGGTGCTCAAAAACTTCGAAAAACTGCTCGAAGGCGAACACGTGACGCCGATCGCGCCTGTGGGAGAGCCCTTTGACGCCGCCCGCTGCGAGGCGATCCTTGCGGTGGACGCAAAGGAGGGCGAAGAGAGCGGCATCGTCAAAGAGGTGTACGCCAAGGGCTATGAACAGAACGGCAAGATCCTGCGTTTCGCGCAGGTGCTCGTCACCAAGTGAGGCTTTCGGCTGAACGAAACAAGAAAAAACAATCATCAATTATTAGGGAATATAGAAGGAGAAATATTATGGCTAAGGTTATCGGGATCGATTTGGGTACGACAAATTCCTGCGTGGCGGTGATGGAGGGCGGCGAGCCCGTCGTCATTCCCAACGCAGAGGGTTCGCGCACGACGCCTTCCGTCGTCGCGTTTCAGAAGGACGGCACGCGTGTCGTCGGGCAGGTGGCAAAGAACCAGGCGGTCGCCAATCCCGACAAGACGGTGATTTCCATCAAACGTCACATGGGTTCGGATTATAAGGTGAAGATCGACGACAAGTCCTATTCGCCGCAGGAGATCTCCGCCATGATCCTTTCCAAGCTGAAGGCGGACGCGGAGGCGTACCTCGGCAGCAAGGTGACGGACGCCGTCATCACCTGCCCCGCGTACTTTACGGATTCTCAGCGTCAGGCGACCAAGGACGCGGGCAAGATCGCAGGGCTCAACGTGCTGCGTATCATCAACGAGCCTACGGCGGCGGCGCTCTCTTACGGGCTTGACAAGGAAAAAGAAAACAGCAAGGTCATGATCTACGACCTCGGCGGCGGTACGTTCGATGTCTCCATTCTGGAAATTTCGGACGGCGTGTTCGAGGTGCTCGCCACCAACGGCAACAACATGCTCGGCGGCGACGACTTCGATAAGAAGCTGATGGACTACATGGCGGAAGAGTTCAAAAAGGCGCACGGCGTCGATCTCACCAAGGATAAGATGGCGATGCAGCGCCTGAAAGAAGCTGCGGAAAAGGCGAAGATCGAGCTTTCGGGCACCATGTCCACCACGGTCTCGCTGCCCTTCATCTCCATGACGGACGCAGGTCCCGTGCACCTCGATATGGAGATCACCCGTCAGAAGTTCGAGGCGCTCATTGCGGACCTTGTGGATAAGACGGCGGAGCCCATGCGCCTTGCCATGAAGGACGCGGGACTTTCGTATAACGATATCGACAAGGTCATTCTGGTCGGCGGTTCCACGCGTGTTCCCTGCGTCGTGCAGAAGGTCAAACAGATCACGGGCAAGGAACCTTTCAAGGGCATCAACCCCGACGAATGCGTTGCGATCGGCGCCGCGATTCAGGGCGGCGTCCTGACGGGCGAAGTCAAGGACGTCCTGCTTCTGGACGTCATGCCGCTTTCCCTCGGCATCGAGACGCTGGGCGGCGTGTTCACCCGTATCATCGACAGAAATACGACCATCCCCGTCAAAAAGAGCCAGGTGTTCTCTACGGCGGCGGACAATCAGACGAGTGTGGAGATCCACATTCTGCAGGGCGAACGCGAATTCTGCAAGGACAACAAGACGATGGGCAGGTTCATGCTGACGGGCATTGCGCCCGCGCCCCGCGGCATCCCGCAGATCGAAGTCACCTTCGACGTGGACGCCAACGGCATCGTGCATGTTGAGGCAAAAGACCTTGCGACGGGCAAGTCCACGGATATCACCATCACGTCTTCGACCAACCTCTCCGAGGACGAGATCAACAAGGCGGTCAAGGAAGCGGAACAGTACGCCGAAGAGGACAAGAAGCGCAAATCCAAGGTGGAAGCGCGCAACAAGCTGGACGGTCTCATCTTCTCGGTCGAGCAGACCGTGAAGGACGGCGGCGACAAGTTCACCGAAGAGGAGAAGAGCGAGCTCAATGCCGCCGTGGAAGAGGCAAAGAAGGAGCTCGACGCCGACGACGAGGAGAAGTTCAACGCCGCGTTCGAGACGCTCTCCCAGAAGGTGCAGCCCATCTTCCAGAAAATGTATCAGCAGGCCGCGAGCGACGCGCAGAATGCGCAGGGCGGCAGCGCGGACAGCGGCGATACCGAATTCCACCAGCAGTAAAGCGTTCGCGCGAATATTCGCAAAGGCGAAGATCTTCGCCGTGAAAAGGAAAGAAAACGCCGACGGGGTACGCGCAGGACGCTACACCGTCCCGTTTTCTTTCTTTGCGCGAAGAAGAATTTACCGTTTTGGTGCAGATCCAATTGTCCCTCGTCGGCGCAGCAGTGCGCAAACGGGATGCGCGGCGCAAAATTGCTCTTTTGCGCGGAAAGACCGGGTAATACGTTATGGCAGAAAAGAAAAATTACTATGAAGTCCTCGGCGTGAGCAAGGACGCTACGGAAGAGGAGATCAAGGCGGCATATAAAAAGCTGGTCAAACAGTATCACCCCGATCTCCATCCGGGCGACAAGCTCGCCGCGGAAAAATTCAAGGAGATCAACGAGGCGAACGAGGTGCTCTCCGATAAGCAGAAGCGCGCCGCCTACGACTACGAACAGGCACATCCCGGTATGGGGGGCATGGGCGGTATGGGCGGAGCCGGAGCCGGCGGTTTTTCGGGCTTCGGCGGCTTCGGCGATATTTTCGACAGCATCTTCCAGGGCTTCGGCGGAAGCGCGTCCGTGCAGCGCGATACGACGGGGGAGGACATTCAGCTCACGCTCTCGCTGAGCTTTATGGACGCCGCCAAGGGCTGTACCAAGGACATCGCCTACACCCGCAACGAGCCGTGCCCTTCCTGCAAGGGGACGGGCGCAAAGGGCGGCACCGCCATGCGCACCTGTACCAAGTGCGGCGGCAAAGGGCAGGTCCGTTACGCGCAGGATACCATGTTCGGGCGTACCGTCCGCGTGGGCGCTTGTCCCGACTGCGGCGGACGGGGCAAGATCGTCACCGATAAATGCCCCGACTGCAAGGGCAAGGGATATATCCGCCGCGAGACGCGCATCAAAGTGGACATCCCCGCAGGCGCGGATACGGGATCGTATATCCGCAAGCGCGGATACGGGCAGGCGAGCGCCGAGGGCGGCGCCGCGGGCGATCTGATCGTGGTGCTGCGCGTCGAACCGCACCGCATTTTCCAGCGCAAGGGCATGGATCTCTACGTCGAACTCCCCATCTCGTTCAAGACGGCGGCGCTGGGCGGGACGGTCAAAGTGCCCGGGCTGGACGATACGTTCGACTATCAGATCCCCGAAGGCACGCAGACGGGCACCACGTTCACCGTGCGCGGCAAGGGCATCCGTTCGCGCAGCGGCACGGGGAATCTCTATATCCGCGTGTTCGTCGAAGTTCCGACAAAGCTCACGCGCGACCAGAAAAAGAAGATCCAGGACGCTGCGGAGGGCATGGACCTCAGACAGTACGACAAGGCGAAAAAATACGCCGACAGCGTGGGCGCCCTGTACGGGAAAAACCCTTATTGACGATCTGCGTTTGAAAAGGCGCTCCGAAAGCATTGGCTTTCGGAGCGCCTTTTCCGTTGCCGGTCCGGACTGCGTGACGACGTCAGGGGGATCGTACGCCCCGCTGCTCAGGCGGGCAAGAAAAAACCCGCCGTTTCCTGCGGCGGGATGGTTTTTGTCGGAACAGATTATGCGCCGAACTGCGCGTTCGTCAGCGTATAGCGCAGGGTGCCGAGCGAGTACAGGACGGGCGTTTCCATGCGCAGCAGCGCGCAGCGATAGGTATTGTTGTTGGCGTCCGTGACGCCCGCATAGGTATACGACTGCGGCTGTCCGGGATCGGTGCTGCTGTAGCCGAGCGAGAACGTGTACATCGTCAGTTCGCGCTCCGCCGATTCCCCGTTCATCGTAAAGGTCATTTTTTCGGTGGAAGCCGTGGGCGCTTCCGCCATGGCGACGTTTTCCACCGTGCGGCGGACGGGATTGACGGAGCGGAACACTGCGGCGGAGGACATGCTCACGCCGCGCATGGCAAAGATGATCTGTTCGTTGTCCAGATAGGTACCGCTTCCCGTCAGTTCCACCGATTCGGAAATCGTCTGTTCCGAAGGCTGTGTATATACGATCTTGATCTGCGCGTTCGCGCATGCGGCGTCGTACTCCGTCCTATAGGTGTATTCGTACGCACGGTAAGCGTCTTCGAGCGTGGAGGGCGTCTCCGAGAAGGGGGAGTGCGACAGCACCGTCTTCACGCTTTCCACCGGCTGCAGGGAATACTGCACGTCCCGGAAGTACGCGTCCGACGTGACCGTGTCCTCAAAACTCTCCGTTTCGCCGTTCACGGTGTAGGTGACGGGGATGCGCAGTTCCGTGTGCAGATGATAGCCCGTCTCCAGCGTTCCGTCCGCAAGCTTGATGGTCTCTGCCTTCAGCTGCGTCGTGTAGCTCCCTTCGCCGTAGGAAAGAAAATCGTTTCCCTCCGCAGCCGTAAAGGTCACGGCGTATTCGAGCGTTTCGTTTGCGCTCGAAATGGGCGTGTTTCCCGTATTCAGAAACCAGTTCGCCGAAAGGGCGAGACTGCTTGTGCCGCCCGTGCATGCCGTCAGCGCGAACAGGGGCGCGGCAAGCGCAAGGCAGGCGATATTTCTCTTTTTCATGTTCGTCTCCGTTTCAGGAAAAGACTTTCCATCATTATAGCATAATTTTTGCCGTTTGTAAAAAATAATCGCCGAAATAAGAGGAAAATTTTATGAAAAGTATGCTATAATGGAGGAAAATCACAGCGGGGAGGAGAGTATGATCCGTCTGATCGGCGCGCCCACACTGCAGGATGCGCTTGGGGAACTTTCGCGCCGCGTTGCCTTTGCGGAGGCGCGCGGAGAAAAAACGCTCGTCTTCTGCGAGGACAGTCTGACGCTCCTTGCCGAGCGCGCCGTCCTGGCGGAGCGCGGGGCGACGTTCCTGACCGAAGTGACCACGTTCGCGCGCTATCTTGCGGGAGAGGAGCGCGTCCTCTCCAAACAGGGTTCCGTCGCGGCGGTCTCCGCCATTCTGTCCGCAAGCGAGGGGGAGTTCGTCTGCTTCTCCGCAAACGCCGCCGAGGCGGTGTACGAGACGGTCGCACAGCTCTCCGCTTCCCGCGTCGGCGCCGCGGAACTGCGCAAGGGGGCGCAGAGATCGGAGGGCATGCTGCGTGCAAAACTTTCCGACCTGGCGCTCATCCTCGAACGCTATTCGGCGTTTTTGCGGGAAAGGGGACTGCTCGATGAGAGCGGCTATCTCGCCCTGCTGCCCGGGCGTCTCGCCGCAGGCGGGCTGGAGGAAGTCAACGTGGTGTTCTTCGGCTTTGCCTCCTTTACCAAACAGGCGGCGGAAGGGGTACGCGCCGCGGCGCAGTGCGCGCGCAGTCTTACGGGCATCTTCCCGGCAGGGAAACAGGCGTTTTATACCAATGAGAGCACGCGTGCCTTCCGCGCCGCCTGCGAGGGGCTCGGCGAGATCTCGGCGACGCTTGCGGACAGTTCGCTCTCGGGCGACGCCGAACGCCTGCGCAGGGGCATTTTTTCGCCCGAGGCGTTTTTGCATCCGCCCGAAAAGGCGGAGCGCGTGCATCTGTTCCGCGCGCAGGATGAGGCGGAGGAAGCGCGCGCCGTCTGCGCGCTCATCCGCAGGCACGTCGCGCAGGGGCTGCGCTATCGCGATATCGTCGTGCTTGCGCCTGCCGCGGGCAGCTTTTCCGCATTGGAAAAGGCGTTTTCCGCCTACCGTATTCCCTATTTTGCGGACGTCAAGCGTCCCTTTTCCCGCCATCCGTTCTGCAAATTCGTGTCCGCCGCGCTGCACATGGTCGCGGACGGCGGCGTTTCCGCTTCTGTGGATGCCGTCGCGGCGAATCTGTGTTTCGGCGACGGGGACGTCTACCGGAACTACCTCGCAAAGTACGGCGGCTGGCGCGGTGCGTACCGCAGGGAGATCCGTGCGGATGCGCGCGGCGTCGGCGCTGAGGAGACCGTGCTGCAGGCATGCCGCGAGCGCATGCTCGCCGTTGCGGCATGCTTCCCGCGCAGGGGGAAGGGGAGCGCGTTTACCGCAGGGGTGCGCAGGCTTCGCGCGCTCGTCGGGGCGGATGCCGTTGCCGAATCGCTTGCCGCGCATTTTACGGGCGCGGAGCGCGATTTCCTGTCCCTCGATCCGTTGGAAAATCTGCTTGCGGAGACGGAAGCGGTGGCGGGGGAGAGGACCTTTTCCGCGCGCGAGTTCGCGTCCCTCTTTCACAGCGCCGCCGACGCACTGAAAAAAGCAATGATCCCCGTACTCAGCGACGCGGTCTTTCTGGGCGACGCGGCTGCAAGCCGCTTTGCGCGCGCCGAGGTCCTGTTCGTGACGGGCGCGACGGACGCCCTGCCCGGCGCCGGCGAGGATACGGCCGTCATAACGGACGGGGAGATCGGCAGACTCGCCGCGCAGGGCGTGGAGATCGAACCCGCCATTGCGGTGGTCAACGCGCGCCTGCGCGAGAGCCTTGCGCTCAACGTCTGCTCGTTTTCGCAGGCGCTCTACGTCAGCCGTCCGCTGCGCGTCAGGGGGGAGGAGGCTCCGGCGGGGGAACTGTTTTCTTCCTGCGCCGACCTGTTCGATCCCGCGCCCCTGCCCGATCTGTTTCCGTACACCTGCGCGGAGCGCGTGCCCGCGCTGCTCGAACTGCTTGCCGAACGGGCGGCGTTCGAAGAGGGCAAGTCGCTCGACGAGCGCCGGTTCTCCTCCGTGTGGGCGGCGCTTGCGGCGCGCGGCGAGGAGGAGACGCTGCGCGCGCTCACCGAGGACGGGGAAAAACGCGCGGTGCCCGAGGCGGCGCGGCTGCTGTCTGCGGGCGACCTGTCGCCCACGCTGCTCGAAAGTTATTTCTCCTGCCCGTACGCCAATTTCATGAAGAACGCGCTGCGCCTGAGAGAGCGTGAAGAGCGCGCCGTGCTTGCGCGGGACACGGGCGATTTTGTTCATACGGTGCTTGACCGCATGGCGCCGCGCCTGAACGACGTCGGGACGGAAGAGGAGTGCCGCGCCCTTGCCGGGGAGATCGCGCGCGAGCTGCTTGCCGACGCACGCTACGGCGCGCTCGGCGATACCGAAGCGGGCGTGTATGCGGGCGGCAGACTGCTTGCGGAGAGCGAGGCGGTCGCCCTTGCCGCCTTCCGCGCGCTCAGACGCTCCTCCTTCCGCGTGCGCGGGGGCGAGGAAGAAGTGCGCCTCCCCGAGCTGGGACTGCGGGGCAAGGCGGACCGCGTGGACGCGGCGGGGAACTATGTGCGCGTCATCGACTATAAGACGGGCAATTTCGATCCCTCTCCGACCGCCTACTATACGGGCAGGAGCCTTCAGCTCGAGCTGTATCTGCTTGCCGCCGCACGCGGCGGCAAGCCTGCCGGCGCCTTCTATTTTCCCGCCGAGGATAAATTTACGGGACCGGACGACGCAAAATTCCGCATGCAGGGATTTTTCGACTGCGGAGACGAAGTCGTCTCCCTGCTCGACAATGCGGACGGAGCCGGGAGCCTCCTCTTTGACGGCGCGTCTTCGCGCGGCATGGAAGAGGGGGAGTTTGCGGATTTTCTGAATTATTCGCGGCTGGTCGCGCTGCGCGCACGGGAAGAATTGCGCGCGGGCAACGTGACGCCCTCTCCCTATGAGGGGAGCTGCGAATGGTGCGCCTTCAAGGGGGCGTGCGGGTTTGCCGGCGCGGCGCGCAGCGTGCGCGGCGTCAGGTGTGCGGACATTGCGGCGATCGCCCGCGGGGAGGACAAGGCATGAGCGTGACGATGACGGAAGAACAGCGCGCGGCGGTGTCGGCGCGCGGCAAGGTGATCGTCTCTGCCTCCGCCGGGAGCGGTAAGACGTTCGTCATGATCGAGCGCCTTGTCGGGCTCATCCTCGGCGGCGAGGACGTGCGCCGCATCCTTGCCGTCACCTTCACCAACAAGGCGGCCGCGCAGATGAAGGAGCGCCTGCGGCTTGCCCTGCTGAAGGGGATCGCCGCACGCGAGGGGGAGGAGCGCGAGCGCCTCAAAGAGCAGCTCGCGGCCCTTCCGCTGGCGGAGATCAGCACCATCCACGCCTTCTGCGGCAGGCTCGTGCGCACCTATTTTTATCTGGTCGGCGTCGATCCCGCCTTCCGCATCGCGGGGGCGGAGGAGGCGGAGGGCATGGAACTCTCCGCCCGCGCCATGGATGCGGCGTTTGAAGACGCATACGCCGGTCACGGCGAGGAGTTTTCCGCGCTGCTCGCCGTCTACTTCCGCCGGCGCAAGGACGCATCCCTGCGGCGGCTGGTGCTCGAACTGCACAAAAAGGCGCGCGGCCTTGCCGATTACGAAGCGCGGCTTGCGGACATGGGGCGTTCCGATCTCTTCGATGCCGCCTGCAATGCCGTCATGTCCGACCTGAAGACGCGCGCGGACATGGTGGCGTCCGGGCTTGCGGAACGTGCCCGGATCTATGCCGCGCTCGGGGACAAGGCGGCGTCCCTTGCGCAGAGCGTGCGGGAGATCTGCGAACGGCTTTCGGGAGCGGAAGACCTGTTCGACATGCAGGCGCGCGCCCTTGCGTCGGAGCCGCTCGCGCGCATGCCCGTCAAGCGCAATGCAACCGGGGAAGAACGCGCCGCGCTCACCTTTCTGTCCGGCGCGAAAAAGATGCTGGGCGCGATCGTCGCGGAGCTGTCCGCGCTCTCTTCGCGGGACGAGGAGGCGTTTCGCTGCCGCAGTGCGGCGGCGTTCGCCCGTGCGCTCGGGCAGCTCGTCCTTGCCTACGACGCGCACTATGCGCGTGAAAAGGCGGAAGCGGGCGCGCTCGATTACGACGATCTCGAGCATCTGGCGCTCCGCCTTCTGGACGACGAACGGGTGCGTGCCGATCTGGGCGAAAAATACCGCGCCGTGTTCGTGGACGAATATCAGGACGTCAACCCCGTACAGGAGGAGATCCTCTCGCGCATCGCAGGGCGGGACGTGTTCCTCGTCGGGGACGCGAAGCAGGCGATCTACGGCTTCCGCGGCAGCCGTTCGGAATTTTTTGAGGAAAAGGAGCGCACGCTGCCCGTCTCCCTGCGCTTGTCCGCCAATTTCCGCTCCGCGCCCGCCGTGCTGGACGCGGTCAACCTTGTATTCGCGCCGCTCGTCGAGGGCTATGTCCCCATGTGCGGCGGCGAACGCTACGGCGAACACTGCGGCGAGGTGCGGCTGCACCTGCTCCCCCGGGAAAGGGCGGAGCGTACGCCGCCCGACAGGGTGTATTCGGTGCTCGAACACGCGGGCGAGGAGCCGACCGATCCGCTCGGCGAAAAGGTCGCGCGGCTGGTGGAAGAGGAGCTCGGAAGGACGTGGTTCGACGCGGACGAAGGGCGCGAAAAACAGGTGACGTTCGGCGACATTGCCGTACTTACCCGCCGCAGGGGGGGTGAAGCGCAGCTTGTGGCGCGGGCGCTCCTTTCGCGCGGGATCCCCGTTTCCACCGCCGCCGAAGTCAACGTATGCGACTTTTTTGAAGCGCGGCTGCTGCTCGACTGGCTCTCCTTCCTCGATGAGCCCGAACAGGATATTCCCTATGTCACCGCGCTGCTCTCTGCCGTCGGAACCCTGACGGAGGCCGACCTCGCGCAGGTGCGGCTCTCCCCCGAGGGGCGCGGCAGCAGTTTCCGGAAGGCGTGTGCGGCGTTCTGCCGCGCGCATCCGTCCGCGCCCGCGGCAAAAAAGCTGACGGCATTTGAAAGCGCGGCGGAGGAGCTTCGCGCGCATGCCCGCGTGCGGACGGCAGCGGAAGTGATGAACGAAC
>URHP01000044.1 GCA_900547645.1 uncultured Eubacteriales bacterium
CCTCCACTTCGCCGCCGCATGCAGCAGCCGCAAACAAAAACGTTCCCGCTTCGATACGGTCCTTCATGGGACGGTATGTTGCGCCGTGCAGTTCCTTCACCCCCTCGATCTCGATGACGTCCGTCCCCGCTCCCGCGACTTTTGCTCCCATCGCGTTGAGGAAATTCTGCAGATCGACGATTTCCGGCTCTTTCGCCGCACCCGTAAGCACCGTCCTGCCCTCCGCCTTGACCGCCGCAAGCAGAATGTTTTCCGTCGCGCCGACGCTCGGAAAATCCAGCAGGATCTCCGCCCCCCGCAGCTTTGCACACTCGCAGAAGATAAAACCGTCCCGTTCCGAGATCGTCACGCCCAGCCGTTTGAGCGCGGAAAGATGCAGATCGATGGGACGCAGCCCGATGTCGCATCCGCCCGGATAAGCGATGAGTGCACGTCCGAAGCGGGAGAGAAGGGAGCCAAGCATAAAGACGGAAGACCGCAGTTCCCGCGTCAGCGACGACGGGATCTCGTGACAGCAGGCATCGGCGCTGTCGATGGTGACGTTTCCCCCCGAAAAGCGCACGGTTGCTCCGAGCTCGCGCAAGATCTGCGCCATGCAGGCAACGTCGGAAATATTGGGCGCGTCGCGGATGACGACGCGCTTTTCCGTCAGGATCGAAGCGGCAAGCAACGGCAATACGGAATTTTTTGCCGACTGCAGCGCGATGCTCCCCGCAAGCCGCCTTCCCCCGTCGATTACGTATTTATCCATAAATTCTCTCCTATCGTATTTCAAAAGGCGGACCGTCGTCCGCTCCTGCGCATACAAAAATCTGCCCGGACTCCGCCCGCGCGGAGCGGCTCGTTTTTTGTACGCTACACAGTCCATTGTATGAGTTTTTTGGTTTGCGTGTGTCTGGACACCCCGTACACGATGCCCATTCCCGCCATGGTCACGATGAGAGAAGTATTCCCCGCGGAGACAAGCGGCAGCGGCAGTCCCGTCGGCGGAATGCATCCGCTGACGACGAGGGCGTTCAGCGTACACTGTACGGCAAACGCAAGCGTGATCCCTCCCGCAAGAAGAAACCCATAAAAATTCCCGCACCGCGCGGCGATGCGAAATCCCCGCCATACAATAAATCCGATGAGAAGAAAGAGCGCAAGCACGCCGAAAAATCCCGTCTCTTCGGCGATCACGGAGAGGATGAAATCGCTTTCCGCAAAGGGCAGAAACCGATATTTCTGGCGGGACCGGAACAGCCCGACGCCGAACAGATTGCCGTTTGACAGTCCGTAAAGCGACTGAATGAGCTGATACCCCTCTTCCTTGGGCGACGCCCATGGATCCATGAACGCCGAAAGCCGCTGCAGGCGGTACGGTTCCATGAGAATGAGCGCGGGAACCGCGAACAGCACGGGAATGCAGATCACCGCAAGCGCCTTTTTTGAGATTCCGGCAAGAAAGAGCATTCCGATCATGACGGCGCCGACGCACATCGTGACGGACATGTTCGGCTCAAGCATGATGAGCACGCAGACGGCAAGCCCGGCGCCGAGCACGGGAAGACTGCCCCCGAGCGTACGCATGCGGGCGGGATCCTTGGCAAAATATCCTGCGGCGAACAACACAAATCCAAGTTTGGCGATCTCCGACGGCTGTATCGTAAACGAGCCGATCCCGATCCAGCGCGTCGCTCCGTAATTGCTCTTGCCGAGCCCCGGCACGAATACGAGCGCAAGAAGGATAAGGGAGACAAGCAGTGCCGGAAGTCCCCATCGGCGCAGTTTTTCGTAGTGCAGAAAACTGATCCCGATCATTGCCGCCGCGCCAATCAAAAAGCCGACAAGCTGCTTACGGAAAAACCATGCGGAATCTCCGTATTGCACCTCTGCGTTATAACTGCTTGCCGAATACACGCACACAACGCCGTACGCGGCGAGCAGCAGGACGGCAACCAGAAAAAGCAGATCGCCTTTGCCGGCGCCGAAACTATGCCTCGCTCTCTTCACCCGCTGCCTCCGCATGCGCGGGACGGGCGAGCGTCCTGCGTTCCTCTGTCAGTTCCTGCATGATCTGCGCAAACCGCTCGCCGCGCTCTTCATAGCTCTTGAAACTGTCAAAACTCGCAGACGCGGGGCTCAGAAGCACGTTCTGTCCCTTCTGCGCCGTCAGAAATGCAACGCGTACGGCAAGATCGAAGGGACGGCAGAGCGTCACCTTAAAAAACTTTTCGCGGACGGCGGCATCGAACAGCCGGAACGCATTTTCTCCGTACAGGACGGCGTGCACCACCCCCGAGCGTTTGATCGCCGCAAACAGCGGTTCATAAGCGTATCCCTTATCTTTGCCGCCGAGCAAAATGACGCTTTCCCCCTTGACGCTCTCCACTGCCTTGATCGCCGCATCCACATTGGTCGCCTTGCTGTCGTCGATGAACGTCACGCCGTCCGCTTCGCCAAGTTTTTGCAAACGGTGCGGGATGCCGCGGAACGACCTGAGCGCCGAAGCGATCACCGCGCTTTCCACCCCCATCAGCTTGCAGGCGCATACGGCGGCAAGCGCATCCGCTTCGTTGTGTCTCCCTTCGAGCGGCAGCTCGGAAACGGGCAGAATGCGTTCGTCTTTCCAACAGATCATCCCGTCGGAACAATACGCACCGTCCGTCTTTCCGGAAAGCGAAAATCCGACGACCTTTGCCCGCGTCTTTTCCGCAAACGAACGCACGATGGGATCGTCCTGATTGAGAACAGCAAACTCGCTCTCCGCGCAGTTCTTCAGAAGCCGCGATTTGAGATAGATATAGTTCTCCATCGTATAATGGCGGTTGAGATGATCTTCCGTCAGATTGAGGAATACGGCAACGTGCGGGCGGAGCGAAGTGAGCGTTTCAAGCTGAAAAGAAGAAATTTCCGCGACGGCGATCCCGTCCGTTTCCAGCTCCGGAAGGCAGGAAGTGATCGGCTTTCCGATATTGCCGCAGACCACGGCATTCTTTCCCACCGCGCGCAGAATGTGTCCGATCATGGAGACGGTCGTCGTCTTGCCGTTTGTCCCCGTAACGGCAATGACGGGACAATGCAGGGCGCGCGCGCCAAGTTCCGCCTCCCCTACGATCGCCTTGCCGGCTTTTTTGAAGGCGACGGCGAGCGGATGGTCAATGGGGATCCCCGGACTTAAAACGAGCACGTCGCATTCTGCGGCGCGCGAAAAAACTTCCTCTTTGGATACAGTGCGGCAACCGAGCGCGGAAAGGCGCTCGGTCGCCGCGCGTACGTTTTCATCGTCCACATCGTCATACAGATACACCGCTTTGGCGTGCTGCGCGACAAGATATTCGGCAGCCGAGATCCCCGAACGGGAAATGCCTGCCACAAGAAAGGTCTGCATCGGAAAAAACATGCGTCCTCCTTCTCCCCGCGCGGGGGATCAGGCAAACGGCAGAAAGAGCGTGAGCGCAAGGAGCGCCGTCGTCAGCGCATACGCATACGCGATCTTCGCCTCGGAAAAGCCCTTTTTCTGAAAATGATGGTGGATGGGCGCCATCAGAAAAATCCGTCTACCCGTTTTTTTGTAATATATGACCTGAAGGATGACGGATATGCTTGAAAGGACAAACATAAAGCCGAGAATCGGAATGACGAGCGCATTCCCGGAAAAAAGCGCGGCAGAAGCGGCAAACCCGCCCAAAGACAGAGATCCCGTATCCCCCATGAAGAGGGACGCGCGGCTCGTGTTGAACAAAAGGTACGCCGCAAGCGCGCCCGTCAGACAGATGCAGAGCACCGAAAGCGGCGCGCTTTCCGCCTGTAAGCCGAGCAGCATTGCAAGCGCGAGAAAAAAGACGGCGCTCACTCCGCCCGCAAGCCCGTCCAGTCCGTCTGTCAGATTGACGCCGTTTACCGTCGCAACAAAGACGAATACGCCGAGCGGAAGCATCCACCAGCCGATGTCAAATGCAAGCTGCGTATAGGGAATGCGCAGCACCGTCATTCCCTCAAGGCAGCAGTAGACGGACGCGATCACGGCAACGCCGAGCTGGAAAACGATCTTCTGGTAGGCGCGCAGTCCGAGATTGCTCCCGCGCCGTTTTTTCAGAAAGTCGTCCAGAAATCCGACGACGAGATAACCGAGTCCGACGCTGAGCGCGACCCAGAAAGGCTTGTCCGCGCCGCGCACGCACACAAGCGCTGCGATCACGGCAGCAAACACAAAGGCAAGCCCGCCCATCGTGGGCGTGCCCTCTTTCTGACGATGCTCTTTGACGTATACGAGGATATGCTGTCCGCCCAATCGCCGCAGAAGCGGGATCGCAAGCGCGCACAGCAAAAGCGAAAGCACAAAGGCAAGAAGAAATGCGAAGATCGATTGCTGCATCAGATCACTTCCCGACAAGTTTTTCAATCACAGCTTTGTCATCGTAATCATATTTTATGCCCATGATCTCCTGATATTTCTCGCCGCCCTTGCCCGCCACAAGCAAGACGTCGCCCTCGGAAAGCATGCCGAGCGCATAGCGGATCGCCTTTTCCCGCTCTTCCACCGCCACATATTCGGAAGTCAGCGGTTTTATCCCGGATTCGATGGCAGAGATGATCGAATACGGATCCTCATAGCGCGGATTATCCGAAGTGATCACCGAAAAATCGGCGCAACGCGCGGCAACCGCTCCCATCTTTTCCCGCTTGCCGGTATCACGGTTCCCGCCGCACCCGAAGAGCACGATCAACCGTCCGGCGCAATGTTCGCGCAGTGCCGAAAGCGACTTTTCCAATCCGTCCGGCGTGTGCGCAAAATCGACGAACACGTCGCCTCCATGAAAATTCGCCACCCACTCGAGCCTCCCGTCCACATGCGTCTTTGCAAGCCCGCGCACGATCGCATCCGCAGGCGCGCCGAGCCGCTTTGCCGCGCACGCCGCCGCAAGCGCATTGGACAGATTATGTCTTCCGGTCAACGGGATCATGACTTCGCACAGTTCATCCTGTAAGTTCAGCACCGCTTTACAGCCGCGCAGCGTATCGCTTTCCACCACCGCAAAGGCATCCGACGGCGTTTCCAGCCCGTACGTCACATGCCCGATCTCACCCGCCAGCCCGCGCGAAAACGCATCGTCTGCGTTGAGTACGGCAAACGCGCAGCGTTCTTTGGTAAACAGCGACTTCTTTGCGGCGGCGTAGGCATCCATTGTCCCAAAGAAATCGAGATGATCGCGCGTTAAGTTCGTGAACACAGCGACGTCATAGAAGATGGGAACCTCTTTGCGAAGCGCCAGCGCATGTGCCGACACCTCCATGACGGCAGCCCGCATGCCCGCGTTCACCATGTCCTGCAGAAGCGCAAACAGACAGACGGGATCAGGCGTCGTCAACGAAGGCGGCACCCGTACCCCGGCATAGGCGGCGCCGAGCGTTCCGATGATACCCGTCGGAACGCCCGCCTCCTCGAGAATGTTGGCGATCATCGCCGCCGTCGTCGTCTTGCCGTTCGTCCCCGTCACGCCGACCATCCGCATCGCGCGTTCGGGATGACGGTAAAACGCCGCGGCAATGCGCGCCATCGCCTCTCTTCCGTCGGAGACAACGAGCTGTGCGCACGGGAAAGGGAGTTTTCGTTCGCAGACGAGCGCGCAGGCGCCCCTGCCGACCGCTTCGGCAGCACAGTCGTGCGCATCCGTCTTTGTTCCGCAAAAACAGAAGAAGAGATCGCCCTCTCCCGCCACACGGCTGTCCGTACACAATCCGCATACATCCGCATCGCCCGAAAGCACCGATCCCGGAAGTTCTTTTGCTATTTCGGAAAGTTTCATTTATTCCTCCGACGGGGGCAATTGCAGAAGCCCGATGATCCCTTCGAAAATTTCTTTGGCACAGGGCGCGGCGACCGTGCTCCCGTAATAGGAGCCCTGCGGTTCGTCCACGATCACCAATGCAAGATACTGCGGTTCGTCGGCAGGAAAATAACCGATGAAGGACGAGACGTACTTTCCCTGCGCAATATGACCGTTCTCATATTTCTGCGCCGTTCCCGTCTTACCCGCCACGCGATACCCTTCGATATATGCCTTCTTTCCGCTTCCGTCCCGCACGACGCCTTCCAGCATGGAGGAAAGGATGCGGGAAGCCTCCTCGCTCACCGTCCTCCCGACGAGCGCGGGCTGCGTTTGTTCGACGACCGCGCCCTCCTGGGTCACAATTGCATCGACAAGCCGCGGCGCGTAATAATATCCGCCGTTGACCGCCGCGGCTGCGGCGCAGGCAAGCTGCAAAGGCGTGACCGCAATGGTCTGCCCGAACCCGATGCGCGCAAAATCGCAGTCGCGCAGCGTGCTCTCCGGAAGCAGCATTCCGATCGCCTCGCCGGGAAAAATCCAGTCCCGTCGCCCGTCCGAAACGGAAGGCGGAAAGGTAGTCGTAAAATGTTTCCTTTCCGAGCGAGAGCGCGATGTCCACGAAACACGGGTTACAGCTATTATTGAGCGCTTCGGCGAGCGTCTGATTGGAATGCTTGCCGTTTGCATGATCGCTCCAGCAGCGGATCGTCGTCCCGTCCACCGTACGGGTGCGGGAGGAAGAAAAGACGCGGTTCAGGGCATAGGCATTGGGATTTCCCCGCAGGGATTCTTCGATATTCGCCGCCGCCGTAACGATTTTGAAGGTGGATCCCGGCTCATAGACGTCGCTCACGAGCGCATTGCGCGAAAGCGCGTTGAGCGCAGAAAGATCGTTGCGCGGAATGTCGTTGAGGTCATAGGAAGGAAGATTGACCATTGCCAATACGGAAAAATCGGAGGGATCGAGCACGATCGCCCGCGCCGCCTTGGCGGAATATTCGGACAGCGCTTTCCCCATCGCTTCTTCGGCGATCGATTGAATGCGATAATCGAGCGTCAGCCGCAGGTCGAGCCCGTCCGTCCCCGGAATATACGCAGCCGTCGCCCCTTCGAGATCGACGCCAACCAGATCGGTCTCAAACAGGATCTCACCCTTCTCGCCGGCGAGATAACTGTCATAATACTGTTCGATCCCGGTCGAACCGGCGCCGTCGTAGGAAGTGAAACCGAGCACCTGGCAGGCAAGCGAACCGTGCGGATAAAAACGCTTATCGTCCCGTGCATAATACACGCCCGCAAGGTCGGCACCCTCGATCCGCTCCACAACCGATTTTTCCGCACGCTTGACAAGGACGATCTCTGAACGGCTTCCGTCCGTCAGCTTTTTGAGAACGTCGTCATAGGAGAGCCCGAGCGTTCCCGCAAGCAATGTCGCCGTGTTTTCTGCATCCGTAACCGCATTGGCGCGCGCATAAACGCTGTATGCAGCCACATTGCCCGCCAGCAGTTCCCCGTTCCGGTCATAGATATTGCCGCGTCCCGCAGAGACGGGGATCTCCCGCGTCCATTGATCGATCGCCCGCGCATTCAGATCGTCCTCCCAGATGACCTGTATGTAAAAGAAGCGCATGAGAAAAAGGCAAAAAAGAAAGGTTATCGCCGCAATGACGGCAAATAACCTCTTTCGTAAGACAGACAAGGAGAAATCCCGCTGTTTGATATTCAATTTCCTCCGGACTGATTATTCGCCCCGCACCATTCCGTTGCTGTCCGCCCATTCATTGATGAACTCTTCAGACTGATAATAGTCGAGATCGTCCGCAACTTCGGCATACCTGGACTGCAGCTCGCGCAGCTGCGCTTCCTTTCCGACGATGTCGGCATTCGCAGCGCTCAGAAGCCCCGTATTGACGCAGATGAGCGCGATGATGAGTACCACGGCGGCGGCGATGGCACAGAGCAGAAGTTTCGTCTTCAGCGACAGCGCAGACAGAAAGCCGGTGTTCGTCTGTTCCTGTGTCTCCGTCATCTCCGCACCGCGGCGGAGCGTATCGAGCGTACGGCGCGTGGGAAGCGCGTCGTCCTCCGCGGCGGGCGCGGAAACAGGCGCTGCTGGAACTTCCGCAGGAGCCGGCGCAAATACAGGCGCAGGCGCGACGGCGGGCGCCGCTGCAGCTGCGGGTGCAGGAGCCGCGTTCATGTCGATCAGCTCGCCGTTCTTATAGGCGATCCCCTCAAAGAGCATCCGCTTGCCCTTTGCCGGCGCATAGGCAACATAGTCCGCAAGGCGCTGCGCCGTGTTAGCGGAATATTCGTTCGTCTGTTCCTGCGCGTCGGCCGCAACGGACTCGTGCACAGGCATGACGGGCGTGCGCTCAAGCGTCGCCGTTGCAGCAGGAGTCGCGGCGGGAGCGCTTTGGGAATTCGACAGCGTCTGCGATTCCGCAGCCGTCCACTCTTCGTTATTGTCGAAGAGCAGCTTGCGGTAATTTTCGGAAATACGGCTCTTATGTTCCTGTTCGGCAGCCGTGCGGCGCTCGTCGCGCCGGTCTTCGCGTCGTGTGGCGGTATCTTCCATGATAGCCGTATTTGCCATGATCGTTTCCCCTTTATGATTGTATTCTCATTCCCGTCCGTTCATTCGAGCTTTCGGGCGATGCGCAATTTTGCGCTGGTGCTTCTCGGATTATTTTTTTGTTCTTCTTCCCGCGCGGTGAGCGGTTTTTTACAGACAAGCTCCACTTCCCGCTTCTTTCCGCAGACACAGACGGGAAAGTTTTTGGGACAGGTACAGCCCTCGCTCATCGAGCGGAAGACCTCTTTGACGATCCTGTCTTCCAAGGAATGAAAGGTCAGGATGCACGCCCTGCCGCCCGGCTTCAGCCGACGCGTCAACCCCGCGACACACTCTCTCAGCCCGGCGAGTTCGCCGTTGACTTCGATGCGGATCGCCTGAAACGTCTTCCGCGCACAGGCGTTATAGCGGTACTTGGCGGGCACGCTGTTTTCCACAACGGTACGGAGTGCGCCACAGGTTGCAATTCTTCCCTTTGCGCGTTCCCGCATGAGATTACGCACGATGGAAGCGGCAAACGTCTCTTCCCCGTATTCCCGCAGAATGCGCATCAGCGCTTCTTCGGAGTACTCGTTGACGACGGTTTCCGCCGTCAGCGCCGAGCGGTCGTCCATTCTCATATCGAGCGGCGCATCGTCGCTCATGTAAGCGAACCCCCGCTCGCGGGTATCGATCTGATGGGAGGAGATCCCGAGATCGAGCAGATAGCCGTCCAGCGTTTCCACGCCCGCATCTGCAAGCACTTTTTCGTAATCTTTGAAATCCGAACGGTAAAGTTTGTATCTCCCGGCAAAGGGCGTCAGACGTTCCTGTACCGCTTTGATCGCATCGCCGTCTTTATCGGTGGCGATCAGACGTACCGTCGGATCGGACGCGAGGATCGCAAAGGAATGTCCTCCGCCTCCCGCCGTCCCGTCGAAGTAGATGCCGCCCGACCGGATGTCGAGCCCTTTCAGCACCTCATCGACCATGATCGGGAGATGATATTCGCTCATCTCACTGCTCCGCACTCTTTTTGTATGCCACCGCGTTTGCCTGCTGGATGGTCATACTTCCGACGGAGGCCTCAAACTTCTCCTGCGACCAGATCTCGACGTAGTCCCCCATTCCGACGGTCACGACGTCTTTCCCGAGTTCCGCATATTCGCGGAAGGATTTGGGGATCTGGGTGCGCCCCTGTCCGTCTTCCGTCACCTCTTCGATGGAGCACAGAATGCGGCGCTTGGCATTCATCATGGCGGGATCGCCCGGGTTGACTTCGTCGAACGAAGCGAGCCTTGTGCCGAGTACGGATTCGGGCATCACGGAAATACAGCCGGGCGCATATTCTACGAAGTAGAGCTTTTCCTTTTCGGGAAACGCGTTCTTGTACTTCGCGGGAATGCGTATTCTGTTTTTGGCGTCCAGTTGATGGGCGACTTTTCCGCTCAGAAGTTTCATGCGCTCGCTTCCGTACATCCGAATTTCTGTATTACGGGTTCTATTATAACATCACTGCTGACCACTGTCAACCACCTACGACTACTTTTTTCAGAAAAAAGCAAATTATTTTTACTTATTTTTAAAACAAATGTTCGAAAAATAGACCTTTTTGTTTATTTTCTGAGCGTTCCCAAGAAAAATGACCCCTTTCTTTTGCCGTTTTGTATAGATTTTTGTAAAACATTTGTTCGGATTTTGTTTGGGATAATGGTGGTCACCTGTCCCACACTTATCGCTCTCCTCCCCACCGATCAAGACAGAAAACAGGCGATTTGCCGTCCCATCCGCCCCGTCGAAGACGGGTGCACGGTAAAATTCGCCGATTTCCCGCCCGAAAAAGGGATAATGCGTACAGCCGAGAACCACGCCGTCAAAGTGCCCGGGCGGCAGGTGGTCAGAAATGGTCAGCCTTTCCCCAAGCGCGAAATAGCGTTCGATCGCCCCCGCAAGATCCGGCAGCGGACAGACCGTAAACCGACAGTCCGGAAAGCGCGCAAGAAGCGCATGCAGCCGCGCGCTGTCCGCCGTGAGAGGCGTTGCAAGGACGAGCACGTTTTTGCAAAGACGCGCCGCAGGCGCGACGGCGGGCTCCATGCCGATCACAGGGAAGGAAAATTCTGCACGCATCCGTTCGGCACAGACGGCGGTCGCCGTGTTGCATGCAAGCACCGCGGCATCCACGCCGAGACGGCGAAACTTTTTCAGGGCAGCGCGCACAAAGCACAGAATTTCCCCTTCCGACCTGCTGCCGTAGGGTGCGTGACGGTTATCACCGTAATAATAGTAACGACAATCCGGAAGGCGGCGCATGCAGGCACCGAGCACATTCAGCCCGCCCACTCCGCTGTCGAAAATGCCCACGCGCAAGCCCGCGGAACGAACGCATAATTGCTGTGCCCCATGCGAAACTTTTTGCAAAATTTATGACTTCCCCCATGAAAAACAGTTTACAAGCGATTTATTTTATGCTAAAATAACAGAAGTTATCAAGATAAAAGCCATTTGGAAGGAGTAAAATCGTGCCCAATATCAAATCTGCGAAGAAGCGCGTGCTGGTTACGGAAAAGAAGACGAAAGAGAACAAGATGATCAAGTCCGCGCTCAAGACGAGTATCAAAAAGTTCCTTGCGGCTGTCGAGGCCGGCGACAAAGAGACGGCAAACGCGCTCTATCCCGAGACGGTTTCCGCGATCGATTCTGCCGCCAGCAAGGGTATTCTGCACAAGAACAACGCCGCAAACAAGAAGGCGAAGCTGGCAAAGAAGCTCGCTTCCATCGCGTAACGCAATCAAAGCCGATACGCCCGTTCCGTACAGGGACGGGCGTTTTTTTGCCTTGCCCCCTCTTCCGCCCGCAGGCTGCTGCGGGCGGAATTTTTATGCGGAATAAACCGGAAGAATATTTTTGAAAAATTTGTGAAAAAAGCCCCTTCAAACATTTGACATTCTGTTACAGATATATTATGATAGCGTCCGTTGGTTTATTTTTATTAAACTTTGCGTTTAGTTTTGCGAGAGTTACGTAAAGCATGACCAAAAGTTTAATATTGCGAAACCGACAAAGGAGTTTTTTATGCAGCTCGGCAGAAAGATCCGAGACTTAAGGCAGCAGTACAACCTCACGCAAGGCGAGCTCGCCGACCGATGCGAACTGACAAAGGGCTACATTTCCCAATTGGAAAACGATCTGACAAGCCCCTCGATCGCCACGCTCACCGACATCCTCAACGCCCTCGGAAGCAATCTTTCCGATTTCTTCCGCGAAGACACGGAGGAGAAGATCGTCTTTTCACAGGAAGAGTACATTGAAAAGCAGTCGGACGGCATGGTCTGGAACTGGGTGATCCCCAACGCCCAGAAAAACATGATGGAACCCGTCCTTGTCGAACTGGAAGCGGAGGCATCCGCCCCCGTTGACTTCCCCCATGACGGCGAGGAATTCGGATACGTTCTGGAAGGACGTATCGCCATCGTCGTCGGAGGGAAATCCCACCTCGCCAAAAAAGGAGAAAGCTTCTACTTTACGGCGAACCGCGAGCACCGCATCGTCAACAAAGGAAAGGGACGGGCAAAGTTCCTCTGGATCTCCACCCCGCCCAACTTTTAGCGATCTTGCAAAACGCACGCAGCCCGACCGACACAAGGGCCGCGCGGACAAATCATAAATTTTACAGGAGAGAACATGGCTGAACACATCATCGAACTCAAAAACGTCACCAAGTATTATGATGACAACCTTGTCATCGACAATGTGAGCTTCTACGTCAACAAAGGTGAGTTCATCACCTTCCTCGGTCCTTCGGGCTGCGGCAAGACGACGACGCTGAGAATGATCGCGGGATTTGACCTGCCGACAAGCGGACAGATCCTGCTCAACGGGAAGGATATTTCCGCTCTGCCGCCCAATAAGCGCCCCGTCAACACGGTGTTTCAGCGCTATGCCCTCTTCCCCCATCTCAATGTATTTGAAAACGTCGCATTCGGATTAAAGTGCAAGCGCGTTCTCAATACATACCGCAACGACGAAGGCGCGGAATACACGAAAAAAGAGCGGCTCTCCAAAAAGGAGATCCGCGAAAAGGTGGAAAAGGCGCTTACGCTCGTCGATCTCGAGGGCTTCGAAAAGCGTTCGATCGCCACGCTTTCGGGCGGACAGCAACAGCGCGTCGCGATCGCGCGCGCCATCGTCAACGAACCGGAGATCCTGCTCCTCGACGAACCCCTCGGCGCGCTCGATCTGAAAATGCGCAAAGAAATGCAGATCGAGCTCAAAGAGATGCACCGCCGTCTGGGGATCACCTTCATTTACGTCACGCACGATCAGGAGGAGGCCCTCACGATGTCGGACACCATCGTCGTCATGTCGGACGGCGTCGTCCAGCAGATCGGCACTCCCATCGACATCTATAACGA
>URHP01000045.1 GCA_900547645.1 uncultured Eubacteriales bacterium
CGGCGGCGGAGCGCTGCTTTTCGGCGATCTGCGCGAGCCGTTTTTCCTGTTTTTTCTTTGCCTGCGCCACGGCGGTCAGCAGCTTTCTGCGCGCCGATTCCAATGCGTTTTTCGCGCGTTTTTTCCGGTAGAAGTACGCCTGCGCTTCGGACAGGGTGGCAAAGGGGCGTGCGCCCGCATGGCTGCGTGCAAAAAAGTCGGTTACGGTGCCGTTGTTTTCGGCGACGCAGGGGGAAATTTCATCCGAAAAAATAAAATCGTGCACGTGCCGCGCAAGGTCGCCGCCCCGATAGGAACGGGCGATCTCCTCCGCCGTGCAGGGGGCAAGCCCCGCGACGTGCGTGAACAGGAAGCGCGCAAGGTCGCCCTCCGGACGGGCGCACAGCGCGGAAAGGGCGGCGCGGTCGGCGGGGTTGACTTTGTCCTGCGGTTCGGGCAGCACATACTTCGCGCCCGGCAGGATCAGCCGCTTGCAGGCTTCGTCCGCGGCGGTGGTCTTGAGCGCACCCAGGATGATCCCGTTTTCCGTCAGCAGCAGATTGGAGTATTTTCCCATGATCTCGGCGTATAAAACGCGCTCGCATTCGGAAAAATCAGATACGCAGTGCAGCCGGAAGGCGAGGATGCGTTCAAAGCCGACGGTCGAAACGTCCATGATCTGCGCGTTCTGCAGATATTTTCGCAGCAGCATGCAGAAATTGGGGGCGACGAGGGGATTTTCGCGCTCATCTTCCGAAAAATAGACGCCGCAATCGGACGCATTTGCATTCAGGGAGAGTTTAACGGTGCGTTTTCCCGTGTATATAATAACGGAAATTTCTTCGCGCGCGGGCTGATTGATCCGGTTGATGCGCCCTCCCGAGAGCGTCCGGTTGAGTTCGAGCGCGTTGAGACGGAGCGTGAAAGCATCCTGCGGCATGGCGGTCCTCCAAGGTTGAGTCCCCGCAATTATACCCGAAAAAAACAAAATTGTAAATGAAAATGCTTTCCTTTCTCGCGCCGATATGGTAAAATGTACTTTGCCGAAAAATTTCACGATAGAATGGTAAATGGAGTATTACGATGAATTACACAGTCACACCTTCCGAGAAGAGCACCGTCAAGATCGCCATCACGTTCACGCCCGAAGAATGGGCGGCGGCGAACGATAAGGCGTACCTGGAGAACCGCAAGAAGTTTGCCGTCAACGGATTCCGCAAGGGCAAGGTTCCCAAGCACGTTCTCGAGCTGTATTACGGCAAGGGATTGTTCTATGAAGACGCGCTCAACGACCTGTTCGCCGAGCACTATCCCGCAATTCTCGAAAAGGAGAAGGAAGCCTTCACGCCCGTGGGCGATCCTTCGCTCGCCGTCGAGGAGCTTTCGGACGAGAAAGTCGTGCTGAGCGCGACCACGCCCGTCAAGCCCGACGTGACCATCGAAAAGTACACGGGTATAAAAATCGAAAAATTTGAGTATACTGTTACGGACGTCGACGTGGACAAGGACATCGATGCCACGCGCGAGCGTCTTGCCGAGAGCAGGGAGGTCTCCGACCGCCCCGCGAAACTCACCGACACCGTCAACATCGACTTCGCAGGCAAGTGCGAGGGCGAGGTTTTCGACGGCGGCAGCGCCAAGGGATACGATCTGACGCTCGGTTCCGGGCAGTTCATTCCCGGGTTTGAAGATCAGGTCGTCGGCATGCGCGTGGACGAGACCAAGGACGTGAACGTCACTTTCCCCGAAGATTATCAGGCGGAAACGCTCAAGGGCAAGCCCGCCGTGTTCACCGTCACGGTCAACAAGATCACGGAAAAGGTGCTTCCCGCGCTTGACGAGGAGTTCGCCAAGAAGATGGGTTCGGACAGCGTGGACGCCTACCGCGCGAAGGTGCGCGAGCGTCTGGAAAAGAACGCGGCGTCCCGTTCGCGCAACGAGACGGAGAACGCCATCGTCACCGAGATCGCCAAGGGCGCGACGGCAGAGATCCCCGACGCGATGGTCGAAAAGCAGGAGGAGTATTCCATGCAGAGAATGGAGTACAGCCTCATGTATCAGGGGATCCGTCTCGACGACTACCTCAAGTATGTCGGGCAGACGCGCGACGAGTATAAAAAGAACTTCGAGGAAGAGGCGCGCCGTACGGTGCTTCACCAGCTCATCGTCGAAAAGCTCATCAAGGAGCTGAACCTCACGGCGAGCGAGGAGGAGATCGCGGAAAAGGTCGCCGAACAGGCGGCAAGCGTCGGCAAGGAAGCCGAAGAATACCGCAAGACGATGGATCCGAGACAGCTCGAGTATATCGAGGGCGACATCAAGGTGACCAAACTCTTCGACTATCTGGAAGCCAACAACGAAATGGTCAAGGCGGCTCCCGCGGAAACGAACGGCGGGACGGAAAAGCCTGCCAAGGCAAAGAGCACGAAAAAGAGTTCTTCCGCCAAGGCAAAGAAGCCGGCGGACGACAAGGCTGCGGACGATCAGGCGGAGGAAACCAAATAATGGAAAAAAACGTGCTTATTCCCTATGTCGTGGAACGCACTTCGAGCGGGGAAAGAAGCTACGATCTGTATTCCCGTCTTCTGGAGGATCGCATCATCTTCCTGAGCGGGGAGATCGACGACGCGGTGGCGAACACCGTCGTCGCACAGCTCATCTATCTCGAGGGCAAGGATCCGACCAAGGACATCAGCCTGTATATCAACAGCCCCGGCGGTTCGGTTTCGTCGGGCATGGCGATCTATGATACGATGAACTACGTCAAGTGCGACGTATCCACCATCTGCATCGGGCTTGCCGCGTCGATGGGCGCCTTTTTGCTGGCTGCCGGCGCAAAGGGGAAGCGGTTCGCGCTCAAGAACAGCGAGATCATGATCCATCAGCCGTTGGGCGGCGCGCAGGGGCAGGCAAGCGACATCAAGATCCAGGCGGAACATATCCTGCGCATCAAGTCCAAGATGACCAAGATCCTCGCCGAAAACACGGGAAAGCCCGAGGACGTCATCGAGCGCGATACCGACCGCGACAACTATCTGACGGCGGACGAGGCGCTCGCCTACGGTCTCATCGATAAAGTATACGAAAAGAGATGATCGGATGCGGGGAATGTCCGGGGATTCGCTCCCGGATGTCCCCGCGATCTTTCGGGAAACGCCGCCGCGGCAGGACTGCGGCTCGTTTTCTGTCTGCGGGCGGCACGGAAGTTCTTTCGTTCCGCACCGCGCTCCCGGATCGCTGCGTCCGCCGTGCCTGTGCGCGCCGGTCCGCGATCGGAAAGGAAGTGAATATGGCAAAATACGAACAATATTGTTCCTTCTGCGGGAAGGAAAAATCCAAAGTCAAAAAACTCATTGCGGGACCGGACGGCGTGTTCATCTGCGACGAATGCGTCGAACTGTGCCGCGACATGATGGCGAAGATGCCTTCGAACAGTGCGCAGGAGACGGTGGAACTGAAAAAGCCCGCCGAGATCAAAGCGGAGCTGGACGAGTATATCATCGGACAGGACAAGGCAAAGCGCGTTCTTTCCGTCGCCGTCTATAACCATTACAAGCGCATCAACGCCATGCTCTCGGGCGAAAAACAGGACGACGGGGTGGAGATCGAAAAGAGCAATATCCTGCTGCTCGGCCCCACGGGCAGCGGCAAGACGCTGCTTGCCAGAACGCTCGCGCGCATCCTCAACGTGCCGTTTGCCACGAGCGACGCGACCACGCTCACCGAGGCGGGCTACGTCGGCGAGGATGTTGAAAATATCCTGCTGAAACTCATTCAGAACGCGGACTACGATATTGAGCGCGCGCAGCGCGGCATCATCTATATCGACGAAATCGACAAGATCGCCAGAAAGGGCGAAAACGTCTCCATCACGCGCGACGTTTCGGGCGAGGGCGTGCAGCAGGCGCTGCTGAAGATCATCGAATCGACGGTCGCCAACGTGCCTCCGCAGGGCGGCAGAAAGCACCCGCAGCAGGACTGCATGCGCATCGATACCACGAATATCCTGTTCATCTGCGGCGGCGCGTTCGTCGGGCTGGACAAGATCGTCGGCGCGCGCAAGGACGATTCCGGGCTTGGCTTCGGCGGCAAGGTCCGCATGGGCGAGCATGAGGTGGATTATTCCCTTCTGGACGACGTCAAGCCGCAGGATCTGACCAAGTTCGGGCTGATCCCCGAATTCGTGGGGCGCATTCCCATCGTCGTTTCCCTGCAGCCGCTGGACGAAGACGCGCTCGTGAACATTCTCACCAAGCCCAAGAACGCCATCATCAAGCAGTATCAGAAGCTTGTCGGCATGGACGGCGTCAAGCTGACGGTAGAGGACGGCGCGGTGCGCGAGATCGCAAATACCGCCATCCGTCTGAAGACGGGCGCAAGGGGACTGCGCACCATCATCGAAGGACTCATGACGGACGTCATGTACGATATTCCTTCCGAAAAGGACGTGGAAGAGGTCATCATCACGCGCGACTGCGTGACGAAAGGGGAAAAGCCCCGCCTTGTCTTCAAGAAAAGTGCATAACGTGTCAAGAAAAACGCGTCCTGCGGCAACTGCCGCAGGACGCGTTTTTTGATGCAGACGACCGTCATCGCAGGGAAAGGAGAAAGCCCTGAAAAAATACCACCCGCCGGGCGGGTGGTAGATCTGTGAATTTAATATTGTGCGGGCGGATCATCCTGCTGCGTTGACGCCTGTTCCTGTTGCGGTTCTGCAGCCGGAGCCGTTTCCGGAACGTTTTGCGTTTGTATTTGTGCTGGCTGCGTCGCAGGCGGTACGGGCTGCGCGGGGTATGCCGGCTGTACTGCCGCCGCAGGTACCGCATAGGGCGCGTACGCGGGGGCGGGCGCGGCGCTCTTTTTCGGCGAGATCGCCAGGTCGACCGCCGCTGTAATGAACGCGATCGCGGCGAAGAGGACAACGAGGAGCGTCATACCTATTGGGGCCACAATCTCAGTCCCGACCTCATTTTCCGCTGGCATGCCGTTGATCGTGTTGAGCAGGTAGGCGGCTTTGTCTGCAACGATCGCCGCGAATACGGCGCAGAGGATGGCAAGGACCGCCGCCGTGACGGACAGCGCAAAGGTCCGCTTGCGCCGCTGTGCGAGCGATTCGCCGTATTTGACTGCCAGAATGACAAGGACCGCGCCCAACGCAAACAGCAGCACGAGCCCGATCAGGGAAAGGATCAGCACCAGATTGAAGTCGCCCGCATATTCCACGGGAATGGCGGCTCCCGTGGTGTCGGCGGCAACGCTCAGGCTCAGGTAGCCGATGATCTGCAGGATCCCCGTAAATCCGATCGTCATGCCCATGGTCGCGGTCGTCCCGGCCGACGCCGAAGTCAGGGAAAGCTGTACACAGCCGTCTGCGAGCAGGGCGAAGAACGTGACGGAGAGCGCCAGACCGATGCCGCAGAAGATATAGCGGAAGAGGGCTTCGCGCTGACCCTGTTCCCGTCCGCCGCGCGCGATCGCGCAGCCGAGGGAGCCTGCAACAAAGACCGCGCCGATGCAGATGCCTGCGACCGTCGCCCCGTTCAGAACGGAAGCAGCCGAAACATTGACGGTGGATACGTAGCCCGTCACACTGTATGTAAGATCGATCGAAACGCGCTCCACGGACAGAAACAGCAGTGCACCCACGAGGAAGCTGAAGAAGGTCGCAAGACCAAGCCCGCCCGCGCTCTTTTGCGTCTTTCCGGAGAGGTTGAGCAGGAAGCGCACGAGCGTGAGGATGAACAGGACGCTCGTGGCGATCAGCGCGGCAGCGGCGGCAACGGTGCCGAACACCGTCGAAAGATAGAGTGACGTCGGATAATAGGAAGGGTATGACCTGAGCGCTTCCAGCGCCGCCGCGACCGAATCATACGCGCGTCCGAAGTAGTCGAACAGACTGCTGCCCTGCATCGCCATGGGGATCTCCGAAATACCGGGCGCCGTTCCCGTTCCCGCGATACTCGTCCCGATGAGGAAGACAAAGATGAAAGAGATCAGCGCGCCCATCATGGCGCAGGCGTTTCCGACATGACCGAGCACCTTTTGTGCGGTGCCTTTCGATTTTGCGGATGCGCGCGGCTTCGGCGCCGGCTGCTGCGGTGCGGTCTGTGCGGGGACGGGCGTGCCGCAGAAACTGCAAAAGCGCGCGTTTTCGGGCAGCGTTTTCCCGCATGCGGGACACGTTCCCGCGCTCAGTTTCATGCCGCATTGTTTGCAGAATACGGCGTCCGCGGGATTTTCCGTCCCGCAACGTTGACATTGCATTTCATGATCCTCCCAAAATATTATAAATTGATTTTAACCGTTATAACAGATCGCAGAACCGTTTCCCTGTATCCGGGATACGGTCTCTCGGTTCGAACAAAGCGTCTGAACGATCGTCCGTCGGCGTCCGATTGCGTTATGAATTGCCGTTTTCTTCCTGCGGCGGCTGTGCGTCGGGGACGTCAGAGGCCGTCGTTTGCACCGTTTCGGTCACGGTATCGGACTGCGGCGCACAGGGCGGGACGGGGACGGCGGGGGATCCCGCAGGCTCTTGCGGTCTGCGTTCCCGTTCGGCGGAGACCGCGATGATCCTGTCTGCGACGGCGGTGCCGAGCATGAGCAGGGTGAACACGCCCGCGCTGATGACGATGCCGTACTGCGGCTGCATAGACAGAGACTGCGTTTCCGTTGTTCCCGAAGCGTCGATGGTAAAGGGGAGAAGTTTGCCGGCGATCAGCGCATAACAGACGGTGATCGCGGCGCAGATGCAGAACGCCGCGATCGCGTATCCGATCTTGGGACGGCGTCTTTCCGCAACGGAACCGACAAGGTCGGCGAGCATCATGGTCATGACGGCGCCCAGCGCGACCATCAGCACAAATCCCGCAATGGAAGTCCCCATGATGAAGTTGAGCGTCTCCATGGTGGCTTCGGGCAGCCGAAGGCTCTCGATCAGATTGGCAACGGCAAGGGCAAGCTGTCCCGCGGTCGTGAACGCCGTCGCAAACCCGAGCTGATAGTAGTTTTCCTGCGTGTTGAGATAGGTGACGTGGTAGATGGTTTCAGCCTCATAGCTGTAGCTCCATCCGCCTTGGACACCGCCGCAGGCAAGCAGCGCAAAGACGACTGCCGCAAGTACGATCCCGATACAGCCGAGGATCAGGTGTACCGCGCCGCCCTTCTGCGCGCTCTGTTTTGCCGTCGCAAGCAAGGAGCAGACCGCATAGGAGACGACGAGCGCCGCGACGATGCAGATGCCCGCGATGGTCGCTCCGTTCAGCATGATCCTGACGACGGTGCGCTGATAGGAGTTGGCTGTGCTCGTTACGTCGATGAGCGTCCCGTTATTTGCCGACAGAAAGAGCAGCGCGCCCGCTGCAAAGGAGAATACCGTGGCAAGAGCAAGTTTCCCCGTGCGCTTCTCCGTCTTGCCCAGAAGCCCGCGCAGATAGCGGATGACGGTCAGAATGAACAGCGTTACGGTCGCCAGGATCGCCAGCGCCGATACGACGGTCCCGTAGACGGTGCTGATATACAGCGACGTGGCATAATATCCCGGATACTGTTTGGTGCCGGCAAGCGCGCTCTTCACATCGTCGAACGCTTCGCCGAAGAAGTAGAACAGATTGTTCGAGACGGCGGGATCGGTGTCCGCATAGACGCAGCCGATCAGGAACAGAAAGACGAACGCCGCCAGCGCGGCAGCTGCCGCACATGCTTCCGCCGCATATCTGAGCGCGCGGCCCGTATCCATTTTTGCCTTGACGGACGCCGCGGCGGTTGCGGGCGCGGCATATGCCGGAGTGCAGGAAACGGGCTGTTTGAAGACGGCGGGACCGTTGGCGGGCTGCGCCGCAGGCGCGGTTGCGTTGGCTTGCGGTATTCCGCAGTAGTTGCAGAAGCGCGCGCCCGGGCGGACGGGTTTTCCGCAGGCGGTGCAAACGCCGTCCATGCGGGTTCCGCAGTTCTGGCAGTACAGCGCGTCTGCCGGGTTGGGCGCGCCGCACACGGGGCACGCGCGGTCTTGGGAAAGCGGAGTGCCGCAGCTTCGGCAGAATTTTGCGTCGCCGTCGTTCTCTGCCCCGCAGGCAGGACAATTCATTGCATATTCTCCCCTTATCAATTAATTTCTTCCCAAGTATAGCACAGTCGCGGGTGGCTTGCAATGGTTTTTCAAAAATTTATGAAAAAATCCGCACCGTTCGGTGCGGGGAAAGTTGTTTATCGATTGTCCCGCCGGGAGGGGAACGCATCCGGTATCAGGGCGGCAAGCAGAAGCAGTACAAGCAGCAGGATCACCGCGGGAACGAGCGCCGCGGAGAGCGCCGCCGTGCCTGCAGCCGGTTCCAAAAGAAACAGTTCGCAAAGGGCGGCTGCAGCGGCAAAGAGCGCCGTCAGCGCGGCACGCAGGAACACGGGCTTGGGACGCTGCGCGATCCCGCCGAACAGCCGCTCCAGCAGCAGAACGGCACACGCTGCAAAGGCGGTCTCGAACGCAAATGCCGCGCAGGCAAGCGCGCTCTTTTCGGGGGAGAGCCCCGCCGCGGCAAGCCGCAGAAGTCCGAGACGGTCTCCGTCCGTGACGGCGCCCGAAGAAAAGAGCGCAAAGACGGCAAGCGTCAGTACGCCGGCGAGCGCGCGCAGGAATGCATGCGGCGTGTACAGCGTCCTTCCTTTGGCGATCAGAAAGAGGGCGGCTGACGCAAGCAGCAGCGCGCCGCCCGTGCCGATGCCCGCCGCGCTGACGGGGCTTAGCCGGTACGTTCCGTCGGCGGCGCAGGCGCAGAACAGCATGATCCCCGCCAAATAGGAAAAGTAGACGGCATAGCTGAAGTAGAGGGAGTCCTTTTTGCTTTTGCCGCGCAGAAAACGCACATAGCGCAGCACGGTGAGCGCAAAGAGGACGCACACCGCCCCGAGTGAGAGCGCCGCGGCAACGGCGCCGAGCGCGCCGAGCGGCTGTGAAGACTGCCCGAACAAGCCGATCAGAGAAATACCTTCTCCCTGCACGGGGCGCAGTTCCGTGAAGAAAACAAAGATGAGCGAGGAAAGCGCGGAGAGCAATGCGCACGCTTCCCCGATCGGGGCGAGACGGTGCGCGTCCGTCTGCCGCAGCTGTGTTCTGAAATCCTGCATGCGAACCTCCTGCACGTCCGCTATTGTATCACGCGGGCGGGGGTGCGGTCAAGCGGCGGGCGGAAAATTTTGGGCAAAGTATACAAGAACGGGGGACAAGTTTGTGGCAATTGTCCATTGTTTTTTGCCGCGAAAGCATGTAAAATATAGGAAGATAAATCAAAACCGATTTAGGGAGGAAATTATGTCCGGTCTGTTGCTGAAAAATATCAACAAGATCTATCCCGGCGGAAACCAGGCAGTGTTCAATTTCTGCCTTGACATCCGCGACAAGGAATTCATCGTATTCGTCGGTCCTTCCGGCTGCGGAAAGTCCACGACGCTCCGTATGATCGCAGGGCTTGAAGAGATCTCTTCGGGCGAACTGTACATCGACGGCAAGCTCGTCAACGACGTCGTCCCCAAGGACAGAGACATCGCGATGGTCTTCCAGAACTACGCGCTCTATCCGCACATGTCCGTCTATGACAACATGGCGTTCGGCCTCAAGCTGAGAAAGGTCCCCAAGGACGTCATCGACGAAAAGGTCAAGGCTGCGGCGGAGATCCTCGGCATCACGGACTATCTGTCCCGTAAGCCCAAGGCGCTCTCCGGCGGTCAGCGTCAGCGTGTCGCACTCGGCAGAACGATCGTCCGCGAGCCCAAGGTCTTCCTTCTGGACGAGCCTCTGTCCAACCTCGACGCAAAGCTGCGCGCGCAGATGAGAACGGAAATTTCCAAGCTGCACGTCCGCCTTGCAACGACTTTCATCTACGTCACGCACGACCAGATCGAGGCGATGACGATGGGTACCCGTATCGTCGTCATGAAGGACGGCTTCATGCAGCAGGTGGATACCCCTCAGAACCTGTACGATTATCCCATCAACCTGTTCGTCGCGGGCTTCATCGGAACCCCTCAGATGAACTTCTTCAAGAATTCCACCATTACCGAAGAAAACGGTAAGATCTACGTCAATTTCATCGGCGGAAACAAGATCTTGCTGCCCAAGTCGATGGTCGTCAAGATCAAGAACCTCGACGAGTACAAAAACACGGGCAAGGTCGTCACGCTCGGCGTCCGTCCCGAAGACATTCACGAAGATCAGGCATTCATTTCGACGTCGCCCGATACCGTCGTCAAGGCGCGCATCGACGTCATCGAAAAGCTGGGCGCCGAGACGCAGATCTACTGCGATCTTGACTTCGAGAACGATAAGAACACCATCGTCGACAATGCGGCGCAGATGATCGCAAAGATCTCCTCGCGTTCGCCGGTCGAGCTTGGCGAGGTCGTCGAGCTTGCGTTCGACGCGAAGCACATCCACCTGTTCGACGGCTATACCGAGTCCACGATGCTGGAGCGCGACGAGCACTACGAAGTCATCCCCGAGAACGCGGAGGGCGCGGCGTTCGTGCCTCCCACACCTCAGGAGATGCAGGCGCAGATCGATGCGGCGCGCGTCGTCACCAAGGAGATGAAGAAGCAGGCGAAGCGCGACGCCAGGATGGAAGCGCGCCGCCAGGCAAGCCTTGCGGCAGCGGAAGCGGCTGTCGAGGAGCCCGCTGCACAGCCCGCTCCTGCCGAAGCGCCCGCCGAGGTCAAGGAAGTCAAGGAAGAGCCCGCTCCCGCTGCGGAAGTGAAGGAAGAGAAGGCGGAGGAAAAGCCTGCCGCAAAGAAGCCTTCCGCTCCCAAGAAGAAGTAAATAACGCTTACGAACGAGAAGACGCCCGTCGGAAGACGGGCGTCTTTGCGCGCCGTGTGCACAAATCATTGACAAATTTCCGAAAATAGAGTAAGATAAGTTACATCACAAAAGGAGGCAAGAATCATGTGGGATGCCGTATTGGACGCGGTGCTGGATACGCTCAAACTTTTTCCCTTCCTGCTCCTTTTGTATATTCTGATCGAACTCATGGAGCACAACACGAAGGTGGGGCGGGCAAACGCCGCGCTTTCGGGCAGATGGGCGCCCCTTCTGGGCGGCGCCACGGGGCTTGTGCCCATGTGCGGATTTTCCGTCATGGCGGCCAAACTGTACGAAAAGCGTTACGTCACGCTCGGCACGCTGCTCGCCGTATTCATCGCCACCAGCGACGAAGCGTTTCTCGTCATGCTCGTTTCGGACATGAGCTGGGCGAACAAGGCGGCGTCCATTCTCTCCATGTGTGGGATCAAGCTCCTGCTCGGCGCGGGGATCGGATATGCCGCGGACTTCTTCTGCAGGCGCAGGGGCGCGCAGCTCGTACCCATGCCCGCTCCGCAGACTGCAGGGGCGGAGCATGTCTGCGATGCGGAGCAGATGCACGAAGAAGCGGACCATGACCACGATCACGGACATGCCCACAGCGAAGAGGGGCACCATCATGGACATGCTCATGATGAAGAAGAGTTTACTGCCTGCGAACACAAGCACGGCAAGAAGGGAAATCTTTCCCTTTACTTTGTCTCACCCCTGCTGCATGCGCTGCAGGTCGCGGCGTTTGTGCTGCTGGTCAATCTGATCTTCGGCATCCTCATGTACTATCAGGAGGACGCCGTGACGGATTTCCTGCAGGGGAGCGGATATTGGTATCAGCCGCTCATCTGTTCTCTGATCGGCTTTATCCCCAACTGTGCGTCTTCCGTCATTCTCGCCGAAGTGTATGCGATCGGCGGGATCTCGTTCGGGAGCTGCCTTGCGGGGCTTATCGTCAACGCGGGGCTGGGGTATCTCGTGCTCTTCAAAAATGTCAGACAGTGGAAGCGCACGCTGGCGGTCTGCCTGTTCATGATCGCGCTCGGGATCGCGGTCGGGTATGCCGTGAACGCGGTCTCGCTTACGCTGCCGCCCCTTTCACTCTGAGCATTGCGCAATCATAATACGATTTCCGGAGGCGCTGTATGGATTTTCTCAGCAAAAAGGCGCGCGCGATCGCGCCGTATACGGCAGGCGAACAGCTGCGCGGCAAGACGTACGTCAAACTCAACACCAACGAAAATCCCTATCCGCCTTCTCCGCGCGTCAAAGCCGCGCTGGAAGGGCTGAACGCGGATGAGCTGCGCCGCTATCCCCGTCCCGACGCGGGGCTGCTGCGCGCCGCCATCGCGGAAAAAGAGGGCGTCTCGCCCGAAAACGTGTTCTGCGGGAACGGCTCGGACGAAGTGCTGGCGCTCTCCTTTCCCGCCTTTTTCAATGCGGACGGCGCGGGCGCATGTTTTGCAGATCTGACATATTCCTTTTACGAGGTCTTCGCGGCGTTCTTCGGGATCCCCGAAAAGATCGTGCCGCTGAAGGACGATTTTACCTTCGATCTGGACGCCATGCGCGCGCAGGACTGCCGCGGGTATTACATTGCCAATCCCAATGCGCCCACAGGCATCGGCATCGGGCGGACGGAAATGGAACGCTTTGTCGCTTCCGTCCCCGAAAAGATCGTCGTGCTCGACGAGGCGTACATGGACTTTTTCGGCGAAAGCTGCGTTCCCCTTGTCAGGCGGTACGACAACGTGCTCGTGGTAAAGACGTTTTCCAAGAGCTATGCGCTGGCGGGGATCCGCTGCGGCTACGCCGTCGGCAGCAAGGCGCTCATTGCGGGGCTCATGCGCATGAAGGACTGCTTCAATTCCTATCCCGTGGACGCGGTGGCGGAGGCGGTCTGCTGTGCGGCGGTCGGCGACGGCGCATATCTGTCTCTTATA
>URHP01000046.1 GCA_900547645.1 uncultured Eubacteriales bacterium
GGGACACCTTGATTAAAAGTCAAGTGCTCTGCCAACTGAGCTAATGGGCCGCGTGGCTGGGGTGGCTGGATTTGAACCAACGAATGCCGGAATCAAAATCCGGTGCCTTAACCTCTTGGCGACACCCCATTATTATCAAAAGTGGGGCGGGCGACGAGAATCGAACTCACGACCTCCAGGGCCACAATCTGGCGCTCTAACCAACTGAGCTACACCCGCCATATAATGGTGCGCCTGAAGAGATTCGAACTCCTGACACACGGCTTAGAAGGCCGTTGCTCTATCCGACTGAGCTACAAGCGCATGATGCTCACGCCTTTTCACGCAAGCGGACGCACTTTGCTTGTTTCGAAAATGGAGCGGGTGATGGGAATCGGACCCACGCGACCAGCTTGGAAGGCTGGGATTCTACCATTGAACTACACCCGCATTCGTCAGCGCTTGTATATTCTACCAAAGATCAGTGGGAAAGTCAAATGTTTTTTTCGATTTTTCCCGAATTTTTTTACAAATTTACGTATTTTCCTGCACTATCTTTTTGCGAAAAAAAGTGGATGCGAAGGGCTGCATTTTAAAGGGATTATTTTCGTTTTTTGTCATATTGGAACATTTTTGCGAAAGGGGTGAATTTCAGCCGGGATTTTTGAACTTTGCCGTCCCGATGTGGTATAATATGATTGAGAAAGAATATCGGGTGAATTCAGAATGAAAACTTTGTTCGTGTCCGATCTGGACGGAACGCTGCTGACAAAGGAGGAACGGGTTTCGGCGTACAGTCTGGAACACCTCAATGCCCTGCTGGCGCGGGGGATGCTGTTTACGTATGCCACCGCGCGCTCGGTCGGCAGTGCGGCGCGCGCGCTGCAGGGGCTGAACGTCGGATTGCCTGCCGTCTACTATAACGGCGGACTGATCTACGATCGCGCCGAAAAGCGGACGCTTCGTTTCAGCTGTTTTGACGATGCGCTCAAATCGCATGTCCTTTCGGTGCTCAGGGAGTACGGCATCATGCCGCTTGTCTATGGTGCAAAGGAGCAGCGCGAATTTGTCGCATGGCGGCTCGGGCAGGAGACGTTCGGCATGAAGCGCTATCTGGAGCGCAGAAAGGGGGACAGCCGCCTTTTGTCTGCGCATTCCGACGCGGAGCTGCTTGCGGGCTATGTATTTTATTTCAAGTGCATCGGGCCCAAAGAGCAGGTCGAACGCGCATGGAACGTACTCAAATACGATCCCCGCGTCATCTGCATCTTTCATCAGGAGATGTATCAGAACGACTTCTGGATGGAAATTTCGCCGCATGATGCGACAAAGGCGAATGCGGTCGCCTATCTGAAGACGCTGCTCGGGTGCGAGAAACTCGTCTGTTTCGGCGATACTTCCAACGATTCGGATATGTTCGATGTCTGCGACGAAAAATATGCCGTCCGGAATGCGGACGACTGGCTCAAGGAGAAGGCGACGGGCGTCATCGGATTCTGCGAAGAGGACGGCGTCGCCAAGTGGCTGGATGAAAACGCTTTCCGCAGCTGATTACCAGATCAGGAAGATCCCGCGGAAGCCCAGATAAAAGCAATATACATTGATGACGGCAAGCAGGGGAAGCGCAAGCATCAGCACGCAGCTTTCCAGGCGGTATTTGAGCACGAACATCGTGGCGTAGACGGCGATCGCCCCGCCGAGGGCGGCGGCAAGCAGCAGTTTCCCGTCGCCCTCGCCCGCTTTCTTTTCGCCCGCTTCAAAGCCGTCCCGCTGCGTTTTGAGCAGGCGGAATCCATAGAAGTTCACGGCGAGGATATAGGTCGAGAGAAGGATCGTCAGTAAGATCATACCGCATACAGTATGTGCGGTTTGAAATATTTTTCAGGCGGATGGACTATGAAGGCAAAGAAAAGAGCGTATGTGAGCGTCTACAATAAGGAGCGCATCGTGGAATTCTGCCGGTATCTCGTGGAATACGGCTATGAGATCATCGCGACGGAAGGCACGTGCAGAACGCTCCGCGAAGCCGGCATCGCGGCGCTTTCCGCGCATGAACTGACGGGATATCCCGAGCCGCTCGGCGGCAAAGTGCGCGCCATGCATCCCGCCGTCTATACGGGGATCATTGCCAACCGGCTCACGCCCGAACAGTTCAAGGAGCTCGGGCGCGCCAAAGCAAAGGTGTTTCCCATCGAACTTGTCGTCGTCAATCTCTATCCGTTCCGGGAGGACATGGAAGCGGGCGTTCCGTTTGAAGAGGCTGCGGAACATATCGACGTGGGCGGCGTCGCACTGCTCGATGCGGCGGCGCGCAACTTTATGCATACCGTCGCTGTCTGCGATCCCGACGATTACGACAGGGTGTTGTGCGATCTCGCCGCAGGCGCGATCCCGGAAGACGAGCGCCGCTACCTCATGTACAAGGCATTTTCCTATACCGCTTCCTATGATGCGCTGGTGGCGCAGTATCTTTCCTATCAGCTGAAAATTTCCTTCCCCAAGACGCTCACCGTCACCTATGAAAAGACGCAGGATATGCTTTACGGCGAAAATCCGCACCAACGCGCTGCGGTCTACCGCGAACCGCTGCTGAAGGAGGGCTCTATCGCCCGCGCCAGGCAGCTTGCGGGGGCTACGCTTACCTATAATAATATTCACGATGCGAACGCGGCGCTCGAACTCATCAAGGAGTTTGACGAACCTGCCGTCGTCGCCTGCAAACATGCCGTGCAGCGCGGGGACGGGTGCCGATCTGTATGAAGCGTTCGAGCGCGCTGCGGACGCCGATCCGCTCCGGTTCCGCGGCGGGATCCTTGCGGTCAACGGAGTCGTGGATGCGCGCATTGCGGCGCGCTTCCGCGATATGGGCGCCGAGGCGGTGGTCGCCGTCGGCTTCACGCCCGAAGCCATGGCGGAACTGCGTTTCAACAAGGCGCTGATCCTTTTGGAAATGCCCGATATCCGCAGCAAAGTGCAGTTTTCGACGTTCGATATGAAGAAGATCTACGGCGGCTTGCTCGTTCAGACGTACGATACGTCTCTGTTTGAAAACGCCGCATGCGTTACGGCGCGCAAGCCGTCCGAAGATGAGATGCGCGCGCTGGAATTCAATTATAAGGTCGCAAAACATGCGCATTCGAGCGCGGTCGTCATAGGGACCGGAAACGCCACCTGCGGGATCGGAACGGGACAGACCAACCGGATGCTTGCGCTTCGTTTTGCGCTTTCTCTCGCCGGAGAGAAGGCAAGGGGCGCGGTGCTCGCTTCCGATGCGGGGCTTCTGACTTCGGAGAGCCTGGAAGAATGCAGGGAAGCCGGCATTACGGCGATCGTACAGACGGGCATTCCCGACAGTAAGATCGTGCGCCTCTGCGATCAGTACGGCATTGCCGTGCTTTGTTCGGAGGAACGCCATTTCAAGGCATAACGATGCAGTCGCTCAGGGAATTATTCAAGATCGGAAGGGGACCTTCCAGCTCGCATACCATGGGGCCGGAACGTGCCGCCAAGGACTTTTTATCGCGGTATCCGGCAGCGGCGGGATACCGCGTCGTGCTGTACGGCTCGCTGGCGCGTACGGGACGCGGGCATCTGACGGACCGCGCGCTGCTTTCCGTGCTGCCGGAAGACAGAACACAGATCCGATTCGATTGCTCGGACCGTCCTTTGGAGCATCCCAATACGCTGGAGATCGCCGCAGTCGGAGCACAGGGAGAAACGCTCGGCTCGGTGGTCTATCTCTCCGTCGGCGGCGGAACGATCCGCGAGGCGGGCGTTCCTGCGGCACAGGCGGACGAAATGTATCCCTTCCGCAACTTTGCGGAGATCAGGGCTTACTGCGAGCGGGAGAGGATCGGGCTGGGCAATGTTGCGTTCCGCTTTGAAGACGCGGGATTTGAAGCGTATCTTGCCTCTGTCTGGGAGAGCATGAAGGAGACGGTGGAACGCGGTCTGTGCCGTGAGGGGCTGCTCCCCGGGAAGCTGCGCATGGAGCGCAAGGCGCCCACGCTCTACCGTTCATTTTACAGGGACCGCAAGGACGATAAGCGCCTGATCTGCAGTTATGCCTATGCAACGGCAGAGGAGAACGCGAGCGGCGGCGTGGTCGTCACCGCGCCCACCTGCGGGGCGAGCGGCGTCTTGCCCGCTGTGCTGCTCTATTTGCAGAACAAACTCGATCTGTCGGACGACACGGTGCTCGGCGCGCTTGCCGCGGCGGGGATGGTAGGGAACGTCGTCAAGACGAACGCTTCCGTCAGCGGCGCGGAGGCGGGCTGTCAGGCGGAGATCGGCACGGCGACCTCTATGGCGGCTGCCGCGGTCTGCAGTATTTTCGGTCAGTCGCTGGAAACGACGGAATATGCCGCAGAGATCGCTCTGGAGCATCAGCTCGGGCTGACCTGCGATCCCGTCTGCGGGTATGTCCAGATCCCCTGCATCGAACGCAACGCCGTCGCCGCCCTGCGTGCGCTGGACAGCGCGGATCTCGCCGAAGTCCTTTCCGGGACGCGTAAAATCTCCTTCGATCTGATCGTGAAGACCATGTATGAGACGGGCAGGGACCTCGACGCGCGCTATCGCGAGACGGGCGAAGGCGGACTTGCGTCCGGATATAAAATTTGCTGAAAAAAAGAACCCGCCAGGGTTCTTTTTTGCGTATCGGGGGAGTTATGCGTTTGTCTTGGCGCGGGCTTCCGCAGTGTAGGGTTCCAGTGCCTGTGCGAGCTGGTCGGGACAGGAAGTGTTCTGCTTGCAGCGGATGCCTTTCAGAAGGGAAACGACCTCGTCGGGCGTCTTTCCCTCTACAAGACGGCTGATGCCCTGCAGATTGCCGCTGCAGCCGCCGATGAACTTGACGTTGTGGATCTTGTTGTCGTCGTCAAGTTCGAAAATGATCTGTTTGGAGCAAGTGCCTTTTGTCGAATAAGTGACCATATGTTACCTCGTTTTGTCCTGTCGTTCAATCTACAAGCGTCTCGTAAACAACGGAATACAGATCGGACGCCTTGTCCTCCCATTTCTTGTAGATCATGTTGGCGGTTTTTTTGTCGGGAACGACAAATTTCAGTTCCAGCATCGGCTGAACTGCCGCCAGGATCTTCAGATTGACGGTATAGGTGCCGTCCTTGTTCTGATAGTAATCCGACTTGCACTCCTGCCGCGTGCGGAATTTTGCGCCGTTGAGTTTGATATAGCGCGAGATCTCTTCCCGCGCGCTTCGCGGAATGCTGATATAATAATTGGCGAGCGCTTCCCTTCCTTCCGTCGTGATGGTGTAAAGGGGATCGTCGCCGCTCGGAATGTCGCAGATAAAGCCGTCTTTTTTCAGCTTGTGAATGAGCACGGTGCAGTCCATATAGTTGAGCCAGTCGTTGGACGAAGTGCACATATCCACAAGCGTCCGTTCCGAGAGGGGGCTCTCCATTTTGTCGAACACGAACAGCAGTATGAGCTTGTTGACCGATGTTTCACCTTTGACCTGCATGGCGCGTCATCCTTCGCTGTAGAAATTCACAAAAGAACAAATGAGCCGCTCATGCATGCGAGCGGCTCGGCTTTGTCCGGTCGTCGGAAGTTACTTCGCAAATTTCGCGAGCTTTGCGATGACGTCCTCGCAGTTGTCGCTGTAGATTTCCACCGTGAGCGGCTTGGAAAGGTCGAGGCTGAAGATGCCGAGAATGGACTTCGCGTCAACGACGTACTTCCCGCTCTTGAGCAGGATCTCGCAGTCACAGTTCTGCGTGATCGCGACAAATTCCTTCACGCGCTGCGCCATTTCCAGAGAGATCGTCATGGATTTCATAATTGCATACCCTCCAAATCAATTCGTTTCTCACATTATACATAAAAATGCGGATAAAATCAAGATATTTCCGAAAAATTTCTTTAACTATTTTTTGTTTTATGATATAATGGTGTCCGTATCGGACGAATTTTTCGCCGCGCGGGAGGAACAGACATGGAAATGTCGGACAAAATAGAAAAGATTCAGCGGTTTCTGTCGGTCTGCGACGAGCTTGTCGAAGGCTCGTACATGGTGGCGGAAGGGAAAATATCCGAAGCGCTCAAAGAGATCGCAGGCTGCCGGGAACTGACCAACCTGTTTGCCGCCGTTACGGACGGCTACGATTATCCCGCGGCAAAACGTGCCTATCTGCGTCCGCGCACGGGCGTCGGCGCGTCCGGACGCGTCGGGGCGTATCTTCCCTCCGAGCGGCAGGATATTCTCGCATTTGTCTTCTGCCTGTTTGTGGAGATCGACGCGGGTACGATTTATCTGAACGATCTGCTGCTGCGCTATTTTTATGTGGACGGGAGCTATACGGCAAGCTATGCCGTCTTTGCGGGGCGCATGATCAAACCGTTCCGCGATATTGTGCGCGAATGTTTCCCCGAGTGCGGCAAGCGCGGGCAGGTCGCCATTCAGCGTAAGAAGCGCGAGGAAGCCCTTTCGGCATTTGCGCAGTCGCTGCCCGTCGAGCGCAACCGCGTCATGAGCCGCGATCTGCGCGAAGAGGAAAAAACGGCGGGCGAAGAGATCTTTACGGAACTTTCGGCCGCGGCGGCGCGGCGCGACATTGCAGAGGTCCGCGCCCTGCTTGCGGGGTACCGCTATTTCCTGCGCTATATCGGCGCGGAAGGGGAAGAGAGCGCCGCGCTGTTTGCGCTCGCGCAGGAGCTGTAAGGAGGGAAGCCATGGAACTTGCGGAACGGACGGTCAGAAAGAACTATATCTATCGCGGAAAGATCCTCAATCTCCGCTGCGACGACGCGCAGCTTCCGGACGGCAGGCCCTGCCGCCGGGAGGTCGTCGAACACACCGGCGGGGCGGCGGTCCTGTGCGTTCGCGACGGGAAGGTCGCTCTCGTGAAGCAGTTCCGCTATGCCTACGGCGAAGAGATCTATGAGATCCCCGCGGGAAAATTGGGCGAAGGGGAAGATCCGCGCCTTGCCGCGGCGCGTGAACTGGGCGAGGAAACGGGATTGATCGCCGCCGAGCTTGTCCCGCTGTTCACGCTCTATCCGACGCCCGGCTATACCAACGAGAAAATTTATATCTATGAGGCGGTCGGCGTGCGAGAAGGAAAACAGCATCTTGATGAAGGGGAATTTCTCAATGTTGCATATGTGCCCGTCGAAACGGCGCTTGCCTGGATCGGGGAGGGCAAGGTGCATGACGCGAAGACGATCGTTGCCCTTCAGCACTATGCCTTGAAACACAAATAAAAGATCGGACGCCCGCACATTGCGGGCGTCCGTTTTTTCTGCGCGATCGGATTCAAAACTTGCCTGCGGCGCTTGCCGCCGTTCGGTCAGTTGCAGCCGCAGCCGCAGCCGTCGCCCGAGCCGCACACGCTGTTGACGAGCGATTGCAGCGTTCCGTTCTTGCACATGCAGTATGCGAGAGCGGCGAGGAGCGGCCAGCCGCAGCCCTTGAACGCGTTCGAGGAAAATACGTTTCCGCACGTTCCGAGAATGAGCAGGATAATGAGAATCCAGAGACAGCGATTGCCGCCAAAACAGCAATTCATAGTTTTTCCTCCTATAGCTTTCCCGCAAACGGGCGTTTGACGGGAGACCGCCGCAGAGTATGTATCTTTGGTTTTCTGCGGCCTTTTGTTATATAGTATGTCTGCGCGCCGAAATGTGTTCGGAAAACGCGTTCTTTCACGGCACGGGCGTGGAATTTTCAGTGAATTGCGTTCATTTAGTTGCCAAAATGGGCGGCGTTTGCTATAATTGCATTTGAAATCCTTTATAGCGGAACGGTACGTTCGCGGCAGTATCCGCTTCGGGAAATCGAACCATATTATTTCTGCGGATACCCGCAAGGGATCCGATGGAGGCAAATCATGAAGAAGCAGAAGTTCTTTTCGGCGAAGAACGTGGCAATGCTCGGCGTCCTTCTGGCGCTGGTGGTGATCCTGCAATCCGTTGCATTGGTCACGGGGTTGTTTCTGGCGACGTCTTTGAGCTTTGTGCTCATTCCCATCGTCCTCGGCGCCGTTCTGATCGGACCGCTCGCGGGCGGGATCCTCGGGGCAGCGTTCGGGCTGATGGTACTGATTTTCGGCATATCCGGGGCGGATGCCTTTACGGCGATGCTGCTCAATCAGAATGCATCGATGACGGTGCTGACCTGTCTGGTAAAGGGGATCGCGGCGGGCGTCGTACCCGGATTTTTGTACCGGCTGATCGCCCCGAAGAACCGCTATGTCGCCGTTTTTGTCGCTTCGGCGGCGGCGCCTGTCATGAATACGGGGTTCTTTATCCTCGGCGCGCTGTGCATGTGGCAGATTTTCGAAGAACTTGCCATCGGACAGGGTACGTCCGTGCTGTATTATATTGTAGTGCTTTGTTCGGCGGTCAATTTTGCGATCGAGTTCGCCAGCACGGTGATCGCCGCGCCCTCCCTGTACCGCGTGACGGAAGTCGTGAAGAAGAGACGGGCAAAGGAAGAAATTCTGCCCGACGATGCGGGCGGCGCTGTGCGGCGGGAGACGCCGGCAGAGGAGACAGGCGATGATCATTTGCATTGACGTCGGAAATTCCAATATCAAATATGCCGTCTACGACGGAGATACGCGCAGGATCTCTTTCCGCGTATCCACCGATTTGAAGCGCACGTCGGACGAATACGGCGCGCAGCTTACCGAGATGCTGACCATCAACCGCATTGCGGCAAAGGATATTACGGGCGGGATCTTTTCGTCCGTCGTTCCTTCGCTCGATTATACCGTCGAGCATATGCTGCGCGTCTATCTGCATATCATACCCAAGCAGATCGCGCCCGGATTGAAGACGGGACTTCGCATGCGCGCGGACAACGCGCACGAGGTTGGCGCCGACCGTATCGTGAACAATGTTGCGGCGCTCCGGAAGTACGGCTGCGGAAAGCCCATGATCGTAGTGGACTTCGGCACCGCGACGACGTTTAACATACTCAATGCGGAAGGAGAGTTCATCGGCGGCGTCATCGCCCCGGGGATCAAGGGTTCGCTCGAAAGTCTGGTCTCCGGCACGGCAAAGCTGCCCCGCGTGGAGATCGAAGCCCCGAAGAGCGTGATCGCAACGAATACCGTCACCAATATGCAGGCGGGGATCGTGTTCGGGTTTGCGGGACTTGTGGAATTTATCGTAAGAAAGATCAAAAAAGAACTGAAAACGAGCGATGTCATGACCATCGCAACGGGCGGATTTTCCGAGACCATTGCGAAGGAGACGGGCTGTATCGATGTGATCGACAAGATGCTCACGCTCGACGGTTTGAAATATTTGTATGATCTGAACAGTTCGGAGGAAGGATTATGAAGAAAGTCGGTGTTGCCATTCTCGGTCTCGGCGTCGTAGGCGGGGGGACCTATCAGATCCTTACGGAGCACAGGGAATTTTATCAGCGTACGCAGAACGTGGATATCGTGGTGGAGAGCGTTCTTGAACTCAACCGCGAACGCGCGCGTTCGCTCGGCGTGCCCTCGGAAAAGATCGCGTCCAACATTGCGGAGATCGTCTCCGATCCGGATGTCAACATCGTTGTGGAGGTCATCGGCGGCGTGGAAGCCGCGCGGGAGTACGTGCTTGCGGCGCTGAATGCAGGAAAGACGGTCGTCACCTCCAACAAAGAACTGTTCTGCAAGTATTCGCACGAGCTGGAGCGCGCAGCCAAGCGTCAGAACGCGGGGCTCTATTTTGAGGCGAGCTGCGTCGGCGGCGTGCCCATCATCCGCACCCTTCTGGACGGCGTCCAGGCGAACGAGATCTCGTCCATGATGGGGATTATCAACGGAACGACGAACTATATCCTCACCAAGATGACCAACGACGGATCTTCCTATGAGGAGTGTCTGAAAGAAGCGCAGCGGCTTGGCTATGCCGAAGCCGATCCGACGGCGGACGTAGAGGGGTTTGATGCGGCGTACAAGCTTTCCATCCTGTCCTCGCTTGCCTTTCATACCAAGGTTCCCTTTTCCAAGATCTTCCGCGAAGGGATTTCCGGCATTTCGAAAGAGGACATTGCGGACGGCAAGGAGCTCGGCTATGTTCTGAAGCTGCTTGCCATCGGAAAACAGTCCGATGCCGGGATCGAGGTCCGCGTCCACCCCACGTTTGTGCGCAAGGGACATCCGCTCGCTTCCGTCAACGACAGTTTCAACGCCGTCTTTTTGACGGGGGATTCGGTGGGTGACGTCATGCTCTACGGCAGGGGTGCGGGCGCGCTTCCGACGGGCAGCGCGATCGTCTCCGATATTATCTATGCCGCCACGCACAGTGAAAACAAATATTCCACCTTCAAGAATACGGCGGGTGCGGATAAGGACGTGAAATTCGTCAACGATTTCAAGAGCGCCTATTATATGCGCATGACGGTGGAGGACAAGGCGGGCTTTCTGGCGAAGATCGCCTCCGTGTTCGGAAAGCACAATATCTCCATCGTGGAGCTGCTGCAAAAGCCCGCGCGCGAGGACGGCAAGGTCCCGCTCGTGCTCGTCACACACGAAACGCACGAGCTTTCCGTGCGCAACGCGGTCGCCAAGATCAATTCGCTCGACGGCGTCGCGCATGTGGACACGGTGCTGCGCGTGGTTTCCTGATCGTCCGATCAGCTTCATTCCGGTCAAAAGGCGGGCTTTGCCCGTCTTTTTTGTGCGTGCGGGCGGATCTTTGAAAGCGGCGGCGGCATTTCGCACGGCTCGTCCGCATAGAATACGGCATGAAAATCTTTTTTGCCCGCCATCGCGTTTTGTTCGGGTTTCTTGCCATTGTGTGTTCCATCGCTCTGACGGCCGGGATCTGTCTCTATGCGCTTGTCCAGACGGCTGCGGGCAGCGTGCGGCTCACCATAGTGATCGATGCGGGGCACGGCGGCATTGACGGGGGAGTGGTCGGGCGGACGACGGGGATCAAGGAGAGCGATCTGAATCTGTCGGTGGCGCGCTATCTGCAGACGGAGTTTGAGGATGCGGGCTTTCTTGTGGTGCAGACGCGCCCCACCGAGGCGGGGCTCTACGGAGCGGCGACGGACGGCTACAAAAAGCGGGACATGCGGCGTCGGGCGGAGATCATTGCGGACAGCGCGCCTGCCGCGGTCATTTCCGTACATCAGAACTTCTTTTCACTCTCTTCGCGCAGGGGTGCGCAGGTGTTTTTCCGCGAGGACAGCGCGTCCTCGCATACCCTTGCATGCGCGCTCCAGACGGCGCTCAACAGTATGCCCGAATGCGTACGTACGAGCGAGGCGCTCAGGGGAGATTACTATGTGCTCAATTGCTCCGATTATCCGTCCGTCATCGTTGAGTGCGGATTTTTGTCCAATACCGAGGATGAAGCGCTGTTGGTGTCTGCGGAATATCAGAGGCGGCTCGCTGAGACGATCTGCGCGGGGACGCTCGCATTTTTGGCGGCGGCGTCCTCCTCGTAAGGGCGCATTTGATTGACTTCCCCTCGCGCGTGTGTTATACTTTGGAACATGAGCGTTTATTCCCACAAAAAAACGTATGAACTGCGGTATTCCGATTTCGATTTCAAGGACGAACTGCGCCCTTCGGCGCTCCTCGGGCTGACGCAGGAATCCGCATGCATGAGCGCCGACGAGCTGGGATTCGGCTACGACGATCTTCGGCCGCAGGCGCTCGGTTTTATCATTGTCAATACCTATTGCAGGCTTGCGCGCCCTGTGCGTCTGGGGGAAGCGATAACGGTGGAGACATGGCCGCTTCCTCCGCGGCACGTGTTTTTTGAACGCGATTACCGCGTCTGCGTCGGAAGCGAAGAGGTCGCCGCAGTCGCTTCCCGCTGGTGTCTCGTCGATCTGAAAACGTTCGCTCTGTTGACGCCTGAACGCATGGGGGAAGCACATGCGCGCTGTCCCTATCGTGCGGAAAAAGCCGTGGAGCCGCCGAGCTGGAAGATCTCCCGCGTCCGCGAGGGGCGCGAGGTCTACCGCATGGTCGTTGCCAACAGTCATTGCGATCACTATTTTCACGCCAACAATGCGCGCTATGCAGACTTCTTTTTTGATTGCTTTTCCATGGACGAGCTTTCGTCCCGCACCGTATCTGCTTTTCAGATCGTCTATCTGAAACAGGCGAAAGAGGGCGCCGAACTGACGCTCGTACGGGAAGACACGGAAGACGGCGCACTGCTGGAAGCGCGCTGCGGGGAGGAAACGCTCTCACAGTTCCGCGTCTGGTTCGCGGACAGGGGAGACCGTGCATGATGAGAGAGCAGCCGACCGTCGTCCGCTATGTGCGCACGATGAAAAAATGGATGGTCATTCTGAGTTGTATCGCGATTCCCGCCATCATGATCTGCGCGGTATTTGCCTTTATGGGATATATCGGGTTCTGGATCGTCACACCCGTTGCGGTCGTCGTTTATCTTGTCATTTACGGTTGGTATGCGCTGCATATCTCCATGGGAACGGCGATCGGGCTGGAAGTCACGCCTGAAGTCGTTCACGTCAAAACAAAGCGCGGAACATATACATACGATGTAAGATCGGGTTGCGTCGCCGTTCGCGAAAAGCGGCATGCCGTCGTTGCGACCTTCCGCACGCAGACGTCGCAGGACTCCTTTATCTTCTATCGCCGCGCACCCTTTTCCAAGCCGTACGAGACGGCGTTTACGGAAAACGACATCGCTTCGTTTTGGCATGGCGGCACGTCGGAAGAAATGTAAATATGCATTGATTTATGTATAATCATTG
>URHP01000047.1 GCA_900547645.1 uncultured Eubacteriales bacterium
TTCAGCGGCGGGCAGAAGCAGCGCCTGCTCATTGCCCGCGCGCTGGCGGCGTCGCCCGAGATCCTCATTCTGGACGACTCCTCGAGCGCGCTCGACTACCGCACCGACGCGCAGCTCCGAAAGACGCTTTTGGAGCGGCTTCCCGACACGACCATCGTCATGATCGCGCAGCGCATCAGTTCGGTGCGCTTTGCCGACCGCATTCTCGTCCTCGACGAAGGCAGAGCGGTCGGATTCGGCAGCGACAGCGAGCTGATGGAGACCTGCGAAGTTTACCGCAGGATCTACGCATCGCAGCACGATGCGGACGAAGGAGGCAGCCAAAATGCGTAACGTGATACAAAATCCGGATAACGCACCTGCAAAAACGGGACGCAAGGCCGTATTCTTCCGCCTGATGAAGTATTTTCTGCGCTACAAGGCGGGCGTTGCGGCGGCATTTTTGCTCATGCTGGGCAGCAACCTGTTCGCGCTGCTCGGGCCGTGGCTCTCGGGCGAGGCGGTAGACGCGATCGCAGCGGAGAGCGGCGTTGACTTTGCCGCCGTAGGAACGTACTGCCTGTACATGGCGGTCTTTTACGTCGTCTCGTCCGTGCTCTCCTACCTGCTGACGGTGCTCATGATCCGCCTGAGCCAGCGCATCGTCAGGAGCATGCGGCAGGACGTATTCGATAAGATCCTCGTTCTTCCCGTGTCGCTTCTGGACAGGATGCAGACGGGCGATCTGATCAACCGCATCTCCTACGACATCGACACGGTAAACGCGTCGCTCTCCAACGACATCCTGCAGGCAGCGACGAGCGTCGTGACCGTCGCGGGCGCGCTCGTCGGCATGATCGCCGTATCGCCTCTGCTCCTCGGCGTATTCATCCTGACCGTACCCCTCTCCGTACTCATCGCGCTCAAGCGCAGCCGTCAGGTGCGCCCCCTCTTCCGCAAGCGCTCCGCCAAGCTGGCGGAACTCAACGGCTTTTCCGAGGAGATGCTCACCGGACTGAGCACCATCCGCGCCTACGGCCGCGAAGACAAAATGATCGAAAAGTTCTGCGAAAAGAACACGGACGCCGTGGACGCCTACTACCGCGCCGACTATTACGGCAGCCTGATCGGACCGGCGGTCAACTTCGTCAACAATCTCGGCACCGTCATCATCAGCACGGCGGGCGCGTTCCTGTACCTGTTCCGTCTCATCAGCATCGGAGACATCTCCGCTTTCCTGCTCTATTCGCGCAGATTTTCGGGACCGGTCAACGAATACGCCAATATCCTCGGCGAGATCCAGTCGGCGCTTGCCGCGGCGGAGCGGGTGTTCCGCCTTCTGGACGCGCCCGCGGAGGAGGCGGACGCGCCCGATGCCGAAGAGGCTAATGCCGTGCGCGGCGAACTCGCTTTCGAACACGTCCGCTTTTCCTATGACGGGGAAAGCGACGTCATTCACGATCTCTCCTTTTCCGCACTGCCCGGGCAGACGATCGCCATTGTGGGACCGACGGGCGCAGGCAAAACGACGCTCGTCAATCTGATGATGCGCTTTTACGATCCGCAGGGCGGACGCATCACGCTGGACGGGAAGGATCTGCGCCGGTACACCCGCAGGAGCCTGCGCGCGGCGTTCACGATGGTGCTGCAGGACACCTGGCTGTTCGAAGGAACGGTCTACGAAAATATTGCCTACGGAAGCGACGAAGCAACGCAGGAAGACGTGGAGCGCGCAGCAGAAGCAGCGCACATCGCCGAATATATCCGGTCGCTGCCCGAAGGATACGAAACGCGCGTCACGGACGGCGGCGTCAACCTTTCCAAAGGGCAGAAACAGCTCATGACGATCGCGCGCGCCATGCTCTCCCCCGCGCGCATGCTCATCCTCGACGAGGCGACCAGCAACGTGGACACGCGCACGGAACTGCTCATCCGCGACGCCATGGAGACGCTGCGCAGGGGCAGGACGTGCTTTGTCATCGCCCACCGCCTGACCACCGTCCGCAATGCCGATCTCATCCTTGTGGTGCGCGACGGCGACATTGTGGAGAGCGGCACGCACGACGCCCTCCTGCAAAAGGGCGGGTTTTATTCCGAGATCTATTCCGCCCAATTCGAATAACCGCCCGCGAAGCTGTAACGCCCGTTTGTGACAAAGAAAATCAAAGTCATTTTTTTCAATTATACTTAATAAATTGCACAAAAATTTTTCACGAAATATGCGTGAAAAGTGCCGAAAAAAGCCTCCAAACCGATTGAAAAGCCCGTAAAATATGGTATAATTCATTTGGAAACAAAACGATCAAGGAGCGTGATTTTTCCGTGAGTTATCTGACTTTGGAACACGTCGGAAAACAGTACCGATCGGGCGACATATGCGTGGACGCCCTGCAGGACGTGTCTTTTTCTTTGGAAGACGGCGAATTCGTCGTCGTGCTCGGCTCCTCCGGCGCAGGCAAGACCACCCTTTTAAACCTTTTGGGCGGCATGGACAGCGCCACGAGCGGCAGGATCGTGCTGGACGGAAAGGATGTGACCGCGCTCGACAAGAAGGGTCTGACGACCTACCGCCGCACCGACGTGGGCTTCGTGTTCCAATTTTACAATCTGATGCCCAATCTGACGGCGCTGGAAAACGTGGAGATCGCCGTGGAGATCTGCAAGGACGCGCTCGATCCAAAGGCGATCCTCACCGAAGTGGGACTGGGCGAGCGGCTGAACAACTTCCCCTCGCAGCTCTCGGGCGGTGAACAGCAGCGCGTCTCCATTGCGCGCGCATTGGCGAAAAATCCCAAGCTGCTGCTGTGCGACGAGCCGACGGGCGCGCTCGACTATGTGACGGGAAAGCTCATTTTGAAGCTCCTGCACGACGTCTCCAAGGAACAGAAAAAGCCCGTCATCATCGTCACCCACAACGCGGCGCTCAAGGATATGGCGGATAAAGTCATCCATATCCGCAGCGGCAGGATCGAGGCGATCGAAGTAAATCTCAACCCGATGCCCATTGAACGCATCGAATGGTGAAGCCATGAAGACCTATCTCAAGACATTCGGCAGAATGTTCCGACGGCATGCGACGCGGCTGATCTCCGTCATGCTGATGGTGCTCGTGAGCGTGGGCTTCACGGCAGGCATCGGCATGGCGACGGACAAGATCAACGATTCGCTGTCCGATTATTACCATGCGCAGAACGTGAGCGACATCATCCTCATGAACACCGAGGGCGCCTTTTCGGAGGACGACGTCACGGCGCTCACCGAACGCTACGGTTCGGAAAACGTGCTGCGCGGCGGCATGCTCGAATTTGAAGTCAGGGACGGAAAGGCGACCGTCAACGATGCGGAAGTCACTTTCACGAATGTGCCGGACGGCATGGTGCGCGTCTATCTGTATGACTGCGCCGCCCCCGCGGACGTCACGCAGAACACGCTGACCGCCGTGGACCGGTATGACGCCGCTTCGGAAGGCGCCGTCACCGTGTACGCCGAACGCGCCACCGAACAGTTCGCGGCACAGGACACCTCCAAGCCCTATACCATGTCCGCGGTCATCACCGAGCATCTCACCGAGATCGAATACGAATACGAGCTGGCGGGGCAAAAGATCCTGGTCCCGCTGACGGGCAACTTTACGTTGACCATGCCCGTCACGCAAAGTTATACGATGGCAGGCACGCTGCTCAATCCTCTGCATATGGCGGTGCGCGACGATCCGAGCTATTCCGACGATCCCGCCTCCGACGACGAGGACGACATGCTGCCCCTTGCCGCCGTCTACTACGTGTTCGGCGAGGACCTCGTCAATGTGTCCGTCCTTCCGCACATTACGGGCACGGGGACGGCATACGGACAGACGGTCGAGCTCGACGAAGACGCAGACGAGCCACAGAAGATCACCGTTCCGACCTCCGAACTGCTCAATCAGATCTACATTACCCTGCCCGACCGCGGCGGCTACACCCTGTTCGGCATGGGATACGACGACTATGTGGACGATGAGGTCGCGCAGGTCAAGGCGCTGCTTTCCGCCGATCCGCAGGAAAGCGCATCCGATGCGCAGGACGATTTCGAAGTACTCACGCTGCACGAAAATTTTACCTTTGAATCGTTCCGAGAATATGCGGGGAAGATCGCAAGCATCGGATACGTGCTGATGGTCGTGTTCCTGTTCGTCACCATCCTTGTGGTGCTTTCGACCATGACGCGCCTTCTCGACGAAGAGCGCGGACAGATCGCCTGCCTGCTGACGCTGGGCTATTCCCCTGCGCGCATCATCGTCAAATACCTGCTGTTTGCGCTCGTCGGAACGCTCATCGGCGGAGCGGGCGCGTATTTCGCGGGGCTGGGACTTGCAAGGATCATCTATGTGAACTTTGAATGGAACTACACGCTGCCCCCCTATTCGCCGCACGTTTCCGTGACGTTCTTCTTCATCACTTTCGCCGTCATCCTTATCGCGACCTTGGCGGCGACGGCGATCGCGGGCATCAAGCTCACCCGCCAGGAGCCCGCAGACCTGCTGCGTCCCAAGACGCCCAAAGCGGGCAAGAAAGTGTTCCTGGAGCGCATCCCCTTCCTCTGGAACCGCCTCTCCTTCAAATACAAGTCCACGATGCGCAACGTGCTGCGCTTCTTCATGCGCTTTTTGATGACCGTCGTGTCCGTCGCCCTCTCCACGGCGCTCGTTCTGGCGGGACTCGCCGTTCTGGACTGCTGCCTGTTCCAGGACATCGGCGGAACGGCGATGATCGCCGTCGCCATCATCGTGCTTGTCTTTGCCGCACTGCTGAACTTCGTCGTCACCTACACGCTGACGAACATCAATATCAGCGAGCGCGAGCGAGAACTTGCAACGCTGATGGTCCTCGGATACTACGACGGCGAAGTGGCGGGCTATATCTACCGTGAGATCTATATCACCAGCGGCATCGGCATTCTGTTCGGGCTGCCCCTCGGATGTCTGTTGTGCCTGTTCGTCTTTCAGGTGATGGGCTTCGGCTCCATTCCGGGCATCTCGTGGTTCGTGTGGGTGCTTGCGCCCATTCTCTCCGTCGTGTTCACCATTCTGGTGACGCTCATCCTGCGGCACAAGATCGTAAAAATCAATATGAACGAATCGCTCAAAGCGATCGAATAACGGTTTCCCGCAAGGGGGCGCGGAAAAATTTCCGCGCCCCCTTGTTTTTTTGACGAACAAGTGCTATACTGTTAACGAATCTTATCTCTGACAGGCACGCCCGCCGGAACGCGGGCAGGAGAAACGTATGGAACAATTCTGGGAAACGCTCAGGCAGATCGGAACAGACTTCGTGCAGAACACGGGGCTTGCCATCGTACGCGCGGTCGCCTTTCTCGTCCTCGGGCTGGTGGTCATCCGCATCGTGCAGATCATCGCGCGGTCGGCGGCGCTCAAAAGCAACCGGCTCGACAAATCCGCTTCGACCTTCGTCGTATCGCTCATCACCGTGGTACTGTACGTTGCGCTCGTCGTCGTGGTCGTCAGCTCGCTCGGATTTTCGACGGCGGGCATCATTGCGGCATTCTCCGCAGTCGCCCTTGCCATCGCGCTCGCCCTGAAAGACAGCCTTGCCAGCCTTGCGAACGGCGTCATCATCATCTTTACCAAGCCCTTCAAAAAGGGCGATTACGTCTCCATCGGCGGCATGGAAGGGCTGGTGCAGGACATCCGCCTGTTCAACACGAAGATCCTGACGTACAGCAACGAGACCATCATCGTCCCGAACAGCGAAGTACTCGGCTCAAAACTCGTCAATTACAGCGATATGCCCCTGCGGCGCGTCGTCATCGAAGTTCCCGTCCCCTATTCCGCAGACGTGGACAGCGTAAAGGAATTTCTTCTGGAGAGCGTCAAGGAATACGAATACGTCGTGGAGACGCCCGCCCCCTCGGTCGTACTGGAAGAGTACGGGGAAAGCACGCTCAAGATGTCGGTGCGCGCCTGGGGGACGACGGAAAAGTATTGGGATCTCTACTACGACCTGCGCGAGATCATTCTGAAAGCGCTCGACGCGCACGGCATTGAAAAGCCGCACAATCAGCTCGAAGTCAAGCTGCGCGACAATGCGCCGCAGGGGAGGGAAAACGCATGAACGCGCTGACATTGCTTGCCGACGCCGCAGAAATGACTCCCGTGCGGCTCATTACGGAATATCTCATCTATGCGGCGGTCATCGTCGTGGGCATTCTGATCCTGCTGCTTCTGCGCCGCAAGACGCGCCTGCCGCGGCATGCCGAATTGCGCCGCCAGCTCGCCGATTACGCGCGGGCTCTGGAAGACTTCTGTCCGACGGCGGAAAGCGGCTCGCTTACCCGCATGAAATTTTTCAAGGCGGTCTCCAAACTCGTCTACCGCGCGGATAAGTTTATCTATGTCACTGACCGCATGGCGGACAAAGAGCGCGACGGTGAGATCGGGAGCGTCTCCGTCCTGCTGGGACAGGCGCGTACGGAGCTTTCGTCCTACAAATTCGGTACGCGCGGAACGGAGGACGCGGACGGCATCCGCGCGGCGCTCTCCAAGGTACAGGAATCCGTTGCCCTCTTCGACCGCATCCTCGCCCGCGATGCGCAGCTCAAGGGCGAACGCGCCAAAAAAGCGTAAAGCGAGAAACAAGGCTACTTCCCCGCCCTTCCGAGGGACCGAAGGCATCGAGGGATCCCTTTGAACGGTACCCATACAGCAAAGCGCGCCGCCGTGCAAGCATAAGCACGGCGGCGCGTTTTCCATTCAACGTTTTCTGTTCAGGCGCCCCTTGGGCTCCCGAATCGGCGGACAAAAGCCGCCGGACGGATGTCAGGCGTTGGTCATATCGACATATTCGTCGAACGTGACATTCTTGTCGAAGGTCTTTGTTCCGTCCAGCACAATGATGCGGTTGCAGACGGTGTTCATCAGCTCCTGATCGTGGGAGGTAAGCAGCATGCAGCCCTTGAACGCCGTCAGACCGTTGTTGAGCGAGGTGATGGACTCAAGGTCAAGGTGGTTGGTCGGTTCATCGAAGATGAGGAAGTTCCCTCCTTCGAGCATCATCTTGGCGAGCATGCACCGCACCTTTTCCCCGCCCGAAAGCACCTTTGCCTCCTTGAGCGCCTCTTCGCCCGAGAAGAGCATGCGCCCCAGCCAGCCGCGCAGATATTCTTCGTAGTGGTCCTTGGAAAACTGCGAAAGCCACTGCACGAGCGTCAGTTCGCACCCGTCAAAGTATTCCGAATTGTTCTGCGGGAAGTAGGAAGCGGAGATCGTCTTGCCCCACTTCACGGTGCCGGCGTCCGGCTCCGCCTTGCCCATGAGAATATCGTAGAGCATGGTGACGGACGTGGACTTGTCCGAAAGAATGCCGATCTTATCCCCCTTCTGCACCGTAAAGGAGACGTTTTCAAAGTACCCTTCTTTGCTCAGCCCTTCGACGGCGAGAATATCGTTGCCGATCTCGCGCTCGAATTTGAAATCGATGAAGGGATACTTGCGAAGGGAGGGCTTGAAGTCGGAGATCGTCAGTTTTTCCAGCTCCTTCTTTCTGGAAGTCGCCTGCCGCGACTTGGAAGCGTTCGCCGCAAAGCGCGCAATAAATTCCTTGAGTTCCGCCGCCCGCTGTTCCGCCTTCTTATTGGCGTCGCGCTGCTGACGGGCAAGCAGCTGCGAAGTCTGATACCAGAAATCGTAGTTGCCGAGATACAGATTGATCTTTCCGAAATCCACGTCGCAGATATGCGTGCACACCTTGTTGAGGAAATGGCGGTTGTGCGAGACGATGATGATGGTGTTCTCGAAGTCGAGCAGATAATTTTCCAGCCAGCGCACCGTCTTCAGGTCAAGATTGTTGGTCGGCTCGTCCAGAAGCAGAACGTCGGGATTGCCGAACAGCGCCTGCGCCAACAGCACGCGCACCTTTTGTTTGGCGTCCAGCTCGCCCATGCGCATCTGATGATACTCCGCAGGAATATCCAGCTCGTTCAGAAGCGTCTCCGCCTCGCTCTCCGCTTCCCAGCCGCCGAGTTCGGCAAATTCCGCTTCCAGCTCGGAGGCGCGCACGCCGTCCTCCTCGGTGAAATCCGCGTGCGCGTAGAGGGCGTCCTTTTCGTCCATGATCTCCACAAGCCGCTTATGCCCGAGCATGACCGTGCGCAGCACCGTCTCGAAATCGTATTTGTTCTGATTCTGTGCAAGCACGGACATGCGCTCGTTCTTGCCGAGGATGACCTCCCCCTTGTTGGGTTCGATCTCCCCCGAAAGCACCTTTAAGAACGTGGACTTGCCCGCGCCGTTTGCACCGATGATACCGTAACAGTTGCCCGCGGTAAATTTTAAGTTGACGTCTTCGAACAGCTTCTTGCTGCCGTATTGCAGGCTCACGCCGTTGACCTGTAACATAGTTTCTCTCCTTGACTTGTTCCGTGCAGATTATACCACATTGCCGCCCGTTAATCAAACGAAATGCGCAGGCTTTGCAAAATTACGCGTTCACGGTCTGCTTTCCGGCGCGGACAGACCGCTTGGCGTTTCATGACACGGCAGTAAAATTCGTATATGTCGGCTCGGAAAAAACTTTTTGTTCCGTCGTAATTTGATTGCCTGTAATTTCAACGTTGTTGATCACGTTTTTTCCGCTGTCCGTGATTTTCAAACTGTAATACTCTCCGTATTTTAACTTTAACGTCTTGAATCTTGCGCTTGTTCCTTCCATATTGCTTTCCTCTATTTTATTCTTCGGTTATAAATCAATATTTTTACTGTATTTTCTGGAAACTTTATCCCTCCAACTATACCTGTTTCAAATTCTTCACCTGCGACTAAATTTCTTGAAATTCCATCTGCTGTTCCACAATATAAGTCGTTCTCCCCTAATATTTTCCCTGTCGCATCCACGTAATATACATCTATAAACATAACACGAATACTGCTGTCCGTTGTGTTTTTTACTGTATAATCAAGATATTTTTTTCCATTATCATCAACACCATATTCAAAACTTACAACTTCCAACCCGGTAGTGTTTTCAGGCAAATCATTTACCGTTACCGGAATTTGTTTTTCCATATAGCCGCCTCCCTGTTTTTCGTACTTGCTCTTTACAGTGATCGTCGCCGTTCCTACCCCGTTAAAGGTGATCAGCCCGTCTGCATTTACGCTCGCCACCGCCGCGTCGCTCGTTTTGTACTCTACGTCTTCGCTCGTTGCCGCCGCCGCGCTTCCGCCTTTATACGTTACTCTCACTTCGATCTGCGCCGTCGCATCCGACGTCACGCCCTGATCTTCGTCCGCCAATCCGCGCGTCAGGCTGTAACTTTGGCTGCTTGCCAGCGTCATCTCCGTGATCGGCGCATGATTCACCGTAAGCTGCACCGTCTTGCGCACCTTTGCGCCGGATTCGTTGTTATACACGCTCTCGATTGTGATCTCTGCCGTTCCGGGCGCCACGATCGTGATCTCACCGTCCGCATTGACCGTTGCTACCGCATGATTGCCCGACGTGTATGTCACGTCTGCACGCGTCGCATCCTTTTCCGCCTCATCATACACATATTTGATTTTTACATGCAGCTGCAGCGTTTTATCCGCTTGGTGCGTAGCGGTCAGACGGTCGCCGTCCTCTACGGTGATGCTTTCGGTGATATACTCCAACTTGGCAAGGGGACGTGTCTGCTTATGCGCCTCGTTATGCGTGCAAACGCGTGTTTCTTCGCCCTCCGCCACATAGGTAGGAGCCTTCGTTTCCTTCCACTCCCCCCATTCGTGTGCATCGGGATCGACTGCGACAGAGCGCGTTTCCGTATGACTTGCATCGAGCTCGCAGACGCGCGTTTCTTCGCCCTCCGCCGTGCAGGTCGGATCCTTCGTTTCCTTCCATTCCCCCCATTCGTGTGCATCGGGATCGGCCGCGACAGAGCGCGTTTCCGTATGGCTGGCATCAAGCTCGCAGACGCGTGTTTCTTCGCCCTCTGCCGTGCAGGTCGGAGCCGTAGTTACCGTCCACTCCCCCCATTCATGAACGTGTTCCACGGGTTGCATTTGAGTATTGCATGCCGCCAAACCAACGCACAGCAGCATCGCACAGCCAAGAGCAGCAAGGGTAATCTTTCTCATCATTTTTTACCTCAAATATCCATTCATTGATATCTTATCATACTTTTGTGCCGATTGCAACCCCGTCGCCCTTGAAAACATGCAAACCATGTGCTATAATGAATCGAGGGAAATCCGATGGACATCTTCGTTAACGGCATAAAACTGCATTATGAAAAGACGGGCAGCGGCGCGCCGCTCATCCTGCTGCACGGCAACGGGGAATCGCACGAGATCTTTGACGAGGCGATCCCGCTGCTTGCCCCGCACTTTACCGTGTACGCCGTCGATACGCGCGGACACGGCAACAGCGCGCCGGTTTCCGAATATCACTATGCGGACATGGCGCAGGACGTCATCGCGCTGATCAGATCGCTTTTACAGGACCGCCCCGTGCTGTACGGGTTTTCCGACGGCGGGATCGTTGCGCTGCTCGTCGGCATGCTTGCCCCCGCGCTCCCGGCGCGCATCGTGGCAAGCGGCGTAAACATTTCCCCGCGGGGACTTACGCCCGCGTTTCTGCGGGACGCGAAACGGGAATGGCGCAGGACGCGCGATCCCCTGCTCACCCTCATGCTGACGGAGCCGCACCTCACGAGGCGCGACCTTGCAGCCGTCACCGCGCCCGTGACGCTGACGGCGGGCGAACATGACCTCATCCGCCTGCGCCATACGCGGCGCATTGCCGCGGCGATCGGCAATTGTTCCCTGCGCATCCTCCGGGGCGAAACGCACGAAAGCTATATCGTCCACAGCCCGAAGATCGCCCGCCTACTGCTTGAGATCTGTACGGACTCCCCCGCATACGGACGCTGAATTCCACACGAAAACGGGCGATGCAACCGCATCGCCCGTTTCGATCTGGTGGGGACAACAGGGCTCGAACCTGTGACCTCATGCATGTGAAGCATGCGCTCTAACCAACTGAGCTATGCCCCCGCTCATTTCTGTGATATTTTACTCCCTTAACGCAGCTTTTGTCAACCGTTTTTCACGCGGAGATCGAAATATTCGGAAAACTTTTCCGAAAAACCTTGATTCTGCTTGAAAAATGCGCAAACGGTGTGATATAATCAGAAAAAACATTGCCAGATACCAAGATGTACATGAAAGAACGCTCCATGGTTCCCGCCGGCGCAAAAGAGACGCTGCTCGATCTGATCGATGAGATCACCGCTTCTTTGGAAGAACTGCAGAAAAGCGAAGAAGCGGGCGAACTTGACCTCTACGGAGAAGGCGCGAAAGCGGCGTTTGTCCAGCTTCTCGAGTTTATTCAGCAGCGCTGGGAAGAGGGATACGACCAGGGACTGAACTTTGACATCGAAGAGCGCTTCCCCGTGTAAGAGGTCTTCCCGGGAAAAATTTTAAAAAACCGCATAAAAAACGCTTGCATTTTTTCCAAGTTGTGCTATAATCATAACACAATCGTATGGGGATATGGCTCAGTTGGTAGAGCGGTACGTTCGCAACGTACAGGCCACGAGTTCGAATCTCGTTATCTCCACCACCAAAAAAGCACCGGTTAAGCGGTGCTTTTTTAATTTGATAAAAACAACAGACTCCGAATGATCGGAGTCTGCGCCGCTTGTTTCAGCGGATCTCAGCAATAGGACGCAAGCAGATCGTAGAGCGTTGCGTAAAACTCTCCCAGATACTGCCGCGCAAGCGTGTCCATTGCATATGCCTGCAGGCGCGCTTCGGGATCGTCCGTCGCCTGCATATAGTAATTGCGCACGACGAGAAACCGCTGCGAAGCCGACAGGTTATAATTGGGATTTTCGGGATAGCGGTAAGGTCCCTGCTCGTTTCCCTCCGAACCGAGCGCCTCGTAGGCAAGCTGATACAGCAGATCTTCCCGCACGGCGTCCACCTGCGCCGAAGCCTCCGCATCGACGCGCGCTTCGGCATATGGAAAGATGGACGAACGCGCAAAATTGTTGACGATGAGCTGGTCCTGCAGCCGCGTTTTCTCCTCCTCGGCATCCGCAAGGATGTCGTTCTTTTTTCCCTGCGCAACGCGCACCATGGAGAGCTGTACGGGCGAAAGATCGCTGTACTCCGGATCGGTCAGATCGATAATATCAATGGTCACAGCCGTTCCTCCCGTCTGATCCGCAGCGTCAGCGACAGAATACGGACGGCCTCATCCTCCGAATCGATGCGCACGGTCACCGTTTCCCCGCGCACGCCTGCCGCAAAATCCAGCCATTCCCCCGCCTTCCCCGTACAGGATCTGTCTCTTATACACATCTCCGAG
>URHP01000048.1 GCA_900547645.1 uncultured Eubacteriales bacterium
ATTTAATTTAGGTACGAGTTGAGATTTTACAACGTGCGGTAGCTGCTTTTCATCACCGACCAAGACAACTTTTTTCGCCATAGAAAAAGCTATTACGGCACTTATCAAATCCACCTGGCTGGACTCATCAATAATAACGCAATCGTATAAGTAATTTTCACCAGAACAACTTCTTATTGCATGAGTAGTGCTGTAAACGACGGGATACCTCTTTGTAAAAGCTCCAAACTTCGACCTATAATTTCTTGCAGTAAAATTACAATCGTTCAAACCCTTATATCTTTCCTGTAAAGCATATTTAAAAATATCATACGACAATTTCTTTTGCTTACTAAGTAGTTCCGTCAGGTTATTCGAATCAATATAATTTTTCTTTTCTGCCTGTGCCTGATTAAGTTCTGAAATTTTAACATCATAATATTTGTTTTTCAAATATTCGATAGCATCTTCTTTATTTTGAGCAATACCCTTTAACCTGATAATACCAAACCTGAATAAAATTCTTACCCTGTTAAAAAATCCTGTAACTTTATCGTCTGGCAAAGTTTCCAATACCGAGGCCAGTTCCAACAACTTTGCGCTGGTATATTTTTTATTCTTTAATGTTTTAGGAACGATTCTTTCTTTGATTTGATATTCAGCATCGTTAATTTCTTTTTCGACCTCATATTCATCTATTAGTTGCGCTATTTTTGCGGTCTCTAAACTAAGCTTCAAATATGTATCTACCCCATTGCTTGTTTGTCGCAAATATCTTGCACTATTACCGATAACTGACTTTTCATCTATTTTTACTGCGGTATATTTTCCTTCAAAAAAAGTTTCTACATTTTTTGCGTTGCCTAAAAACGCATTAAGGTAGCCAAACCCCGCCGCCTCAAATTTATCTTTTACATTTCTTGTTGCCTCATTATTTCCGGAAACAACTGCAACCGAGCCACCCTTAGCAATATAATTTGCAACAATATTAAGAATTGTTTGAGTTTTACCTGTTCCGGGAGGGCCTTTAATTATAGACAAGTCTTCTTCCAGAGCGGCTTTTACTGCAACCCTTTGCGATAAATTTGTATCGAAAGGGTAAATTATTTCTTTTTCAGTCTTATCCTTCTTTAATTTGCCCGACAAAAATTTACCTAAAACACAGTCCTCTAAAACACTCAACTTGTCCAGTTGATTAAAGAGAAAATTGCCCCCGTCCTCGGTAGGCATCAACACCGCTATCTCTTTCAAATAGTCTATAAAGTTCTTAATACCACTTTTCTGGGAAATATCGGAAACCAACTTAATATCGCTTCTGCTAACCAATTTAGTGTTACCCGAAGCAAAAAACAATTTGGCATACTCATTAAAAACAATAATCTGGTATACACCTTTCACAGGCACTCTATCGCAATATACAATTTTCCCCGTAGTATCCACAATGACGGGTTTATCATAAATTATTAAGTCCCTCCAGCGTTTCCAGTAGAAGGTAGCATTTCCGACATACTTTATTCTGCAAGCATTTTTTTGGGCATCAAACCATTGAACCTGCCTGGTAATATCTTCCCACTCGCCTGTCCCTTGTTTAATTTGCAGTATTAAAATTTCTCTTTCATTCATCATTTAGTTAAAAACCTTTTAGTCTTTCGCCTTTAATACACTAAAACCAAATACATGTCGTCAAAGATTGTGTGTTATACTATAACTTCTTTTGCCGTCACTCACTTTTTAGTTGCCTTAGTTTTCTGTAAAAGGTTGAGCGCGAGTTTATGGATAGCTTGCGCATTGCCTCTTGCTCTGAAATAATATTGTTCTCAAATTCATAAGCAACCTGTTTTAACAAGCGATAGTCTACTTCTAGCGGTCTTCTGCCGACATATCGTCCCAATGCTTTTGCCTTTTCGCGCCCTCGCTCTCGGTTAGTTTTATTGTTCCTGCTCATACTCACGAGCATATTCCTAAGCAGATACAACATTGCTTTTCTTTCCTGAGGTTGAAGATATCTGCCTTCGCTTTCAATATAAATATTTACCCCCGTCTGCAATAGTTGGTACATGTTTCCGACCATACTTGCATTAGTACTTTCAAAATCACTCAAACTATCGATCGACAGAATGTCGTCCGGAGTAAGCCTGTAATCATTGATGTTTTCAAACCCTCTGATTTTCTGCGGTTGTGCAGGCTTTCTCACAACCAAGAGATTGTCGTCCCCGCACTTCATTTCGCTTCTTAAAAGCCACTCAAATCTGTCGTAATAATCCAGCCCGACAGACTCCATCAAATGCCTGACGTCCTCTCTAGATTCACTCGGCGTGCGCATACTTATAAATGACGGGGTCATGTTTACCCTGAAATATACCTGCCTTCTCAAATCCATGTTGATGCCTGGAATTCCCTGAAACAATCCCTTAGGAAGACTGTCTATACATTCCCAATACGGCTTAATAATATACTGGTAATTCTGATCATCAAATCTTTCAAAAGTCACTTCTCCGACGGAATACCTGTTATTATCCCTGTCATAGACCTTTATAAGACCGACATTTCTGAAATATGGACGACCGCTAAGCGGACGATTATATTCATTGTAGTACATACATCACCTATCTTTTAATTTATCGAATGCCGCCTTTAATATCTTTTCATATCGACGGCGATACATTGTCTTATAAAATTCTCTTCTTATATCGCTAATATCTTCTATTGAATCAATCAACTTATCTATTTTGTCAAAATCAATTCTAGGTACAATTCTTTTCAATGCGTTATTGCACTCTTCAAACTGTAAACTGCTTATTACTTCGTAATATGAGCTCTTTTTGCCGTCCAGTTTTATATGTGAAGTCGGATATCGATAAATACGCTTATCCAACTCCTCCTGACAATTTAGCACTTCCGATATTCTCTCATCGGTATTGAGTCTAGGATACATACTTGAACCGTTGTCGTAAACGGGAGCCATTGAATACTTATTATCTTTTTTTATAAAACCCCAGTTGCCGCCGTGCCTGTCGAAGTTGCCGTTCAAGGCATCGACTATAAAAATATCCCAGAACCTTTGCACTGTTTCCTGAACGTCTGTCAGCTTTCTGTTTTCTTCAAGCATCTTCTGTATATCGTCATAGGAATATTGAAACAACTCCTTATCTTCTTCCAAAGAACTTTCACCCACATCGTTGAAATGCACAAGCACTTCGCCAGCTTCACAGAAATTCCTTAGCAAAACAATATTTTCGCCCTTGTAAACGCCGAGTTCTGTATCCTGAACGGGAATGCCAAAAAGTTCAAATATATGACTTCCCAGATATTCTGAGACATGGTTGTAGATCAACCCGATTTCAGAGTTTTTCTGATACTTAATTATATATCTGTTTCCGTTTATGGTTATCTGCCCCTTTCGCTCGGCACCAGAATAAAAGACGTCTTCATCTATTTTATATTTTGAAAAATCCTTCATACATGTCTCCTTTTGCACTATTTTAACAAAAAATCGCTTTAGTGTCAATAGGTCTACTGTATAATTTTGATACTGTTTTAAAAGTACTTTGTCGAAAAAAAAGAGACTGTAACCGAAATGGAAACAGTCTCTTTGTGTTATTAAGTTATATACACTACCATTGTGATGGGAGTAAAACGTGTCCTGAAGAATTTTACTCCGAGGCGTTTGTAATAATCCCTTGCGATTGAGGCATCAATCGTTATTGTAAACAGTGGTTTTTCAGGCGAAAAGCCATTAGCCCCTCGGGTGTTTAATGTTAGCCTGCGCGGCCGCAAGTCTTGCGATCGGGACGCGGAACGGCGAGCAGGAGACATAATTCAGCCCGATATTGTGGCAGAACTCGATGGACGAAGGATCGCCGCCGTGTTCGCCGCAGATGCCGCAGTGCAGCTCGGGACGAGTCTGACGACCAAGCTCGACCGCCATCTTCATCAGCTTGCCGACGCCGACGATATCGAGCCGGGCAAACGGATCGGACTCGTAGATCTTGTTCGCATAGTATGCGGGCAGGAACTTGCCGGCATCGTCACGCGAGAACCCGAACGTCATCTGCGTCAGGTCGTTGGTGCCGAAGCAGAAGAATTCCGCCTCCTTCGCGATATCGTCCGCGGTGAGCGCCGCGCGCGGGATCTCGATCATCGTGCCGACCTCATACTTGAGCTCGAAGCCGGCTTCCTTGATGACTTCGTCCGCCGTCTTCACGACGATATCCTTGACGAACTTCATTTCCTTTGCTTCGCCCGTCAGAGGGATCATGATCTCGGGAACGATGTTCCAGTCGGGGTGCTTCTTCTTGACGTTGATCGCTGCCTTGATGATCGCCTTGGTCTGCATGACCGCGATCTCGGGATAGGTAACGGTGAGACGGCAGCCGCGGTGACCCATCATCGGGTTGAACTCGTGCAGGTCGGCGATGATCTGTTTGATCTGCGCGACCGTCTTGCCCTGTGCCTTCGCAAGCGCCTTGATGTCCGCCTCGTCGGTGGGAACAAACTCATGGAGCGGAGGATCGAGGAAACGAATGGTGACGGGATAGCCGCCCAGCGCCTCGAACAGGCCCTCGAAATCCGCCTGCTGCATCGGCTCGATCTTGGCGAGCGCGGCTTCGCGCTCCTCGACCGTATCCGAGCAGATCATTTCACGGAACGCGCCGATCCTTGCGGGCTCGAAGAACATGTGCTCGGTGCGGCAAAGGCCGATGCCCTGCGCGCCGAACGCCGCAGCCTGCTTTGCATCCTTGGGCGTATCCGCATTGGTTCTGACGCCGAGCGCCTTATACTTGTCGGCGAGCTCCATGATCCTGCCGAAGTAGCCGGAGTTGGGATCGGCGGGAACGGTGGGGATCAGGCAGTCGTAAATGTTGCCCGTGGAGCCGTCCAGAGAGAGCGCGTCGCCTTCCTTGAACACCTTGCCCGCAAGGGTGAACTGCTTGTTCTCCTCATCCATCTTGATATCGCCGCAGCCGGAGACGCAGCAGGTACCCATGCCGCGCGCGACGACCGCCGCGTGAGAGGTCTGTCCGCCGCGCACCGTCAGGATGCCCTGCGCGAACTTCATGCCCTCGATGTCCTCGGGAGAGGTCTCGAGACGGACAAGGACGACCTTCTTGCCCTTCTTGCCTTCCTTGACGGCGTCTTCCGCCGTGAAGACGATGCTGCCCGCCGCTGCACCGGGGGAAGCCGCGATGCCCTTGCCGACAACGTTCTTCTTGTCTGCTTCCTTCAGCGCCTTGAGATCGAACTGCGGGTGAAGCAGCATGTCCAGCGACTTCGCGTCGATCTGCATGAGCGCTTCCTGTTCGGTGATCATGCCCTCGTCGATGAGGTCGCACGCGATCTTGATGGCGGCGGCAGCGGTGCGCTTGCCGTTACGCGTCTGCAGCATGTAGAGCTTCTCGTTCTCGACGGTGAACTCCATATCCTGCATGTCGCGGTAGTGATTTTCCAGGATCTTGCAGACTTCCTGGAACTGCTCGTACACCTTGGGGAAGACTTCCGCCATCTTAGAGATGGGCATGGGCGTACGGACGCCCGCAACGACGTCTTCGCCCTGCGCGTTGGTGAGGAATTCGCCCATGAGCCCCTTTTCGCCCGTCGCGGGATTACGCGTGAACGCAACGCCCGTGCCGCAGTTGTCGCCCATGTTGCCGAACGCCATCATCTGCACGTTGACCGCGGTACCCCAGCTGTAGGGAATGTCGTGGTCCATACGGTAAATGTTCGCGCGAGGGTTGTCCCACGAACGGAAGACCGCCTTGATCGCCTCGAAGAGCTGCTCCTTGGGATCGGACGGGAAGTCCTTGCCGAGCTGCTTCTTGTACTCCGCCTTGAACTGGTCGGCGAGCTCCTTCAGATCGTCCGCCGTCAGCTCGACGTCCTGCGTGACGCCCTTCTTTTCCTTCATCTCGTCGATGAGCTTTTCAAAGTATTTCTTGCCGACCTCCATGACGACGTCGGAGAACATCTGAATGAATCTTCTGTAGCAGTCGTACGCCCAGCGGGGATTGCCCGACTTCTTGGCGAGCGTTTCCACGACCTCCTCGTTGAGCCCGAGGTTGAGGATCGTGTCCATCATGCCGGGCATGGAAGCGCGCGCGCCCGAACGCACGGAGACGAGCAGTGGATTTTCCTTGTCGCCGAACTTCTTGCCGCAGATCTTTTCCATCTTGTCGATGTACTCCATGATCTCCGCCTGGATCCCGGGATTGATCTGCCGTCCGTCCTCATAGTACTGCGTGCAGGCTTCCGTCGAGATCGTGAAGCCCTGGGGAACGGGAAGTCCGATGTTCGTCATCTCCGCAAGGTTTGCGCCCTTGCCGCCGAGAAGCTCGCGCATCTTCGCATTACCTTCGGTAAAAAGGTAACAATACTTTTTAGCCATGAATAACATTCCTCCTGATTGATTTCATCATTGCCGAAAACTATTGTACAACATTTACGATCAAATTTCAAGCCTTTCGGGAAAAATTTTACAGCGATTTGCAAAGAATTTGTGTCCCCGCGCAAAAAACCGCCGCATTCCGTTTGAGGGCGCGCCGCGCAGGGCATACTGTCTGCATGAAGATCCTGTTTGAAAACTGCCGCATCGTGCCGGAAGGCGGAACTTTTTTCTGCACGGAGGGCGGGCGCTTCCGCCCCGCCGCGCCGCCCTTTGCAAGGCGCATTAACCTGGGCGGCGCATTCGTGCTGCCCGCCTTTCCCGATGCGCACTCCCATCTCCTCGCCTACGCCCTTTCCCTGCTGCGGGCGGACGGCGGACACTGCCGCAGCGCGGAGGATTTTGTCCGCGCCGCCGAAGCGTTTGCAACCGGGCGGGGGCTGGACGCCGGCGCGCTCGTCACCGTCGGAAACGCGGATGTCCTGCCCGGCGGGGACGCGTTCGAAACGCATTCCCGCCCGCTGCACGTTCAGATGCGTTCGGGGCATGCGGGCGCGTTCAACGCCGCCGCGCGGGCGCTGCTCGGGCTGAATACAACCGCGGCGCTCGAAGAGGGCGCATACCTTGCCGCGGCAAGAAAGGTCCCCCTGCCCGAAGAAGCGGACGTGCTGCGCGCATTCCGCCGCGCGCAGCGCGACTACCTTGCCCACGGCATGACGACGGCGCAGGAAGGGCTGCTGTCCCGCGAAATGTTCCCCCTCTATGAAATGCTGCTGCGCGAACGCGCGCTGATCGCGGACGTCGTCGCCTATCCCGCACCCGCCGATTATGACGAAGCGTGCGCGCGGTTTGCGGGCGCGCGTAAATTTACGGTGGGCGGCGTAAAGATCTTTCTGGACGGTTCGCCCCAGCAAAAGACGGCATACCTGCGTGAGCCGTATGCGGGCGGCGGACGGGGCATCCTCGAAATGACGGAAGACGCCGTTTTGTCCGCCTGCCGGTTCGCGGCGGCGCGGGGCACGCAGCTCCTGGCGCACTGCAACGGAGACGGCGCGGCGGCCGTCCTGCTTGCCGCGCTCGCACGTCTTCCGCGCGGCGACCGCGCGCAGATCCGTCCCGTGCTCGTCCACGGGCAGATCCTGGGCGACGATCAGCTGGACGCCGCCGCGCAGCTGGGCGTCATCCCCTCCTTCTTCCCCGCGCACGTCCTGTACTGGGGAGATCTGCACTGCAAAAATCTGGGCGAAGCGCGGGCGGAACGCATCTCCCCCGCGCGTTCGGCGCTGGAGCGCGGCATCCCCTTTACGCTGCACCAGGACACGCCCGTCTGTCCGCCCGATCCGCTGGAGGCGGCGCGGTGCGCCGTTTTGCGCGAAACGGCAGGCGGAAAACGCTTCCCCGCACAGGCGATCGGCGTACGGGACGCGCTGCGCGCGCTGACGGAAAACGCCGCTGCACAGTACGGCGACGGCAGCAAGGGCAGGATCGAAGCGGGAAGATATGCCGACTTCGTCGTTCTGCGCGGCGATCCCTTCCGCGACCTCCGCGGCACGCGCGTTGCCGAGACGTGGCTGCGCGCGAAACGCGTGTTCAGAGCAGCAGAGTGATGAGAAAGTCCGCCGAAAGCGCGACGACGAGGACGGCGTTGACGACGGGAAGCCATGCGCCGCGCACCGTCCGCAGGCGCCGTTCGAGGGGGAACCAGACGCCCTGCATGACGGCGGGCAGGAGCAGCCCCCACGCGACGCTCACGGGCAGGCAGACGTAGTCGAGATAGGCATACGGATTGCCCGCATACGTCCACAGTCGAACGCCGACGACCTGCTCAAAAAAGACGCCAACGATCAGCTCCGCCGCCGTACACAAAAACGCCGCGAAGGCGATATATCCAAGGAGCAGCACGAGATTGAAGGGATAGCGGAAGGGTTTGAGCGGTTCGCCCAGCAGGACGCGCGCGATCAGAAGCCCGAACCCGTACACCGTGCAAAAGGGAAGCGCGAGAAACCCGCGGTCGGCGTTCACGCCCGCGCTGATGCGCACAAATCCCTTTTCCATCGCCCAGCCGAGAAAGGAGAACAGGAAAAACAAAAACGTGACCGCGGCGATCCGCCGCTCCCGCACAGGAGAACTTGCGTCATTCATACATCCGCAGTATACGCGGTCCGCATTTTTTTACGCGGCGCAGGAAACGCAGACGACCTCCGGAAGCAATTCCCGCGCCCGCCGCTCAGAACAAAAAACGCGCTCCCCGGAAGGGAGCGCGGCTATAATACCGTTCAGGATACTTTTTCGTTTTTCACAACGGCGCGGCGGCGCAGGTGCAGTCCGCGGCGCGGTTCGCGCGCGGCGGTCTCGCCCTTTTCCACCTTGCGCATGCAGACGATATACGTCGTGACCAGGAAGAAGACGGCCGCCACCCACGCGGCGGGATTGGAGGAGCAGATCCCCGTAAAGCCCCAGAGCTGCACGAACAGCAGCGAGGCAATGATGCGTCCCGCGAGTTCGGTCACGCCCGCAAACGTCGTGACGAAACTTCTGCCGATCCCCTGCAGGGTGTTGCGGAAGACGTAGATCGCGCCGAGGAAGATATAGAAGGAACACTGCCACAGCAGGTACTGCCTGCCGTAGGCGATGACTTCGTCATAGTGCGCGGCGACGTTGGAACTTAAGTCGGTGTTCAGGAACAGCCGCATCAGCGGTTCGCACAGTCCTACGTCGAAGATGAAGGCGATGCCCACGCTCACCGCCGAATAGAGCATGCCGACCTTGACGCCCTGACGGATCCGCCCGTACTCCCCGGCGCCGTAATTCTGCCCCGCGAACGTCGCCATGGCGGTGCCGAGGGCGACGAACGTCTGCGTGGCGATGCCGTCGATCTTGGAAGCGGCGGTATAAGCCGTGACCACGCCGGGGAGCGCCGCATCCAGCCCGTTGAGCGCGGTCTGCTGTACCATGCAGCCGATCGCCGTAATGGAGAACTGCAGCGCCATGGGAAGCCCCTGCGCAAAGTGTCCGCCAGCAAGGCGGAAATCCCATTTGAAATCGGACTTTCCGGGGCGGAGCAGCGGATAGCGGTGCAACGCAAAGATGAGACACCCGAGCCCGGACACAAACTGCGAGAGCACGGTGGCAAGCGCCGCGCCCGTATAGAACATTTTAAAGACGAGAATGAACAGAAAATCCAGCCCGATGTTCAGAAAGGCGGAACAGATCAGAAAGTAGAGCGGCGTCTTGGAGTCCCCCACCGCACGCACCATTCCCGCGACGATATTGTAAAAGACGGTCGCCGGAATGCCGCAGAAGATGACGAACAGATAATTGTAAGCGTAGTCGTAGTACATGGCGGGCGTCTGCATGAGATTGAGCAGCACCCCCGTGAGCGGGACCGCGACCGCCGTGACGACGACCGCGACGAGAATGCTCAGCAGATAGCTCATGCCGACGGCGCGGCGCACGCGCTCTTCGTCGCCCGAGCCGAACGCCTGCGCCACCTTGACGGAAAAGCCCGACGTCAGCCCGTTCATCGAGCCGATGACCAAAAACGTGATGGAACCCGTGAGCCCCACGCCCGTAAACGCGTCCGGTCCGATGGTGTTGCCGACGATGATGGTGTCCGCCATGTTATAGAGCTGCTGGAACACGCAGCCCAAAAAGACGGGAAGCGCAAAGAAGAGAATGAGTTTGAAGGGACTGCCCTTCGTGAGATCTTTCATCCCTTTCGCCGTTTCTTTCATAGTGTCGCCTTTCGCGCGCCGTACGCGCGTCCATAATTTTTCTCGATCCCCTTTCTCCGCCTGTATTATATGCATTTTTCATAAAAAGGCAAGCGTTTCGCGCATGAGACAATCAACTTTTTTTCACAGATTTTTTTGCCGGAGCACGGAACGTGAAAAGGGGGTTGACAATTTCCCCGCGCCATGGTAAAATAAGGGAAAACGACCAAATCAAAGAGGTGGAAATCATGATCGAATATTCCCTGAAAGCACTGACTGCGGAGGAACTCTCCTTCAAGGTCAATCCCATCAAGGCGAAACCCGACACAAAGTTCGAGATCAAGCCCATGTTCTCGCGGCAGATCCGCCACGCGAACGAAAACCCCAAGATCAATATCGTCATCCTGGAATGCAAGATCGAGAGCACCGAGGAATCGCCCAAGCCCTTCAATCTGCTGGCGCGCTTCGTCGGCGTATTCGAAGTGCAGAACATGGAGACGGACGAAGACAGGCGCTTCTTTGCGATCAACGCGACGGAGACGATGTTCCCCTACCTGCGGGCGGCGGTGTCCAACCTGACGGCGGACGCGCTCATCAACCCGCTGACGCTGCCCGTCGTACCCGGTTCGACCATCTTCCCCGACGACCGCGGCGGTTCGCAGTACACGCTCAATCTCGATCCCAAAGTCGTCAACTGATCAAAAAACACATCGCGCCCCGCGGCAACAGCCGCGGGGCGCTTGTCTTTATTCCGTACCCTGCGTGTGCGCCCGCAGGAAATCCAGGACCGTTCCCCACTTCCGGTCGCGGTCCTGCTTTTCGTTCAAAAATTCATGGCGGGAGCCTTCGAACAGCGCGAGCGAGACGTCCGTCATGCCCGCCTTCCGGGTATAGAACGCATACAGCTTTTTCACGCCCCTGCCCATGGCGCCCACGGGATCCTGCGCGCCCGACGCAAGGAGCAGAGGCAGCTCCTTTTTCAACCCCACGCGGTAGCGCCCGGTATACAGCCTGCGCAGCCCGCGGAAGAAATCGGCATAAAAGCGGAACGAGCAGGTAAACCCGCAGAAGGGATCGGCGTGATATGCCGCGTTGTTTTCCGCATCCGCCGAGAGCCATTCGCCGTCCGCGAACTTGCCTGCGTACGCCCCGAACGACAGTTTTTCGATGAGCTTTGCGGGCTTTTTTTCGCCGCAGAACGCACAGCCCAGCCCCGCGACGACAGAGCCGAGGTACACCTCGAAATCCTTTTTATAACTGCTGCCCGCGATGATCGCGCCCGCGATCTTTTCCGAATACTTTCCGAGATAGCTCTGCGTGAGAAAGGAGCCGTAGGAAAACCCGAACAAAAAGACGGGCACGCCGTACGTCTTCTTCAGAAAATCGGTGAGCGCGGCTTCGTCGCGCACCGTGTCCGCGAACATGTCCCCCTTGCACCAGCCGAGGGTACCCGTGTCCGTTTCTCCGTGCCCGCGGTGATCGTCCGCGGCGACGGTGTACCCGTGTCCGTTCAGAAAGCGCGCAAAGGGCGCGTATCGTGCGGCGTGTTCGGTCATGCCGTGCACGATCTGCACCACCGCGACGGGGTGCTCCGCCTCCCAGACATGGACGGCGATCGGCTTTTTATCGAAACTTTCAAAGGTCATTTTCATCGTCTTGCCCTCTTTGCGCTCATTGTAGCACATCTTCCGCGCCCCGTCAAGCCCCTTTCCTTTCCCTTCCTCTCCTTCCAGCAGTCTCCCTGTATGCTTTTCTTGCCTTGGGGGTCTGCATTCTGTTACAATGCAATCACAAAAACAAAAGGAAGGTACTTGTGATGAAAAGACATCGTCTGACTGCCTGCTCGCTTGCCGTCCTTCTGATGGCAGCGCCCCTTGCCGCCGCTGTCTCTTATACACATCTGACCTGCCGACGAATAGCCTTGTGTA
>URHP01000049.1 GCA_900547645.1 uncultured Eubacteriales bacterium
AGACCATCAACGGCTTGAACCTTTACGCTTATTGCGGGAATAATCCTGTAATGAACGTTGATCCTACGGGAACTTTTCCTAACAATCTTAGCAATTGGTTAACATCTATTGAATATTTTGTTTCAACGATGTTTGGTGTTCTTGGTGGATTGGCGAAAAATGCTAATAGATCTGATTTATTTAAGCAAATTTCCAAAATGGCAGGAAAAGTTGGAAACTTTGTTCAGGGATTAGGATATGCTGTAATAGGTGTTGAGTCGCTTATTAGTTTTTCTCAAGCAATTAGTAGTGGAGTTTCAATAGATCGAGCAATAAATGATACAGTAGTAGATATAGGGATAAGTATTGGGACTATGATATTATCTAGTGCAGTGGCAGGTGCAATATCTGGATTAATCGGAGGCTCAGCCGTTCCTATTGTTGGAAATATAGTAGGCTTTGTTGTTGGATTGGTGGTCGGTATAGGTACGGCTTTGGTTGATTATTATCTACCACAAATTCGTCAAGGTATAAAAGATTTTACATACGGAATTATTATGGAGGCAAAAAATTTCTTTGCTCGAATTGGAAACTTTTTTAGCAATACATTTGGTTGGTAAGAGGTAAAATGCGTAAAGAAGTAGAAAATTTTCTCACACATAGAAAAATTAAAATTAAGAACTCAGCAAAGTATGCCTTTTTTGTTCTTAGTGTTTTAGCTGGAGTTGTATTTCCATGGGTAAATTCTTCTTTGTTAGAAAAAATAATCTTTTCAGTTATATTATGGATTGATTTGTTTGTTGTTTTATTTTACGCAACAAACGAACGCATGAAGCAATATCGTAAAAAAATAGCTTTCTATGGATGGAGTATCTATTTTTTATCTTGGTTACTAATATATGCTTCATTTAGAATTGTCTTTCGGCAATATCATTGGTTACTTTTAGTGTATATTGGCTATGGTATAATACAAACAATAATTTGGGATTTAGGGGTAATACGAAATATTAATCGTGACAGATATTGTACGACTACTCCGATAAAACCGACTATCAACATATTTTCAATCGCTTCGTGCTTAATGGGAATTGCTATGATAATATTTGCAAGTGTAGTAATGATAATGTTAGATTATGAAGCGATAGTGTGTGTCATTGTTGGTTGTTTTTTATTAATACATTATTTTTTATTATTATCAGTTACGGTAATTCACCAATGGGTGTTAATGGTTAAATATGGATTAACTGATATTGCATGAAAAGGTATGTGTATTAAAAAGAGAAGGAGCATGAAACATTTCATGCTCCTTCTCTTCTAAAATTAATTTTGTTACAAATTTTTTTGCCTATGATAACTGCGGGAATATCATTTCCAGGCGGCAGACTTCGTTCACGCTGAAAACGAACGTGGAGGAATGTGAGTTCACGGAAACGCTGTATTCCTATGACGGGGACGAGTTGCTCTCGTTCGGCGCGGAAATGTGCGAGTATGACGAGATCGGCAATCCCAAGATCTATCGCGGGAAGACCGTAGCGTGGGAGAAAGGACGGCAGATGGCGGCGTATGACGGAAATACGTTCTCCTACGACGGACAGGGCAGACGTATTTCCAAAAACAGCATTACATATACCTATGACGGCAGCGGGCGTCTGATCGCAAGCAGCAACGGGCTGAAGTATTTGTATGACAATACAGGTGTGTTTTCATTGAAGTATAACAAAACAAATACTTATTTAACGAAAAAGAGGATGACGTATCATCTGGGCAATGCTTTTTCGTGTTTTTAACTTATTGAGATGACATTTTCCTGCGGAATACCTGCCGTTGACATACTCACGCTTTTTTGGCTGTCTGTGCTATGATAGACGCATGGAGGCAAAGCGTGAAGAAATCGGACAGAACGTTTGAAATCGAGATCATCGGGGACGTGCAGGTCGAAAACATTCCGAAGGAGGTAAATTGCAAAAATCGCACATTCTTTTTTGTTGTCGCGTTCGTTCGACAGCGATTTGTTCTTCTAAACGCGGAAATCGCGGCATAAAGTATGATAGCTTGGCGGAAAAACCGCTCAGACGAAATTCTTCAAGAGGTGTGGGTATGAACGAAGAGCTCAGTTATGCCGAGATGCTGGAGATCCCGGTGGAGACGGTGACAGTCAACCGCAGGGAAAAGAAGCGGCGCGCAAAGGAGGAAGACCTTGCCGAACAGGTCGTGGATACGGTAAACGACCGCGTGGAATCGCGCGATCCCGCGTATGCGGAGAGCAGTCCCATCGAACGGGAGGCGCAGCCGCAGGAGAAGCGTTCGAAGATCTCCCGCCGCGTGCTCTGGGGCGAGTTCATTGCTGTGTGCGCGCTCTGCGCGACCATCTTTCTCACGAATATCTTTATGACGGACAGCGCCATCAATACCTTTGTACGCGGGCTGTGGAACGGAAATGCGGACACGGCGGATACGCGCACGTATGAGGACTTCACGCTCTCGCCCGTCGTCAATGAATTTACGGACGTGGAGCTCGCCGTTTCGGATACGGGCGTTCTGTCCTTTACCGCCGCATGCTCGGTCTACGCGCCCTGCGAAGGGGAGGTCGCCGCGGTCAACGGCGATGCGGAAAACGGCTACACGGTGGAGCTGAAGCACTCCGATACCTTCTCGACCGTCATGAGCGGGCTGACCAACGTCTACTTTGCGGTGGGTGACAGCGTGCGCAGCAACGTGCCGCTCGCCTACACGGACGGAACGCATCCCGTACGCGTCACCTTTTATGAGGGCGGCAGCCTTCTCGATTGCGTGACGGTGGAGGGCGGAGAGCTTGCCTGGAGCTGAGCGCGCCTTCCGGTTCCGCGTTCACCCGCTGTTTCTGGCGGCGGGACTCGTCTCCGCCTTTACGGGGGATCTGATGCTCTTTCTCGCCGCCGCCGTCGCCGCGGTCGAGCACGAATGCGCGCATGCGTTCGTCGCGCGCCGGTACGGGTTTGCGCTCGACAAACTCGTGCTCATGCCTTACGGCGCAGTGCTTTCGGGGGATATTTCGGGCATCGCGAAGCGGCAGGAGCTTGCCGTTCTGGCGGCGGGCCCGCTCTCCAATGCGGCGACCGCGCTTGCGTTCGTCGCCCTCTGGTGGCTCTTCCCCGAAACATATCCCTATACCGACGCGGCGGCGTACGTCTCCTTTTCGCTGTTTCTGGTCAATCTTCTGCCCGCCTATCCGCTGGACGGGGGAAGAATGCTGCATCTGCTGCTTTCGCCGTTGGGGGAACGGCGGGCGCGGCGCATCTGCCGCGCCGTCACGCTGCTGGTCGCGGCGGGCGTGCTCGCCTATTTCATATGGACGTGTTTTGCCGATCCCGCATGGACGGCGCTCATCTTTTCCGTGCTGCTTGCCGCGGGCGCGTTCGGGGGCGGACGCTATGCACGCATGACCTTTTCCCGCGAAAAGGGGCTTGCACGGGGGCTTGAAGAACGCCGCGTCGTCATTTCCGCCGAACGGACGGTACAGGACGCCTTCCGGTTTCTGCGCGAGGAAAAATATCTGGTGCTCGTGCTGTTTTCGGGGGGCGAGTTTTTGGGAGAACTGACGGAGGAGGAATATCTCCGCGCGGTGCAGGCAGGCGCGTGGAGCGAGCCGCTCGGCGGTCTGCTTCCGAAATTCTAAAAAGACTTGAAAAATCGCGAAACGGTCTTGAAAATTCCCGCGCGTTATGGTAAAATAGAAAACACAGTTCGAAAAAGCCCCCGTTCGGGGGCGAAAGGGTACGTTTCCGAAGAATGAGAAAGGAATGGTTTTTCGATCGGCTCTGCGGCGCGCAGATCGCGGTGTACGCGGAGGACGGCAAAATTACCGAGGCGGTGTTCGAACGCGGAAATTCGGCGGAGCTGACGGGAAATATCTATAAGGGAAAGGTCTGCAATCTCGTTCCCGGGATGCAGGCGGCGTTTGTTTCCTGCGGGCTGGAGCGCAACTGCTATCTCCCGCTCGGCGAGGGCGCGGCGATCTTTACCTCCTATGACGGCGAAGGGAACGCCGTGCGCGCGCCCGACCTGAAAGAAGGGGACGAGATCCTCGTGCAGATCGTAAAGCCCCCGCGCGGCACCAAGGGCGCAAAGGTGACGTGCGACCTTTCGTTCGTCGGCAAGACGCTCATCTATCTGCCGCAGACGGATTTTTTGGGCATCTCGCGCAAGATCTCCGATCCGGAGACGCGCGAGCGGCTCCTGAAGGAGGCGGACAAGCTGCGCGAAAAGGGGACGGGGTTTATCGTCCGCACGGCGGCGGAGAGCGCCGATAAGCGCCACCTGAAAATCGAGTCGGAGTACCTGAAACGCGTGTGGCGTTCGGTGGAAAAGGCGGCGCAGTCGGCGGCGGTGGGGGATACGGTATACCGCGAATACGACCTTCCTTTCAAGGTCATGCGCGACAGTCTGGGTGGCGGCGTCACGCATATCTGCGTCGGGGACCGCGCAACGTACGAAAAGGTCGTGCAGCTCGCGCGGCTGCGCCCCGATCTCGGCGAACGCAAAGTGACTTTTTATACGGGAAAGCGGAGCATGTTCCGCGAATACGGCATCTCCGAACAGCTCCATACGCTCGCATCGCGCACCGTGCCCCTGGAGAACGGCGGGTACCTTGTCATCGACAAGACGGAAGCGATGACGGTCGTGGACGTCAATACGGGCAAATTTATCGGCGAAAGTGACCTTGAAAGCACGGTGTTCGAGACCAATCTGATCGCAGCGCGCGAGATCGCGCGGCAGGTGCGCCTCCGGAATATCGGCGGACTGGTCGCCGTGGATTTCATCGACATGGCGGACGAAGAGCACCGCCGCGCCGTGGACGAGGCGCTGGAACAGGCGCTCGCGCTTGACCGCGCCAAGAGCCGTGTCGCGCCCATGGGCGATATGTGCGTCACCATGTTCACGCGCAAACGCACCAACAACGACGCCGCAGACTTCTTTTTGCAGTCCTGTCGTCACTGCGCGGGGCAGGGAACGGTCTTTTCGGACGTCTACCTTGCCATCGGCATCCGCAGCGAGATCGCCGAGCGGTTTGCCGACGATTACGAGGCGGTCATTGTGGACTGCAATTATGATCTGATGAAGAATATCCTCTCCAAGCGCTATCTGACCGAAGAGGCGCGGGGCGCGTGGAAGGACAAGCGCGTCTATCTGGTGCCGCATTCCGATTGGAATTACGAAAAATACGCCGTCCGCGGCGACAATGCCAAGGTGCTGTCTCTGCCCGATACGGCGCAGCTTCTTTACTGAACGGAAGGCAGCAAAAAACCACCGTCGTGGCGGTGGTTTTTCTGTACCCGATGATCACGCGATCATCTCTTTCCACTTTTTTTCAAAGCCCTCTTCCGCGGAGAGCAGCTGTCTGGCAAGCGACAGAATGTCGCCGTCCGCGCAGTCTTCGCTCACTTCCGAGAGCGTGCTTCTGAGCGCCGTGATGCCCATGACCGTTCCCTGCGCCATCATTTCGGCAATATGTGCGCGCGAGTTGTCGCTCATCGTGCTCATTTTGATGCTGCTCCACATCATCGCCTTTTTGATGGGACCGGGATTTTTGAGCTCTATGGACTTGTCCTTGGCAAGGATCGCCGCAAGGGCGCCGATCTTTTCGTAATCTTCGTGCTGGCGCAGAAGCTCTTCCCGCAGCTGCGCGTCCTCCGTTTCGGGCAGGATGTCGGAAATGGACTGCAGCGCGAGCTGGCAGTTGCGGTGTACTTCCGCAAGGACTTCTTCGCTCTTTTTGATTTCCATGCAATTGCCTCCTTTTGCGGGTAGTATGCGGAATTTCTGCGCGCGTATGCGCGGGAAAGTGGCAAAAGGCGTGCAAAAGTGATTGACATTTTCCGCGCGATATGGTAGATTATACTCCGAGCCGCTAAGGACGGGCGCCGAAGTGTCTTGAAATACAGACCGCCTAAGCTACTTGCGAGACTGGGAAGAGGAGGTAAAAAGCTGTGTACGCAATCATCGAAAACGGCGGGAAACAGTACAAGGTTTCCGAAGGCGACGTGGTAAAGGTGGAAAAGCTCAACGCGGAAGTGGGAGCGGAAGTATCCTTCAACGTCGTCATGGTCGCGGACGGGGGCGCCGTCAAGGTCGGCGCGGATGCCGCGAACGCCAAGGTGACCGCCACCGTTCAGGCGCAGGATAAGTACAAGAAGATCATCGTCTTCAAGTACAAGGCAAAGAAGAACGAGCGCAAGAAGCAGGGCCACCGTCAGCCGTTCACCGCTGTCAAGATCGAAAAGATCGTTCTTTGACGCATGGGCAATACGCCCGAAACTTTTTGAATAAGGAGATAACGAATATGTTTTTCATCAGCTTATTCGCGCATAAAAAGGGTACGGGTTCCTCCCACAACGGCCGCGACAGCGAGGCAAAGCGCCTCGGCGTCAAGCGCCAGGACGGGCAGGCAGTGCTTGCGGGCAGCATCATCGTCCGCCAGCGCGGGACGAAGATCCATCCCGGCAACAACGTCGGCATCGGCGGGGACGATACGCTTTTCGCCCTCAAGGACGGCGTTGTCAAGTTTGAGCGCAAGGGCAGGGACAGAAAGCAGGTCAGTGTGTATTGATCTGCGGACATCTGAGGCAAACGTAACAGGGCTGTGCCGTCGGCACGGTCCTTTTTTGTTGCTTCGGAAAATGAAACATGCGTCCGGAGCCCCGCCGTTTTAAGGAGCGCGCAGCGCGACGCGAGAGTTTCCTCGATCGGGGAGCAGTGCACAAGCCGATATGCCACGAAGACGCCGCAGAAAGAAAACAGGGCAGAGGCAGCCGCGTCCGCGGCGTGTCCTGCCCGGTTGTCTTTTCTCTCACGGCAAAGATTTTTGCCTTTGCAAAAAGATTTGCGTGAACGCTTTATTTATGATGCCGCAAGGAGGGTTGCCCTCCGCAGCGGGACACAATTTGCCGATCCCTCGGCTTGAGAGAAAGAATGAATGCGGCGAAGATAGAAATGAAAGCCCCGAAAATTCGCCGCAGAAAGAAAACAGGGCAGAGGCAGCCGCGTTTGCGGCGTGTCCTGCCCGGTTGTCTTTTCCCTCACGGCAAAGATTTTTGCCTTTGCAAAAAGATTTGCGTGAATGCGTTATTTATGATGCCGTACAAGGTCGAACGCCTTGGCGATCTCCATGACCACGATGGGAACGAGCGCAAGCGCGATGCCGATGACGTACATTTCCCAAGGCATATACTGATCGCCGAAACCGAACACGCCCATGACGCCCGGGGTAAACAGCACGAACGCGATGAGCGCGATCGCGAGCAGCGTCACCCAGTTGAGCACCTTGTTGGAGAAGGGACCGATCTTGAACAGCGAATGTCCCGAACGCATGTTGTATGCGTGGAGCGACTGCGAGAGCGCAAGCACCAGGAAGGTCGCCGCGCTGCACTGTTCGGGGCTCAGATGGAATCCGTAGCGCGCGATGCAGTAGCTCGCCAGCGCCAGCGCCGCAAACATACAGCCCTGCAGCACGATCTGCAAGCCGTAGCCGTGGGCGAAGATGCTCTCTTTTTTGGAGCGGGGCTTGTGGTCCATGACGTCGGGCTCCAGCTTCTCCATGCCCAGCGCCACGGCGGGCAGCGAGTCGCCGATCAGGTTGATCCACAAAAGCTGAATGGAGATGAAGGGGGAGATCTGCCAGATACACATGGCAAGGAAGACGACGATGACCTCGGAGATATTCGTGCCGAGCAGGAAGCCGACCACCTTCTTGATATTGGAATAGATGCCTCTGCCTTCCTTTACGGCGTCCACGATCGTGGCAAAGTTGTCGTCGGTGAGCGTCATGTCCGCCGCACCCTTGGCAACGTCCGTGCCCGTGATGCCCATTGCGCAGCCGATGTCCGCCGCCTTCAGCGCGGGCGCGTCGTTGACGCCGTCGCCCGTCATCGAAACCACCTGTCCCTTTTTCTGCCACGCCTTGACGATGCGGATCTTATTCTCGGGCGAGACGCGCGCATATACGGAGATATTCTCCACTTCCGCATCCAGCTCTTCGTCGCTCATTGCGTCCAGCTGCGCGCCCGTGATCGCCTTGTCGCCGTCCAGCAGGATGCCCAGCTCCTTCGCAATGGCGGATGCCGTCACCACATGGTCGCCCGTGATCATCACGGGTTTGATGCCCGCCTTGCGGCAGACCGCGACCGCCTCCTTCGCTTCGGGGCGCGGCGGATCGATCATGCCCACAAGACCTAAGAAGGTCAGCCCGCATTCGAGCTCTTCGCTCGTCGGCTCCGCGGAGACGGAATCGATGTATTTATAGCCCACGGCAAGCACGCGCAGCGCGTCCGCGCTCATGTCGTCATTTGCCTTTTTTGCCGCTTCGATGTCTCCCGCCACGCACTTCGTCGCCATCACGTCGAACGCACCCTTGACGATGACGACGAGCTTTCCGTCGATTTTGTTGACGGTGGTCATCAGCTTCCTGTCCGAATCGAAGGGCAGGGAGGCGACGCGGGGATATTCTTCGTTGAGGACGTCCTTGGTGCTGCCCGCCTTGAGGGCGGCATAGACGATCGCCGTTTCGGTGGGATCGCCGAGGTGGACTTCCTTGCCGTCCTCGATCTCGACGGAGCCGTCGCAGCAGAGCGTCGCCCAGTCGAGCATCCTGCGCGTTTCGGGGGAGACGGTGGCTGCGTTGAAGGCGGTGACCTCGCCGCCGTCGAGATAGGTCCGGACGAGCGTCATGCGGTTCTGGGTGAGGGTGCCCGTCTTATCCGAACAGATGACGGATGCGGAGCCGAGCGTCTCCACAGCGGGAAGCCGCTTGATGATGGCGTTCTTTTTGACCATGCGCGTCACGCCGATGGACAGCACGATCGTCACGACCGCGGGCAGTCCTTCGGGGATGGCGGAGACCGCCAGCGAGACCGCCGTCATGAAGATCTCCAGCCAGTCTGCATTCGGCATGCACGCGCCGATGATGAAGATGACGGCGCACGCCACAAGCGCGACGATGCCCAGATATTTCCCGAGCTGCGCGAGTTTTTGCTGCAAGGGCGTCTTGGTCTCTGGCTCGCCTGCCAAAAGGCCTGCGATCTTGCCCATTTCGGTGTTCATGCCCGTACCCGTGACGACGGCTTTCGCCGTGCCGTAGGTCACCGAGCAGCCCGAAAACACCATGTTGTCCCTGTCGCCGAGGGGGGCGTTTTCCGCGACCTCGGCGCGCGCGTCCTTTTCGGAGGGGACGCTCTCGCCCGTCAAGGCGGATTCTTCGGACTTTAAGTTGGTGGAAGTCAGCAGGCGCGCGTCCGCAGGGACAAAGTCGCCCGCTTCCAGAATGATGATGTCTCCGGGAACAAGGTCCGCCGCCTGGATGAACTGTTCCTTGCCGTCGCGCACGACGCGCGCATGCGGCGCGGACATGTTTTTGAGCGCCTCGAGCGCCTTTTCCGCCTTGCTCTCCTGCACCAGTCCCATGACGGCATTGAGGATGACGATGAACACGATGAGGGCGGGCTCGACAAATTCAAGCGCCTCTCCCTCGCCCGTGCCGAATACTTCGTAGCAGATGACGCCGAAGGAGACGCCCGCCGCGATGAGCAGAATGATGATCATGACATCTTTGAACTGCTCCAGAAAGCGGACGATGAGCGGCTTTTTCTTCTTTTCTGCCAGCTTGTTCGCGCCGAACTTCACGCGCAGGTCGGCTACCTGCGCCTGCGAAAGTCCGTGTTCGGCGTCGGTGCCGAGGTCTTTGAGAACGTCCCCGACAGGTTGGTTGTGATACGCCAATTTCGATTCCTCCATATTTGCAAAATCTTCTATCTTGTCGCCCGGCGGCGTCTTTTTTGTGTTTCTACACGGATATGGACACGATTTTTTGCGGTTTTTCGTCGAGAAAGTAAAAAAACGGTCTGCGAGAAGCTCTCCCGCGAACCGTTCTTGGAGGCGCCACCCGGATTTGAACCGGGGAGTCAGGGTTTTGCAGACCCTTGCCTTACCACTTGGCTATGGCGCCGATTTCCCTCTTCGGGAAAATAAAAAACAGCGCGGAAATCGTGTTTGGAGCGGGAAACGAGACTCGAACCCGCGACATTCACCTTGGCAAGGTGACGCTCTACCACTGAGCTATTCCCGCATTTAATATGATTCCGCGCTGTGTTGGTGGAAACAACAGGGCTCGAACCTGTGACCCTCTGCTTGTAAGGCAGATGCTCTCCCAGCTGAGCTATGCTTCCGAAACTAGCTTGATTACTATACCATATCCCGCGATGAATTGCAAGCGATTTTTCTCGCTATTGTATATTTTTTCGTAAAAAATTTCACGAAGCGCCGCAGACGACGGTTCAGGTGGATTTCTCACTTCTTATCCTGTGCGGGGGAGACGCCGAGGATACTCCGGTACAGGCGGAAAAAGGTGGAATATCCCGCAAAGCCGCATTCGCCCGCTGCCTGCGTGGGAGACATGCCCGCGCGGATGAGCCTCTGCGCGCGCAGCACTTTTTTGGAGTTGACGTACTGCATGACGCCGATGTGCAGTTTGGCGGAAAAGGCGTGCGTCAGCCAGGAGGGGCTGACAAAGAAGGCGGCGGCAAGGGAGGCGACGCTCATCGGCTCCGAAAGGTGTGCGTCGATGTGGCGCAGGATCTCCCCGAGGCGAGGATGCAGGACGTCCGCGCCGCTCTCGCGCGCGGGCGTCTCATATTTGAGTTCAAGCAGGATCAGCCCCAGAATGCGGCTCAGGGCGAGAAAGGCGTCCTCTTCGGTATACCGCTGCGCCGCAGATTCCGCATCTGAAAGAAGGTGCGCCAGCCTTCCCGCCGGCGGGATGCGGCGGCATGCGCCGACTTCGGAAAGGACGGGAAGGAGCTCTTTCGGCACGTTTTCTTCCGTAAAGTTCATGACCAGCCGCCGATAGGGCGCGTCCGAACGGAAAATGGGGAAGTGATAGACGGCGGGACGGATGAGCAGCAGCGTATACGGCGCGAGCGGATAGACGTTTTCGCCCACGACGTATTCCGCGTCCCCCTCCAGAAAGTAGTATAGTTCGTATTCCTCGTGCATGTGACGGGGAAAATCGCCTTCGAGCGAACCGCCCGAATATTTGCTTTCAAAACTCAGTCCCTGATGTTGAATGCCTGCCATGGGGACAGTATATCACAATTGTGCCGAATTTGCAATGTATTGTGCAAAAAACGATATTGACTTCTTATTTTCATGCGGCTATAATCCTGTAAGAAAATCACAAGAAGCATGATTGAAAGCCGTTTGCGGTGTGCGCGGAGGGCAGACAATCAGAAAGGGGTGACAGTATGATCAGATTATGCGCATTTTCCGACGAAGCCGCCGCCGACCTTGCCGGTCAGGCGGACGCGCTGGAACGCAACGGCATCCGCATGACGGAATTGCGGAGCGTGGGCGGGAAGAATGTCCGCGATCTTTCGCTGCGCGAGGCGAAGGAGATCCGCGCTTATCTTGCCGGCCGCGGGATCAGCGTCTGGTCGGTGGGCTCTCCGCTCGGCAAGATCGATCTTGCGGCGGCGGACGAGGCGTATCTCGACGTTGCCGAGCACGTCTGCGAGCTTGCGGCGGCGCTCGGAACGGACAAGGTGCGCGCATTCAGCTTCTTTCACGCATACGGCGAAAAGAACAGGGTGCTGGACGTGTGCAACGCGATGGCGGAGCGCGCGCGCCGTTGGGGCGTGACGCTCTATCACGAGAACGAAAAGGAAATTTACGGCGATACGGCCGCACGCGTGCGCGAGCTGATGGAGGGGCTGGAGGGCTGGAAATTCGTCTACGATCCCGCCAACTTCCTGCAGGTGGGCGAGCGGGCGGAGGACACGCTGCCCCTTGCGGAACGGTGCGAGTACTTTCATATCAAGGACGTGATCGCCGCGACGGGCGAGCTGGTGCCCGCGGGATACGGCGACGGCGCGATCGACCGCCTCATCGGCTATGCGCACGGGAACAAGAC